>NZ_JNIR01000001.1:2480000-2755000 GCF_000702605.1 Exiguobacterium acetylicum DSM 20416 | reverse complement strand
AGCTACTTCCCGAAAAGTGCACCCTGAGAGATTCGAACTCCCGACCCCTTGATTCGTAGTCAAGTACTCTATCCAGCTGAGCTAAGGGTGCATCATATGGTGCGGTCGAGAGGACTTGAACCTCCACGATGTTGCCACCACTAGGCCCTCAACCTAGCGCGTCTACCGATTCCGCCACGACCGCATAATGCTATTCAAATATAAATGGAGCGGAAGACGGGATTCGAACCCGCGACCCCGACCTTGGCAAGGTCGTATTCTACCACTGAACTACTTCCGCATATAAATGGTACGGGTGAAGGGACTTGAACCCCCACGTCAAAGACACTAGATCCTAAATCTAGCGCGTCTACCAATTCCGCCACACCCGCATAAAAATGGTGTGTCATGCAGGATTCGAACCTGCGACCCTCTGATTAAAAGTCAGATGCTCTACCAACTGAGCTAATGACACATAAATGATATGAAGTTAAAAAATGGGGCGACTGATGGGAATTGAACCCACGAATGCCGGAATCACAATCCGGTGCGTTAACCACTTCGCCACAATCGCCAAAATAAAAATGGTGCCGGCAACAGGAGTCGAACCCGCGACCTACTGATTACAAGTCAGTTGCTCTACCAGCTGAGCTACACCGGCAAAAGAAATGGTGGCTTTGGACGGAATCGAACCGCCGACACAAGGATTTTCAGTCCTTTGCTCTACCAACTGAGCTACAAAGCCGATATTAAAATGGCGGTCCTGACGGGATTCGAACCCGCGATCTCCTGCGTGACAGGCAGGCATGTTAACCGCTACACCACAGGACCGTTTTAAGTATAAGGTGACGACTTCTATAATGATAAAACATCTATGTAAGTCTGTCAATTGTTTTATTAAAAAAACAAAAGCCTGGCAACGTCCTATCCTCACAAGGGGAAGCCCCCAACTACTTTCGGCGTTCAAGTGCTTAACTTCCGTGTTCGGCATGGGAACGGGTGTGACCACTTGGCTATCGTCACCAGACGACGGGCTCGCGCCCTCAAAACTGAAGTCATCAACAAGCATCTGCTAGAACAAGGCCTCGACCGATTAGTATCACTCAGCTCCACATGTCGCCATGCTTCCACCCGTGACCTATCTACCTCATCGTCTCTGAGGGGTCTTTCTTGATTACTCAAAGGGAAATCTCATCTTGGAGGGGGCTTCATGCTTAGATGCTTTCAGCATTTATCCCGTCCGCACGTAGCTACCCAGCGATGCTCCTGGCGGAACAACTGGTACACCAGCGGTGCGTCCATCCCGGTCCTCTCGTACTAAGGACAGCTCTCCTCAAATTTCCTGCGCCCACGACGGATAGGGACCGAACTGTCTCACGACGTTCTGAACCCAGCTCGCGTACCGCTTTAATGGGCGAACAGCCCAACCCTTGGGACCTACTCCAGCCCCAGGATGCGATGAGCCGACATCGAGGTGCCAAACCTCCCCGTCGATGTGGACTCTTGGGGGAGATCAGCCTGTTATCCCCAGGGTAGCTTTTATCCGTTGAGCGATGGCCCTTCCATGCGGAACCACCGGATCACTAAGCCCGACTTTCGTCCCTGCTCGACTTGTAGGTCTCGCAGTCAAGCTCCCTTCTGCCTTTGCGCTCTACGAATGATTTCCAACCATTCTGAGGGAACCTTTGGGCGCCTCCGTTACTGTTTAGGAGGCGACCGCCCCAGTCAAACTACCCGCCTGACACGGTCCTCCAGCCGGATGACGGCTGCGAGTTAG
Organism: Exiguobacterium acetylicum DSM 20416; assembly: GCF_000702605.1. Classification (NCBI taxonomy): domain Bacteria; kingdom Bacillati; phylum Bacillota; class Bacilli; order Caryophanales; genus Exiguobacterium; species Exiguobacterium acetylicum. Next base: position 2,753,244 of record NZ_JNIR01000001.1, on the reverse strand, counting down.
AGACTCTATGCATGAAGGGCGGTATCCCAAGGGTGACTCCTCCGAAGCTGGCGCTCCGGGCTCGACGTCTCCCGCCTATCCTGTACATCATGCACAAAGCCTCAATATCAGGCTGTAGTAAAGCTCCATGGGGTCTTTCCGTCCTGTCGCGGGTAACCTGCATCTTCACAGGTACTATGATTTCACCGGGTCTCTCGTTGAGACAGTGCCCAAATCGTTACGCCTTTCGTGCGGGTCGGAACTTACCCGACAAGGAATTTCGCTACCTTAGGACCGTTATAGTTACGGCCGCCGTTTACTGGGGCTTCGGTTCAAAGCTTCGCTTGCGCTAACCCATCCCCTTAACCTTCCAGCACCGGGCAGGCGTCAGCCCCTATACGTCATCTTGCGATTTAGCAGAGACCTGTGTTTTTGCTAAACAGTCGTTTGGGCCTATTCACTGCGGCTCTACTCATGTAGAGCGTCCCTTCTCCCGAAGTTACGGGACCATTTTGCCGAGTTCCTTAACGAGAGTTATCCCGCGCGTCTTAGAATTCTCATCTCGCCTACCTGTGTCGGTTTACGGTACTGGCGCCTTCCCCCTCACTAGAGGCTTTTCTTGGCAGTGTGAAATCGTGACCTACGTCCCTACGGGACTCCGCATCGTTCCTTGACTTTGGTGCCTGACGGATTTGCCAATCAGACGGTCTTGAAACTTGCACATGCACTTCCATCCGCATGCGTCACTATCCTCCTGCGTCCCCCCATTGTTCAAACGGTGGATCGGCGGTACAGGAATATCAACCTGTTATCCATCGCCTACGCCTTTCGGCCTCGGCTTAGGTCCAGACTAACCCTGAGCGGACGAGCCTTCCTCAGGAAACCTTGGGCTTTCGACGGAGGGGATTCTCACCCCTCTTTTCGCTACTCACACCGGCATTCTCACTTCCAAACGCTCCACTGCTCCTTCCGGTACAGCTTCACAGCGGTTTGGAACGCTCCCCTACCATTCCTTACGGAATCCGCAGCTTCGGTGGTATGTTTAGCCCCGTTACATTTTCGGCGCGGCGCCACTCGACTAGTGAGCTATTACGCACTCTTTGAATGGTGGCTGCTTCTAAGCCAACATCCTAGCTGTCTAGGCAGCGCCACATCCTTTTCCACTTAACATACACTTTGGGACCTTAGCTGGCGGTCTGGGCTGTTTCCCTCTTGACTACGGATCTTATCACTCGCAGTCTGACTCCCGAGTATAAGTTGCTGGCATTCGGAGTTTAACTGAATTCGGTAACCCTGTGGGGGCCCCTAGTCCAATCAGTGCTCTACCTCCAGAACTCTCAACCTCGAGGCTAGCCCTAAAGCTATTTCGGGGAGAACCAGCTATCTCCAGGTTCGATTGGCATTTCACCGCTACCCACACCTCATCCCCGCACTTTTCAACGTGCGTGGGTTCGGACCTCCAGTCAGTGTTACCTGACCTTCATCCTGGACATGGGTAGATCACCTGGTTTCGGGTCTACGACAACGCACTGAACGCCCTGTTCAGACTCGCTTTCGCTACGGCTCCGCCTCATCGGCTTAACCTCGCGCGTTATCGTAACTCGCCGGTTCATTCTACAAAAGGCACGCCATCACCCGTTAACGGGCTCTGACTACTTGTAGGCATACGGTTTCAGGATCTATTTCACTCCCCTTCCGGGGTGCTTTTCACCTTTCCCTCACGGTACTGGTTCACTATCGGTCACTAGGGAGTATTTAGCCTTGGGAGATGGTCCTCCCGGATTCCGACGGGGTTTCACGTGTCCCGCCGTACTCAGGATCCACTCTGGAGGGAAAACAGTTTCAGCTACAGGGCTGTCACCTTCTTCGGCCGACCTTTCCAGGTCCTTCACCTACTGTCTTCCTTTTTGACTCCGTATAGAGTGTCCTACAACCCCGAAGAGCATGCTCTTCGGTTTGGGCTGTTCCCGTTTCGCTCGCCGCTACTCAGGGAATCGCATTTGCTTTCTCTTCCTCCGGGTACTTAGATGTTTCAGTTCCCCGGGTCTGCCTCACGCTACACTATGTATTCATGTAACATGTCCCATCCCATTACAGATGGTGGGTTCCCCCATTCGGAAATCTTCGGATCAAAGCATACTTACTGCTCCCCGAAGCATATCGCTGTTCGTCGCGTCCTTCATCGGCTCCTAGTGCCAAGGCATCCACCGTACGCCCTTCATACCTTGATCTAGCGTTGGTATTCTAAGAACACACGTCTAATGACATGGTTAATTAAAAGTTTGATGTCTTGTTGATGTCTTCAGTTTTCAAGGTGCGAGTGTCTCTATCGAGACTGAGAGACGAGCTCTCAAAACTGAACGATGGGCATGTCCCGTAAGGGACGTTTTCCTTAGAAAGGAGGTGATCCAGCCGCACCTTCCGATACGGCTACCTTGTTACGACTTCACCCCAATCATCTACCCCACCTTCGACGGCTGGCTCCTTACGGTTACCTCACCGGCTTCGGGTGTTGCAAACTCTCGTGGTGTGACGGGCGGTGTGTACAAGACCCGGGAACGTATTCACCGCAGTATGCTGACCTGCGATTACTAGCGATTCCGACTTCATGCAGGCGAGTTGCAGCCTGCAATCCGAACTGGGAACGGCTTTATGGGATTGGCTCCACCTCGCGGTCTCGCTGCCCTTTGTACCGTCCATTGTAGCACGTGTGTAGCCCAACTCATAAGGGGCATGATGATTTGACGTCATCCCCACCTTCCTCCGGTTTGTCACCGGCAGTCTCCCTAGAGTGCCCAACTCAATGCTGGCAACTAAGGATAGGGGTTGCGCTCGTTGCGGGACTTAACCCAACATCTCACGACACGAGCTGACGACAACCATGCACCACCTGTCACCATTGTCCCCGAAGGGAAAACTTGATCTCTCAAGCGGTCAATGGGATGTCAAGAGTTGGTAAGGTTCTTCGCGTTGCTTCGAATTAAACCACATGCTCCACCGCTTGTGCGGGTCCCCGTCAATTCCTTTGAGTTTCAGCCTTGCGGCCGTACTCCCCAGGCGGAGTGCTTAATGCGTTAGCTTCAGCACTGAGGGGCGGAAACCCCCCAACACCTAGCACTCATCGTTTACGGCGTGGACTACCAGGGTATCTAATCCTGTTTGCTCCCCACGCTTTCGCGCCTCAGCGTCAGTTACAGACCAAAGAGTCGCCTTCGCCACTGGTGTTCCTCCACATCTCTACGCATTTCACCGCTACACGTGGAATTCCACTCTTCTCTTCTGTACTCAAGCCTTCCAGTTTCCAATGACCCTCCCCGGTTGAGCCGGGGGCTTTCACATCAGACTTAAAAGGCCGCCTGCGCGCGCTTTACGCCCAATAATTCCGGACAACGCTTGCCACCTACGTATTACCGCGGCTGCTGGCACGTAGTTAGCCGTGGCTTTCTCGTAAGGTACCGTCAAGGTACGAGCATTACCTCTCGTACGTGTTCTTCCCTTACAACAGAGTTTTACGATCCGAAAACCTTCATCACTCACGCGGCGTTGCTCCATCAGACTTTCGTCCATTGTGGAAGATTCCCTACTGCTGCCTCCCGTAGGAGTCTGGGCCGTGTCTCAGTCCCAGTGTGGCCGATCACCCTCTCAGGTCGGCTATGCATCGTCGCCTTGGTGGGCCGTTACCCCACCAACTAGCTAATGCACCGCAAGGCCATCTCAAGGTGACGCCGAAGCGCCTTTCATCAGCGGACCATGCGGTCCGTTGAACTATCCGGTATTAGCTCCGATTTCTCGGAGTTATCCCAATCCTTGAGGCAGGTTCCTTACGTGTTACTCACCCGTCCGCCGCTCATTCCACTGCCTTCCCTCCGAAGAGTTCCGTCAGTTTCCTGCGCTCGACTTGCATGTATTAGGCACGCCGCCAGCGTTCGTCCTGAGCCAGGATCAAACTCTCCATAAAGTGTTTGACTTGCTCGTTTTTGTGACCGAAGTCACGATTGACGAAGCTTGCGCTTCATTCATGTTTGTATTCCATAGAATACGTTTTTTGCCTCATCGTTCAGTTTTCAAAGTTCGTCCGCGCCTGTTTTGGCGACTCAATTAGAATACCAAGTCTGAAACAAGAAGTCAACAACTTTTTTGAAATTGTTTTTTACTTGTTTGCCGTAAGCGCTCGTCCTCTTAAGGACATAAATTAATATATCACGATAATTAGACATGTGCAACTACTTTATTAAAATAACTTATAGTTTTTTTAGAGCATGTAAAAACCGCAGACAAGAATGGCTGCGGTTTACTTCATCATCAATGAGACGCGTCTTCTTTTTGCTTCGCTTATATAGAAGAAATACAGTGATTCCGCTAACTTCATTTGTGCTTCTAAATCACCATAGTCATCATAGCTGATTTCTAAGAGATGACGCTTCATCAAATAATCTTCTTTTGCTTTTGCTAATTCTTCTAACAAACGCTGGTCGTACTCACTGCGAATCTTCTTTCGAAACCAACTCATAGTTCGCGACGTCCCTCCATTGCACGAGATAACGTCACTTCATCTGCGTATTCAAGATCTCCACCAACCGGAAGACCATGGGCAATCCGAGTGATCCGAATACCCGTTGGTTTTAACAGACGCGATAGATACATCGCTGTCGCTTCTCCTTCGATGTTCGGATTGGTCGCTAAGATGACTTCCGTAATCGCTTCGTCCGCTTGAAGACGTGTTAGTAGGCTAGATACATTGATATCCTCCGGACCGATTCCTTCCATTGGACTGATCGCTCCATGCAAGACATGATACAACCCTTGGTAATCTCGCATTTTTTCCATTGCAATGACATCCCTTGAATCTTGGACGACACAGACAATCGTACGGTTTCGGTGTTTATCTGTACATACATAACAAGGATCTTGATCCGTGATATTCCCGCAGACACTACAGTAGGCAATGTCGCGCTTCGCACTGACCAATGCCTTTCCGAACATTAAGACATCGTCCTCTTCCATATCAAGGACATGAAACGCTAGACGAACTGCTGTCTTCGGACCAATCCCCGGCAGTTTCGTAAAACTTTCGATCAAACGACTAATCGCTTCAGGATATTGCAAGTGGTTTCCTCCTACGAATTAAAACATTCCCGGCAGATTCATACCTTGTGTGAATTTCCCCATTTTACTTGAGACGAGTTCATCGACCTTCTTCAAAGCATCGTTTGTTGCAGCTAAGACGAGATCTTGAATCATTTCAACATCATCTGGATCGACGACTTCTTCTTTAATGATGACATCTACAATATTTTTATGACCATCTGCAACGACTGAGACCATCTCTCCGCCTGCTGTACCTGTCACTGTTAAGTCTTTTAGCTCTTCTTGTGCTTTCGCCATATCCTTTTGCATCTTTTGCATCTGTTTCATCATATTGTTCATGTTTCCCATTCCGCGCATCTGTATTCCTCCTCGAATTTAATCTTCGAACTCTACGATATCACCAAAACGACCAAGCGTCTCGGACAATAACTGATCGCTCTTCGATTCTTGTTTTGTTTCCTTCTCTTCTATACTACTACTATTTCGCTTAGCAACAAACTCTGCTTTCAGTTCATGCCAATCCTTTGAAAGAATCGCTAAAATTTCGCGTTTGACGCCACATACTTCATACAATGCTTCTTCAATCACAAAACGTGTTCGTTCATTCGTCATGACCTGTTCAAAGTGCCATCCTTTACCGTCATCGAATTCAATCAGCAACGTATCCGCCGAACAAAGAACCGGTTTACTTTCATGAAGTAACGAGTAAATTGGTCCATCTTCTTTTAATATCCATTTTAAGATGTGATCCCATCTCTCTTGAATCTCACGTAGCTGAGCTTTTTCTGCTCGCCCTAACATTTGACGAATGCGCTCTTTCGCGATCCGAACGGTCGGTCGTCCTTGTTTTCGTTTCGGTTGTGCTTGTGGTGCAGCCGTTTCTTGAGCCGGAACACCATTTGACTTCCACTGATGCATCTGTTCTTTCATCTCGCGGACTTCCTGTTGCAACGATTGGACGATCTGTCCCGTCGTTCTCCCTTGTTCCGCAATCTGAATGAAGGCAATCTCAACGAGGACCCGCGGATGATTCGTCAATCGCATCTGTTGTTGGCAGTCATGTAACTGATCAATGATCGTAAAGCACGTCTCCGCTTCAATCGATTCAACGAATTGTTTGAACTCATCCGTTGGGCGAGCACGCTCTAGCAAGTCGACAGCTGTAGGAGAGGCTTTCAACAACAAAGTGTCCCGGTAAAAGAAGACGAGATCCTCAACGAAACGTTTTAGATCTTTTCCCGCTCGTTGCATCGTTTCAAGCGTCTGCAATAACTGATCGACTTGATGTTCATGTAAGGCACGAGCAATATTCAATAACGCTTCATCTTCTACTGCCCCTGTTACTTCAAGAACAGCCGCATCGTTTAGATCACCATTCGAAAATGCAACCGCTTGGTCGAGCAGACTCAGCGCATCACGCATACCACCATCCGCCGCTCGGGCAATCAATCGTAATGCCGTATCCGAATACTCGATCGATTGGTCTTTTAAGATATATTGCATCCGCTCTACGAGTTGATCAACTTCATGCCGCTTCACATCGAAACGTTGACAACGTGAGATGATCGTCGCCGGGATTTTATGTGGTTCTGTCGTTGCTAGGATGAAGATGGCGTGTGCCGGCGGTTCTTCTAGTGTTTTGAGCAAGGCATTAAAGGCACCTGTCGACAACATGTGCACTTCATCAATGATGTAGACTTTATAAGCTGCTTCTGAAGGGGGATATTTGACTTTATCCCGAATTTCCCGAATCTCATCTACGCCGTTATTGGAAGCCGCATCGATTTCGAAGACGTCCGGACTTGATCCTTCTGTAATCGCAAGACACGTTGGGCACGTATTACACGGTTCTTTGACCGGAGCATGCTCACAGTTGATTGCTTTGGCGATGATTTTGGCAAGACTCGTCTTTCCCGTTCCCCGAGGACCCGAAAATAGATAGGCGTGGGACATCCGTCCCTCCATCAATGCATTTTGGATTGTGCGGGTGATATGCGCTTGTCCAACGACTTCGTCGAATCGTTGTGGACGGTACACGCGGTATAGTGCTTGATAGGCCAAGTTTGCGCCTCCTCTTTTTAAGTTCCTCATTCTATTTTACCTAAAAAAGTCTACAACCGAAACCGGCTGTAGACTTGTCTTTAAAAATTAAACTGCCGCGCACCATATTCTGAAATATGTTCAACATGCGTTACTCACGCAGCCTGCTCAGTCCAAGCACCCCTACAACACACAGAGAGCACCACTTAAGGCTGCTTCCTTCCGGACCTGACCTGGTTCATGGGTATCTGTTGCGTAGGACTCAAACGTCAACGCTACTTACGTGAGGCAGACCACACCAATCATATCCCTCGACATGGAATTCAGTCTCGCTATAGCGGATTGCGAGTGACAGGGAACCGCTACATCCCCACCTAGCACGGCAAATGGTTTATCGATTTTTAGTGGCACCTTGTTTCAGTGCTTTTTCATTATACTGTTTCATCTGGTGTGATGCAACCCATTGCCCGCTTTCGCGCTTTCTTTTTCGCGCGCAGTTCCCGAAAGAACGTCGTTAGCATCTCACCACACTCTTTTTCTAATATACCGCTCGTCAGCTCTGAGACATGATTGAACCGATCGTCTTGCACTAGGTTCATCAGTGTTCCACAGCATCCACCCTTTGGATCAACGGCCCCAAAGATGACATGTTCGATCCGTGACAGCATGATGGCCCCAGCACACATTGGACAAGGTTCAAGCGTCACGTAGAGCTCACACCCTTCAAGTCGCCAGTTCCCGAGCTTTTGGCAAGCTTCCTCAATCGCGATCAACTCGGCATGTGCCGTCGCCTGCTGATCCGTTTCCCGGTGATTGTAACCCGTCGCGATGACTTCATCATCTTTGACGATGACACATCCAATCGGAACTTCACCGATCGCTTCTGCCTTTTTTGCCTCTTCGATTGCAAGACGCATATAGTGTTCCTGTCGTTCCATCGATGATACTCCTCACTCTAAAAAAATTCTCCTTTTGAAACTTCAGCAAGTCGTACTTCTTTGTGCTAAAATATAAATTGCACTTTGCTGAACGGAGGGTCATTGTATATGTTCATAACGGTTGAAGGACCGATTGGTGTAGGCAAAACATCACTTGCGAACGCCATCAGTCACCATTTCTCTTTTTCTATGTTACGCGAAATCGTCGAAGAAAATCCCTTTCTTGGAAAGTTCTATGAAGATATCGAAGAATGGAGCTTCCAGACGGAAATGTTCTTCTTGTGCAATCGCTTCAAACAACTCGATGATATCGAACGTCATTACCTCAGTAAACAACGCTCTGTCGTTGCTGATTACCATATCTTTAAGAACTTGATTTTTGCACACCGCTCTCTAAAGGTAGAGCATCTTGAGAAGTACGAACAAATCTATTCGATCCTGACGACAGACATGCCGAAACCGGATGCTGTCATCTATTTGAACGCAAGCATCGACACCTTGATGAAACGTGTGGCATTGCGCGGACGAGAAATCGAAGAAAATATGTCACGTGCTTATCTCGAACAATTGGCCGAGGATTACGAGACATTCGTCACGGAATACCAAGCCAAACATCCGGAAGTCAAAATCATCCGTTTCGACGGGGATGAACTCGACTTCGTCAAGCGACCGGAAGATCTCGAGTACGTCTTGACGACGATCCGGAACGAATTATATGAAGGAGCGAACCACGCATGAACTTGAAGCTACGCGAACAATACAACATCCCGGCAGATGCCGTCATTACGATCGGCGGTATGGTCGGGATCGGTAAATCAACGATCACAAACGGATTAGCAGATGCCCTTGGTTTCCGGACGTCACTCGAAAAAGTCGATACAAACCCTTACTTGGATAAATTCTATCATGATTTCGAGCGTTGGAGCTTCCACCTCCAAATCTATTTCCTCGCTGAACGCTTCAAGGAGCAAAAGCGGATTTTCCAATACGGTGGTGGTTTCATCCAAGATCGTTCGATCTATGAAGATACAGGGATCTTTGCTAAGATGCATTTTGAAAAAGGAACGATGTCTCCAACGGATTACGAGACATACTCAAGTTTGTTTGACGCAATGGTCATGACACCATTCTTCCCACATCCGGATCTTTTGATCTATCTTGAAGGCTCATTCGAACAAGTACTAGAACGAATTCGTCTTCGCGGACGTGAGATGGAGCAACAGACACCAATCGAATATTGGGAAGAGATGTACGAACGATATACGAACTGGATCAATAACTTCACAATCTGCCCGGTACTCCGCTTGTCGATCGACGAATACGATTTACTGAACGAGCCAGAATCCATCGACCGGATTCTCGCGAAGATTGAAAAGCAGCTTGAAGTTGCTCGTATTGCCAATACACGCTAACTGATTAGATCTGCCTCTTAGGCGGATCTTTTTTTGCGCAAAAAAGGAGACGCGTTTCGCATCTCCCTCGCATTAACCAATCACTTGATTGATTTGTTCCATATGGTGTAAATCATGTTGAGCCATCGCTCCAAGGAATTGACCAATCGTCAATTCTTTGTCTTTAATGACGACCTTGTCCTGCAGGCGTTCTTCCGGAATCAATTCGACCGCACGACTCAACAAGTCACGACTGACTAAAAACTCATCAATCGTCAAGATCCGTTGCTGCTCACGGCTCATCTTCGCCGCTTCCTCATTGACCGCTTGGCTATCCGGTGCGACTCGGAATGGTTCACCCGCGAGCAAGTACGGAATACGCTCTGCGACCATGAAGCGATCCCATGGTGATAAGTGACCGATGATCTCAGCAACTGTCCACTTACCTTCTGCATACGACGTCCGCCACGTCTCTTCTGAAATCTGTTCTAAGTCTTTTACATATGTCATCGTCATCGCATAATGCGAAAGCAACGATTCTTTTGTTTGTTCGTTCATTTCGTCCACCTCTTCTTCGTTTTTCACGTAGGCAACCATAGCACGCACGAAGAAATCGATGCAACAAAAAAGCACCTCAGAATTGAGATGCTTCATAAAAAGCGGAGTCGGTGGGATTCGAACCCACGCGAGCCTTGCGACCCCTAACGGATTTCGAGTCCGTCCCCTTCAGCCGGACTTGGGTACGACTCCATGATTATATTTATTTTTGGGTAAAAAAAAGAAGTGGAGGAGGCGGTGGGATTCGAACCCACGCACGGCTTTCGCCGCCTGACGGTTTTCAAGACCGTTCTCTTAAACCACTTGAGTACGCCTCCAAGCTATAAAACGTGCATGTTGTTGTCAAAAAAATAAAAATGGAGGAGGCGGTGGGATTCGAACCCACGCACGGCTTTCGCCGCCTGACGGTTTTCAAGACCGTTCTCTTAAACCACTTGAGTACGCCTCCGTACTTCTTACCAGATCAATGATGACCTGTCTGTTTTCCTGACATTAATTACGATAGCATCTGCCTTTTAACGTGTAAAGACCTTTTCTAAAAAAACTTTTTAAAATACAGAAAGGGGGATTACTCCCCCTTCTGACTTAAGCTTGAATCACTTCAAGACCACCCATGTATGGACGAAGCACTTCTGGAATAACAACTGATCCATCCGCTTGCTGGTAGTTCTCTAAGATCGCAGCAACTGTCCGACCGACTGCAAGGGCAGAACCGTTTAACGTATGAACGAATTCTGGTTTTGCGTTCGCTTCGCGGCGGAAACGGATTTGTGCCCGGCGTGCTTGGAAATCTTCAAAGTTTGAACAAGAAGAGATTTCACGATAAACGCCTTGGCTTGGCATCCAGACTTCGATGTCGTATTTCTTCGCAGCCGTGAATCCGAGATCAGCTGTACACATGCTCAACACTTGATACGGAAGCTTTAGCTTTTTCAAGACCGTTTCCGCTTGTCCTGTTAACAATTCAAGTTGCTCGTAAGATTCTTCTGGTTTGACGAAACGAACGAGTTCAACTTTATTGAATTGGTGCTGACGGATCAAACCGCGCGTATCGCGTCCGGCAGAACCTGCTTCTGAACGGAAACATTGGCTGTACGCCGCATAACCGATCGGTAACTGATCTGCAGTTAGGATTTCTTCACGGTGCATGTTCGTCACCGGAACTTCTGCTGTCGGTACGAGGAAGTAGTTCGTCTCTTCGACTTTAAACGCATCCTCTTCGAACTTCGGCAGTTGCCCTGTTCCTGTCATAGAGTCACGGTTGACCATGAGTGGTGGCAAGATTTCTGTGTAGCCGTGCTGATCTTGATGGAGGTCCATCATGAAGTTGATCAATGCCCGCTCAAGACGTGCACCGGCTCCGCGGTAAAAAACGAAACGGCTACCTGTGACTTTTCCGGCACGCTCGACGTCGACGATTTTTAATTGCTCCATCAAATCCCAGTGTGGAACTGCTTCAAAGTCAAACGCTGGTTTGTCACCAACTTCACGCACGACGACGTTATCGTCTTCAGAAGAACCGACTGGTACGCTGTCATGTGGAATGTTCGGGATACCGAGGAGAAGCTGGTTCAATGTCGCTTCGACTTCACGTAACTCGTCGTCAAGTGTCTTGATCTCGTCTCCGACACTACGCATCGCAGCGATTGCTTCATCCGCGTTTTCCTTATTGCGCTTGAGTTCAGCAATTTTTTTCGTCGCTTCATTTCGTTCTGCTTTCAACACTTCTGTCCGCGCAATCAGTTCTCGACGCTTCTCATCAAGTGAGAGGAAACGGTTCATGTCCGTTAAGTCCTCTCCTCGGTGCGCTAACTTTTCTTGAATGGCGTCAAAATCTTGGCGTAATCGTTTAATATCAATCATCTGTAATTCCTCCTTTATGTCATAAAAAAAGGCGACTCGTCTCTTTCCGGTATTCCTACCGAAAAGGGACGAATCACCTGGATCCGCGTTGCCACCCTCATTGCTAGACATATCTAGCCAACTTAAGACGCGATAACGGGCGTACCCGCACCTTGTTCGCAAGGTGTGCGATCCGGCTCGATTCAATCCATCGATCTGACTAGTTCACACCACCCACTAGCTCTCTTAACAGTATCGATACATCTACTTGGTCCGTTCATAGCATCTTTATGAGATTAGTCTTACTTTACACCATCGCCTTGGAAGTTGACAAGAGTCGATTGTTGAATCGCTTGTTCAATTTGCTTCGACCAAGCCGTCCAAGCGCGGACGAGCCGTGTCGGAACACTCGCAAGTGGAACGGCAGTTGCGCTATATAAATTCACACGGGGTGTCTCAAATCCTGGTAGATAGATCCCATCATCCGCGACCTGCACCGTACCGACGACTTCTTGTTTTGTCACGGGAGCCGTTGTTTTTGAGAAGTCGAACCGTGGTTCCCGCGTCTTCGCTTGTTTTAAGACCGTGACGTATAACGAACCGTCCGTGACGACGTCTAGCTTTCGAACGGTTGCTCCTTTAATTGGAAGAACATCTTTGATCCGTTCTCCTTTTCCGTAATACGTCAACGGCTCAAACGTCGCAAATCCATAATCGAGTAGTTTTTTCGTTTCCTTGAAACGGGCTTGATCGGAATCCGTCCGCATGACGACCGTAACAAGTGTCATATTATCCCGCGTTGTCACACTGGCAAAGCAGTAGCCCGCTAAATCGGTCGTTCCGGTCTTCATCCCCCGCATGCCGGTATATGCGAATTTTTCCTTCGCGAGCATCTTATTCGAGTTATTCAAAACCTCTCCATCAAGCTTCATCTGTGTTTTGTTCGTCACATCCAGTACATCCGGGTAATCCTTGATATAGCGAATGACGAGTAAGGCGATATCGGTCGCTGTCATCAAATTCGTTCCTGGAAGGGTTGCATCGACAGCATCCAGACCAGATGCATTCGCATACTCCGTGTCATTCATCCCGAACTGCTTTGCTGTCTCATTCATCTTTTCAACGAACGTCGCTTCTGAACCAGCGACAGTTTCGGCTAGCATGACCGCTGCATCATTGGCCGATTTGATGAATGCCGCATTATACATCTCGCGAACCGTGTATGTTTTGGCTTTAACTGGAACACGCGCGATTCCGGACGTCTTCGCAAGCTTTAAGGCTTTTTCACTCGGCGTGATTTTTTGATCCCATGTCAGTTTTTTCAATTCGATTTGTCGTCTGACGAGGTAGAGCGTCATCAGCTTCGTCATCGAAGCAGGAGGCAACGAAACATCCGCTTCCGATTGAAGAAGGATTTTCCCTGTGACCGCATCGGCCATTATGTAAGACTCTGCTTGAATCGAAGGTGCTGCTTGTCCCGCTGTAGGAAATCCTACGACTAGCAACACACTTAAACAGAGTAGTAAGATTCGTTTCATCGTGTCTCTCCTTCACTCAATCATTCGTTTTACGAATAGTGTAGCACAAAAGAAGCACCTGACAGTAGAACCTGTCAGATGCTTCCACGCTTTATGAACGAACCGATTGCCGCTGTTTAATCTTTTGTAAAAAATACCGATGCAAGCGATCGTCCTCTGTCAATTCAGGATGAAACGAACATGCAAGATGTAGCGATGTCTCAACAGCGACAATCTGCTCTCCGACTTTCGCGATCACTCGTGTTCCCTCCCCGACAGACAGAATCAATGGCGCCCGAATGAACACTGCCTCGATCGGCTCTTCGATTCCCTCAACCGGTAACAGTCCTTCAAACGAATCGATTTGTCGACCGAAGGCATTCCGGCGGACCGTCATCGAAATCGCGTTGAGATGACTTTGTCCTGCTTCAACAGCAGTTGCGAGCAGAATCATTCCGGCACATGTCCCGAACATCGGTAACGTCGTCGCTTTTTCCCGAAGCGGTTCCAGCAAGGCATAACGTTCGATCAATCGACGCATCGCGGTCGATTCGCCTCCTGGTAAGACGAGTCCATCGAGTCCGTCGAGATCGCTCGCTTGTTTGACGAGAACGACATCGACACCGAGACCTTCAAGCTGCTGTTGATGCTCACGGACAGCGCCTTGAACATCCAGAATACCGATTACCATCCGCGTGTCGCCATCCGTTCTTCAAACGGCATCGATGTGACATCGATCCCTTTCATCGCTGTTCCGAGTCCTTTGGATAAAGACGCAATCCGCTCAAAATCATCTTTATACGTAACGGCTTCGACAATCGCCCGAGCGACACGTTCTGGGTGTTCTGATTTAAAGATTCCTGATCCAACGAAGACACCATCTGACCCAAGATGCATCATGAGTGCGGCATCAGCTGGTGTCGCGACTCCCCCGGCTGCAAAGTTGACGACCGGTAGACGTCCCTGCGTCCGAATATCACGTAATACTTCGTACGGAGCACCCCATTCTTTCGCAAATGTCATCAATTCATCTGGACTGACATGTAAAATCTGATTCAATTGTGCTTGAATTTGTCGCATATGGCGAACAGCTTCGACGACGTTCCCAGTCCCTGGCTCGCCTTTCGTCCGAATCATCGCGGCTCCTTCTGCGATGCGACGAGCGGCTTCCCCAATATCACGTGCCCCACAGACGAACGGCACGGTGAACTCTGACTTCAGTAAATGGTATTGCTCATCTGCTGGAGTCAGGACTTCACTCTCATCGATGAAATCGACCCCCATTGATTCAAGTACTCGTGCCTCAACGATATGACCAATCCGGCATTTTGCCATGACGGGAATTGAGACCGCTCCGAGTACCTCTTCCGTAATCAACGGGTCTGCCATTCGTGCGACACCTCCGTCACGACGAATATCAGACGGGACACGCTCGAGTGCCATGACTGCAACAGCTCCTGCTGCTTCCGCAATCTTCGCTTGTTCCGCATTGACGACATCCATGATGACGCCACCCTTTTGCATTTCAGCCATTCCACGTTTGACACGATCCGTTCCTTGTTGACGTTCCATATCCATTCCTCCTTGGTTGACTTTCACCCCTTTAGTATACGAAACGTTGACACTTTTAAAAGTATCAGTTTATGATGATTTCAACAGGTCAGTTTATTAAGAAGGAGTTAGACGAGATGGACATGCTATCATTTCAACTCACACGTAATCAGGAAAAACCACTTTATGAACAACTTTATCAACAGATTCGAAACGAAATCATTGCCGGTCGTTTAGCGTACGGCACGAAATTACCATCTAAACGAAAACTCGGTCAATTTTTGAACTTAAGTCAAACGACGATTGAGCTTGCCTATCAACAACTCGTCGCAGAAGGATATGTCGAATCCATCTCACGTAAAGGCTATTTTGTTCTTGCCTATGAGGAACTTGCTTACGTCAAAACCTCACCCGTCATTGAACCGCGTGCGACCAAAGAAAAACCAATTATTACGTATGATTTTCATCCAAGTAAGATTGAAGGGGTCTCTTTCCCGTTCGCCCGTTGGCGAAAGTATGCCAAAGACATCATCGATACCGATCACCATCCACTTGTCTCACTCGGTCATCCACAAGGCGATCTAGCATTACGCGAAGAGATTGCAACCTATCTCTATCATTCCCGTGGTGTCGTCTGTTCCCCAGAACAGATTGTTGTTGGTTCTGGTGTCGAGCAACTGTTGCCTATCGTTCTTTTCTTATTAGGACGAAACGTCACATACGGCATCGAAGATCCCGGTTATCATACGACCCGCCTCTTACTAGAGAATCATGAACGAATGATCGAACCGATTCGTGTCGATGCGAATGGATTACGGATCGATCAACTGCAGGAATCAAGCGTCGATGTCATGTATGTCACACCGGCACATCAGTTTCCGTCCGGTAGCATCCTGTCCGTCAATCGAAGACATCAATTGTTGAACTGGGCAGCGATGGATCCGACCCGTTTTGTCATCGAAGACGACTACGATAGCGAATTCCGCTACAGCGGTAAATCGATTCCGTCTTTGCACAACATGGACAGCAATCGTGTGATTTACATGAGTACTTTCTCAAAATCACTCATGCCTTCACTACGGATTGGTTATATGGTCTTACCCGAAGTCTTACGCGCACGGTATCAAACAGAACTATCACACTATACCTGTAGTGTCTCGCGCTTTGATCAAACGATTTTGACACGTTTCATGAAAGAGGGTGACTTTGAACGACATCTCAACCGGATGCGTAAAGTCTATCGTCGCAAACTCGATGTCTTAATCCAATCGCTTCGCCGAATTCCCGCCTTACGATTGACCGGTGAAAGTGCCGGACTCCATGTCGTCGTGTCCGTAGCGAACGGAATGACGGAGCAGGAGCTCGTAAAGCGGGCACAACAACAAGGCATCCAAGTATACGGTCTTTCTCAATACGCCCAGTTACCCCTCCTCTCCGATACACCTCAAATCGTCCTTGGATTTGCGAGTCTCTCTGAGCAAGAGTTGATGGAAGGATTACGCTTATTGATGGACGCGTGGGATTTGCATAAATCATCATGAACAAAAGCCTCGCCTTTCTACTAGAGAAAGACGAGGCTTTTGTTTACTGACGTGTATAGTTCGATGCTTCTTTTGTAATTTGAATATCGTGCGGGTGGCTCTCTTGTAAGCCAGCGCCCGTCATACGGATGAACTGTGTCTCTTCACGCAACTCTTCTAACGTGGCAGCACCACAGTATCCCATACCTGAACGAATACCACCAACGAGTTGGTAAACCGAATCGCCGAGTTTACCACGGTAAGCGACACGTCCTTCGATTCCTTCTGGAACGAACTTCTTGTCTGCTTCTTGGAAGTAACGATCTTGGCTACCGCGTTTCATCGATGCTTCAGAACCCATACCACGGTATGTCTTGAATTGACGTCCTTGGTAGATTTCCATCTCACCTGGGCTCTCTTCTACTCCTGCAAGTAAGCTTCCGAGCATGACAGCGTGACCACCAGCAGCAAGTGCTTTTACGATATCGCCAGAATACTTGATGCCACCATCAGCGATGATCGAGACACCATGTTTCCGTGCTTCTGTCGCACAATCGAAGACAGCTGTGATTTGTGGTACACCGACGCCTGCGACAACACGTGTCGTACAGATCGAACCAGGTCCGATACCAACTTTGATGACAGATGCACCCGCTTCAATCAAATCGCGTGTTGCTTCAGCAGTCGCAACGTTACCCGCAATGATTGGTAAGTTTGGATATTCTTCACGAAGTTCACGTACTTTGAGAAGAACACCTTCTGAATGACCGTGTGCCGTATCGACGACGAGTGCATCAACACCTGCATCAACAAGGAACTTCGCACGTGTCGAAGCATCTTTTGTGACGCCGACAGCTGCTGCGACGAGTAAGCGTCCGAATTGATCTTTCGCAGCATGTGGATACTGTTCGACTTTTTCGATATCTTTTGTCGTGATCAATCCTTTTAATACACCGTTCTCATCAACGAGTGGTAACTTTTCAATGCGATGTTTGTGGAGAATCTGTTCTGCTTCAGCGAGGGACGTACCAACCTTTGCTGTCACGAGTTCTTCAGTCGTCATCACCGTTTCAATGACAGTTGAGTAATCCTTGACGAAACGAAGATCACGGTTTGTCAAAATCCCTACTAATTTGCGCTCTGTTTCATTGTTCACGATCGGAACACCTGAGATGCGATATTTACTCATCAAATACTCGGCATCGTAGACTTGACGCTCTGGCGTCAAATAGAACGGATTCGTGATGACACCATTTTCAGAACGTTTGACGCGATCGACATGTTCTGCTTGTTCTTCCATTGACATGTTCTTATGAATGACACCAAGACCACCTTGACGTGCCATTGCGATTGCCATCGGTGCTTCTGTGACGGTATCCATCCCAGCACTGATCAACGGAATATTAAGTGTGATCCCTTCACATAGCGTGACAGATAAATCAACGTCGCGCGGTAAGACACTCGAACGACGGGGTACGAGTAAGACGTCATCAAACGTCAAACCCTCTTTAGCAAATTTGTTCTCCCACATGTTATCCACTCGCTTTCTCTTTTATAAAAGAATATTGATGTTATGGTAACAAGCAGAGTGTGTCATGTCAATGACTCGACCAATAATCAGAACAGTCTGAAGTTTCACATAACACAAAAAGACCGACCTGCAATCTGCAGATCGGTCAAGTGCCTGGCAACGTCCTATCCTCACAGGGGGAAGCCCCCAACTACTTTCGGCGTTCAAGTGCTTAACTTCCGTGTTCGGCATGGGAACGGGTGTGACCACTTGGCTATCGCCACCAGACATTTATTATCTTAACATTATGTTCACATAACGTCAAGACTTTTTTTCGTTTTTTTGAAAGGCTCGTGCCCTCAAAACTGAAGTCATCAACAATGCATCTGCTAGAACAAGGCCTCGACCGATTAGTATCACTCAGCTCCACATGTCGCCATGCTTCCACCCGTGACCTATCTACCTCATCGTCTCTGAGGGGTCTTTCTTGATTACTCAAAGGGAAATCTCATCTTGGAGGGGGCTTCATGCTTAGATGCTTTCAGCATTTATCCCGTCCGCACGTAGCTACCCAGCGATGCTCCTGGCGGAACAACTGGTACACCAGCGGTGCGTCCATCCCGGTCCTCTCGTACTAAGGACAGCTCTCCTCAAATTTCCTGCGCCCACGACGGATAGGGACCGAACTGTCTCACGACGTTCTGAACCCAGCTCGCGTACCGCTTTAATGGGCGAACAGCCCAACCCTTGGGACCTACTCCAGCCCCAGGATGCGATGAGCCGACATCGAGGTGCCAAACCTCCCCGTCGATGTGGACTCTTGGGGGAGATCAGCCTGTTATCCCCAGGGTAGCTTTTATCCGTTGAGCGATGGCCCTTCCATGCGGAACCACCGGATCACTAAGCCCGACTTTCGTCCCTGCTCGACTTGTAGGTCTCGCAGTCAAGCTCCCTTCTGCCTTTGCGCTCTACGAATGATTTCCAACCATTCTGAGGGAACCTTTGGGCGCCTCCGTTACTGTTTAGGAGGCGACCGCCCCAGTCAAACTACCCGCCTGACACGGTCCTCCAGCCGGATTACGGCTGCGAGTTAGAGACTCTATGCATGAAGGGCGGTATCCCAAGGGTGACTCCTCCGAAGCTGGCGCTCCGGGCTCGACGTCTCCCGCCTATCCTGTACATCATGCACAAAGCCTCAATATCAGGCTGTAGTAAAGCTCCATGGGGTCTTTCCGTCCTGTCGCGGGTAACCTGCATCTTCACAGGTACTATGATTTCACCGGGTCTCTCGTTGAGACAGTGCCCAAATCGTTACGCCTTTCGTGCGGGTCGGAACTTACCCGACAAGGAATTTCGCTACCTTAGGACCGTTATAGTTACGGCCGCCGTTTACTGGGGCTTCGGTTCAAAGCTTCGCTTGCGCTAACCCATCCCCTTAACCTTCCAGCACCGGGCAGGCGTCAGCCCCTATACGTCATCTTGCGATTTAGCAGAGACCTGTGTTTTTGCTAAACAGTCGTTTGGGCCTATTCACTGCGGCTCTACTCATGTAGAGCGTCCCTTCTCCCGAAGTTACGGGACCATTTTGCCGAGTTCCTTAACGAGAGTTATCCCGCGCGTCTTAGAATTCTCATCTCGCCTACCTGTGTCGGTTTACGGTACTGGCGCCTTCCCCCTCACTAGAGGCTTTTCTTGGCAGTGTGAAATCGTGACCTACGTCCCTACGGGACTCCGCATCGTTCCTTGACTTTGATGCCTGACGGATTTGCCAATCAGACGGTCTTGAAACTTGCACATGCACTTCCATCCGCATGCGTCACTATCCTCCTGCGTCCCCCCATTGTTCAAACGGTGGATCGGCGGTACAGGAATATCAACCTGTTATCCATCGCCTACGCCTTTCGGCCTCGGCTTAGGTCCAGACTAACCCTGAGCGGACGAGCCTTCCTCAGGAAACCTTGGGCTTTCGACGGAGGGGATTCTCACCCCTCTTTTCGCTACTCACACCGGCATTCTCACTTCCAAACGCTCCACTGCTCCTTCCGGTACAGCTTCACAGCGGTTTGGAACGCTCCCCTACCATTCCTTACGGAATCCGCAGCTTCGGTGGTATGTTTAGCCCCGTTACATTTTCGGCGCGGCGCCACTCGACTAGTGAGCTATTACGCACTCTTTGAATGGTGGCTGCTTCTAAGCCAACATCCTAGCTGTCTAGGCAGCGCCACATCCTTTTCCACTTAACATACACTTTGGGACCTTAGCTGGCGGTCTGGGCTGTTTCCCTCTTGACTACGGATCTTATCACTCGCAGTCTGACTCCCGAGTATAAGTTGCTGGCATTCGGAGTTTAACTGAATTCGGTAACCCTGTGGGGGCCCCTAGTCCAATCAGTGCTCTACCTCCAGAACTCTCAACCTCGAGGCTAGCCCTAAAGCTATTTCGGGGAGAACCAGCTATCTCCAGGTTCGATTGGCATTTCACCGCTACCCACACCTCATCCCCGCACTTTTCAACGTGCGTGGGTTCGGACCTCCAGTCAGTGTTACCTGACCTTCATCCTGGACATGGGTAGATCACCTGGTTTCGGGTCTACGACAACGCACTGAACGCCCTGTTCAGACTCGCTTTCGCTACGGCTCCGCCTCATCGGCTTAACCTCGCGCGTTATCGTAACTCGCCGGTTCATTCTACAAAAGGCACGCCATCACCCGTTAACGGGCTCTGACTACTTGTAGGCATACGGTTTCAGGATCTATTTCACTCCCCTTCCGGGGTGCTTTTCACCTTTCCCTCACGGTACTGGTTCACTATCGGTCACTAGGGAGTATTTAGCCTTGGGAGATGGTCCTCCCGGATTCCGACGGGGTTTCACGTGTCCCGCCGTACTCAGGATCCACTCTGGAGGGAAAACAGTTTCAGCTACAGGGCTGTCACCTTCTTCGGCCGACCTTTCCAGGTCCTTCACCTACTGTCTTCCTTTTTGACTCCGCATAGAGTGTCCTACAACCCCGAAGAGCATGCTCTTCGGTTTGGGCTGTTCCCGTTTCGCTCGCCGCTACTCAGGGAATCGCATTTGCTTTCTCTTCCTCCGGGTACTTAGATGTTTCAGTTCCCCGGGTCTGCCTCACGCTACGCTATGTATTCACGTAACATGTCCCATCCCATTACAGATGGTGGGTTCCCCCATTCGGAAATCTTCGGATCAAAGCATACTTACTGCTCCCCGAAGCATATCGCTGTTCGTCGCGTCCTTCATCGGCTCCTAGTGCCAAGGCATCCACCGTACGCCCTTCATACCTTGATCTAGCGTTGGTATTCTAAGAACACACGTCTTAAATGACATGGTTAATTAAAAGTTTGATGTCTTGTTGATGTCTTCAGTTTTCAAGGTGCGAGTGTCTCTATCGAGACTGAGAGACGAGCTCTCAAAACTGAACGATGGGCATGTCCCGTAAGGGACGTTTTCCTTAGAAAGGAGGTGATCCAGCCGCACCTTCCGATACGGCTACCTTGTTACGACTTCACCCCAATCATCTACCCCACCTTCGACGGCTGGCTCCTTGCGGTTACCTCACCGGCTTCGGGTGTTGCAAACTCTCGTGGTGTGACGGGCGGTGTGTACAAGACCCGGGAACGTATTCACCGCAGTATGCTGACCTGCGATTACTAGCGATTCCGACTTCATGCAGGCGAGTTGCAGCCTGCAATCCGAACTGGGAACGGCTTTATGGGATTGGCTCCACCTCGCGGTCTCGCTGCCCTTTGTACCGTCCATTGTAGCACGTGTGTAGCCCAACTCATAAGGGGCATGATGATTTGACGTCATCCCCACCTTCCTCCGGTTTGTCACCGGCAGTCTCCCTAGAGTGCCCAACTAAATGCTGGCAACTAAGGATAGGGGTTGCGCTCGTTGCGGGACTTAACCCAACATCTCACGACACGAGCTGACGACAACCATGCACCACCTGTCACCATTGTCCCCGAAGGGAAAACTTGATCTCTCAAGCGGTCAATGGGATGTCAAGAGTTGGTAAGGCTCTTCGCGTTGCTTCGAATTAAACCACATGCTCCACCGCTTGTGCGGGTCCCCGTCAATTCCTTTGAGTTTCAGCCTTGCGGCCGTACTCCCCAGGCGGAGTGCTTAATGCGTTAGCTTCAGCA
The DNA here is from genome assembly GCF_000702605.1 of Exiguobacterium acetylicum DSM 20416. NCBI lineage: Bacteria > Bacillati > Bacillota > Bacilli > Caryophanales > Exiguobacterium > Exiguobacterium acetylicum. The sequence goes on along the minus strand of NZ_JNIR01000001.1, from coordinate 2,731,149 downwards.
CTGAGGGGCGGAAACCCCCCAACACCTAGCACTCATCGTTTACGGCGTGGACTACCAGGGTATCTAATCCTGTTTGCTCCCCACGCTTTCGCGCCTCAGCGTCAGTTACAGACCAAAGAGTCGCCTTCGCCACTGGTGTTCCTCCACATCTCTACGCATTTCACCGCTACACGTGGAATTCCACTCTTCTCTTCTGTACTCAAGCCTTCCAGTTTCCAATGGCCCTCCCCGGTTGAGCCGGGGGCTTTCACATCAGACTTAAAAGGCCGCCTGCGCGCGCTTTACGCCCAATAATTCCGGACAACGCTTGCCACCTACGTATTACCGCGGCTGCTGGCACGTAGTTAGCCGTGGCTTTCTCGTAAGGTACCGTCAAGGTACGAGCATTACCTCTCGTACGTGTTCTTCCCTTACAACAGAGTTTTACGATCCGAAAACCTTCATCACTCACGCGGCGTTGCTCCATCAGACTTTCGTCCATTGTGGAAGATTCCCTACTGCTGCCTCCCGTAGGAGTCTGGGCCGTGTCTCAGTCCCAGTGTGGCCGATCACCCTCTCAGGTCGGCTATGCATCGTCGCCTTGGTGAGCCGTTACCCCACCAACTAGCTAATGCACCGCAAGGCCATCTCAAGGTGACGCCGAAGCGCCTTTCATCAGCGGACCATGCGGTCCGTTGAACTATCCGGTATTAGCTCCGATTTCTCGGAGTTATCCCAATCCTTGAGGCAGGTTCCTTACGTGTTACTCACCCGTCCGCCGCTCATTCCGCTGCCTTCCCTCCGAAGAGTTCCGTCAGTTTCCTGCGCTCGACTTGCATGTATTAGGCACGCCGCCAGCGTTCGTCCTGAGCCAGGATCAAACTCTCCATAAAGTGTTTGACTTGCTCGTTTTTGTGACCGAAGTCACGATTGACGAAGCTTGCGCTTCATTCATGTTTGTATTCCGTAGAATACGATTTTTGCCTCATCGTTCAGTTTTCAAAGTTCGTCCGCGCCTGTTTTGGCGACTCAATTAGAATACCAAGTCTGAAACAAGAAGTCAACAACTTTTTTGAAATTGTTTTTCTCGTTTGTTTCAAGCGCTTGTCGTTGTTAAGGACATGTAATAATATATCATGCGTTTTATTATTGTGCAACACTTATTTTAAAATTGTTTTTAAAATCATGAACAAGCCTCTTGAACCTTATGATTTCGGCTCAAGAGGCTGTATTTTCCCTATTAATCCATCAACTGAATAATACTATGTTGTCGTTCTTCCATTAAATCAATAATCGTCATCCGTCCCTGTTCTTCGTAAGAAATGACAGGTCGATCAAAGACTGGATTCTTTCGCGTGATGGTTGCAATCTTTCCGTTACTCATCAGCACGCGATCACCGACTTCTATTGGTAGAAGTAATTGTCCGAGCAATAGTACATACTTTGAACAATATTGCATCGGTCTTGCTTTTAAATGACGATAGGCATCAAACGGCGTATAAGCTTCCCGGTACGGACGCCAACTCGTCATTGCAGCAAAGACGTCTGCGACGATGAATAATCGTGCATGATCTGCAATCTTATCTCCTTTTACCTTTAAAGGGTAACCCGTTCCATCTAAACGTTCATGATGTTGAACAATTAAACGATTCACAGTATCCGAGATAATCGTCTCCTTTTGCAATGCTTGATATGCCATTGCCGGGTGACGTTGAAAAATTTCTTGTTGCATCGCTTCATATCGTTTCGTGTGACGCCATTCCATGATCCGCGCTAATCCGTAATCTGCAAAATAGGATGCCGTCCACAGCTCATGAATCATTTTTCTTTCTTTCCCGACTGCTTCCGCCAGCATTTGGGCGACTGCCCCTCGATAGATGGCATGTCGAACGGTATAAGCTTCCGTTCCCCGCTCTAGGAAGAATGGTAAGACATCTTGTCTCGTAATCCGTTCTGGAACGGACTGTTTGACCCAGCTCAATGCTTCGTATACATTCGGCTTCATTCCTTGTTCCCATGACATGAAGACTTTATTGTAAAAGCGAATGAATTCTTCAAAGGGATGTTCCACATGGGCTTCAACCGTTTCAATCTGTACTTCTTCATCTGCACCGAAATCAGGTCGATTCTCAATGACGACTTCCTTGATTAAGAATCGTTGGATTCGTCGTAACTCATCGGTTCCTATTTTTTCCCTGCTTCTACGATCGGATGATCCGTATGTAAGTAGATGGATTCAGTCAAACGATCCCCGATGCGTAATTGGTCACTTGCCACTCGCATATCGCTTCGTTCCTTTCTCTTCTTTCTATATATGTAGATAAAAGCAGCAGAGTAGTATCACTCTGCTGCTTCCTTGCTGACGTCTTGCTTACTCTTCCGCTTCTTCTGAAGCATCCGATTCGACTACATTCTCTTCTACTACAAGATCCGTGTCTTCTTCCGTTTCATCAGTCTCTTCGCGTTTCAGTTTCGCAACCGTTGCAACACGGTCACCTTCTTCAATTCGAATGACCTTCACCCCTTGGGTATTGCGACCGACACGTGAAATGTATTGCGAGTCTGTCCGAATGACGATACCACTCTCTGTCATTATCATGATGTCATCATCGACATCAACGATTCGCATGGCAACGATTTGACCGACGCGATCCGTCACCTTACTTGCGATCAATCCTTTACCACCACGAGACTGACTACGGAACTCGGTCATCGGTGTTCGTTTACCGAATCCTTTTTCCGTAATGACAAGAACATCTTGTGCATCACGTGCAAGTTCCATCCCGACGACAAAATCGTCTGGGCGTAATGTCATCGCTTTAACCCCACGAGCGCCACGTCCCATCGAGCGGACATTCGTGATTGGGAAACGAATCGCTTTCCCGCTTGTCGAAACAGCAAAGACTTCATCGTCCGTCGATGCGAGACGAACCGATGTCAACTCATCGTCTTCAAACAATCGAATCGCGATCAAACCGTTTTTGTTGATTCGCGCATATGCAGACAACGGTGAACGTTTGACGCGTCCTTTACGTGTCATGAAGATTAGTGATTTTTGCTCATCTTGAACGACTTCTTCTGTTTCGAGCGTTTCTTCCGTCTCTTCAATCTCTCCCTCAATCACCTCGACAGGTGCTTCAGTTGCTTGTTGCTCCTCGAGATAACGTTTGAAGTTGACTGGAATCATCGTCTCGACCTTTTCGTCGCGTTCGATTTGGATGAGGTTGATGATCGGTACACCTTTGGATGTCCGACTCATCTCCGGTACTTCATATCCACGAATCCGGTAGACTTTTCCGCGGTTCGTAAAGAATAGGATCGTATCGTGCGTCGAACAAGACAAGAGACGCGTGACGTAATCCTCGTCGTTCGTTCCGATTCCCTGAACCCCACGTCCGCCGCGGCGTTGTGTCCGGTACGAATCCGTCGTCATCCGTTTGATGTAGCCACTGCTTGTCAACGTGATGATGATATCCTGTTCCGGAATCAAATCTTCGTCTTCGAATTCGATGTGGTCCATGCGGATTTCCGTCCGACGTTCGTCGTTGAAACGTTCTTTCAACTCCTCGAGTTCTGTCCGGATCAAATCAAGCAAGACTTCTTCACTCGCAAGGATGCGGTTCAATTCCGCGATCAATTGCATGATTTCGTCATATTCTGCTTCGATTTTCTCCCGTTCAAGACCTGTCAGGCGTTGCAGACGCATATCGAGAATCGCTTGTGATTGTTTCTCAGATAATGCAAAACGCTCCATCAATTGTTCACGTGCTGCGTCTGCTGTCCGGTTCCCGCGAATGATTTGAATGACTTCATCCAAATGATCGAGTGCAATCCGTAAACCAGCGAGCAAATGTTCACGTGCTTCTGCTTTTTCGAGATCAAACTGTGTGCGACGACGCACGATTTCTTTTTGATGCTCGAGGTAATGATAAAGCATTTCCTTGAGCGTCAATGTTTTCGGACGTCCGCCGACGATCGCAAGCATGTTGACACCGAACGTCGTTTGCATCGACGTCTGTTTATACAAGTTATTTAAGATGACGCTCGCATTGGCGTCACGACGGACTTCCATGACGATGCGCATACCGCGACGATCTGACTCATCCCGTAAATCGGTGATGCCTTCGATCTTTTTCTCGCGGACGAGATCGGCAATCTTTTCAACGAGGCGGGCTTTGTTGACCTGATAAGGCAACTCCGTCACGATGATCCGTTCCCGGTCTTTTTTCGTCTGTTCGATTTCAGCTTTCGCACGGACGATGATCGAGCCACGTCCTGTTTCATAAGCACGACGAATCCCACTCCGTCCGAGAATTTCACCAGCTGTCGGGAAATCAGGTCCCGGAATGTGCTGCATCAGTTCTTGGATCGTGATTTCGGGATCGTGAGACAGTGCCAAGACACCATCGATGACCTCACCTAACTGATGCGGTGGAATGTTTGTTGCCATCCCGACCGCAATCCCGCTCGAGCCGTTGACGAGCAAGTTCGGGAAGCGTGACGGTAAAACTTCCGGTTCGCGTTCCGAACCATCGTAGTTATCTTTGAAATCAACTGTGTTTTTGTTGATATCGCGAACGATCTCCATCGCGATTTTTGACATACGGGCTTCCGTATATCGCATCGCTGCCGCCGAGTCACCATCGACAGAACCGAAGTTTCCGTGTCCATCGACGAGTTCGTAACGGTAGCTGAAGTCTTGCGCCATGCGGACCATCGTGTCATAGACAGCAGAATCCCCGTGCGGGTGATACTTACCGATGACTTCCCCGACGATACGGGCAGACTTTTTATGTGGTTTATCGGCACGAATACCGAGGTCGTTCATCGCATAGAGAATCCGGCGGTGTCCGGGTTTTAAGCCGTCCCGTACGTCCGGAAGAGCACGTGCGACGATGACGCTCATCGCGTAGTCCATGAAGGACGTACGCATCTCTTGACTGATATTAATATCCTTGATGATTCCGTGATTTTGTTCGGACATGCTTCTGGCCACCCTCTCTGTTCAGCGTTAAATATCCAGGTTCTTGACGTAATGCGCGTGTGATTGAATGAAGTCGCGTCGTGGTTCGACTTGATCTCCCATCAAGATATCGAAGACTTCATCCGCTTCGATCGCATCTTGAAGCTCGACACGTAACATTTGACGACCACTTGGATCCATCGTTGTTTCCCAAAGCTGCTCTGGATCCATCTCCCCAAGACCTTTGTAACGCTGAATGTCGTACCGTGCGTTTTCAGGAAGCGCTGCGAGCGCCTCTGTCAATTCACGTTCGTTATGCACGTACGTGATGTTCTTCCCTTGCTTAATACCGTATAGCGGTGGCTGAGCGATATAGACATACCCATGCTCGACAAGCGGACGCATGTAACGGTAGAAGAACGTCAACAAGAGTGTCCGGATGTGGGCACCATCGACATCGGCATCGGTCATGATGATGACTTTGTGATAGCGTGCTTTTTCGATATCGAACTCAGAACCGATACTTGTTCCGAGTGCCGTGATGATCGTTCGGATCTCGTTGCTTCCGAGAATCTTATCGAGACGTGCTTTCTCAACGTTCAAGATTTTACCGCGAATCGGTAAGATCGCTTGGAAATGACGATCGCGTCCGGATTTCGCAGAACCACCCGCTGAGTCACCCTCAACGATGTACAATTCAGAAATCGACGCATCGCGTGATGAACAGTCAGCCAGTTTACCTGGAAGCGAGCTGACTTCGAGAACACCTTTACGGCGTGTCAGTTCACGTGCTCGTTTCGCTGCCATACGGGCGCGCGACGCCATCATCCCTTTTTCGACGATTGCGCGTGCGTTCGTCGGGTTTTCAAGCATGAACTGCTCAAACGCACCAGAGAAGAGTGAATCCGTGACCGTACGTGCGTCGGAGTTCCCGAGTTTCGTCTTCGTCTGTCCTTCGAACTGCGGGTTCGGGTGTTTGACAGAAACGATCGCTGTCATTCCCTCACGCACGTCCTCACCGGATAACGTACCGTCTGCATCCTTCATCAAACCGAACTTCTTCGCGTAGTCATTGATGACCCGTGTCAAAGCCGTCTTGAAGCCGGTCTCGTGCGTACCACCTTCATGTGTCGGGATGTTGTTCGTGAACGAGTAGATGTTTGAAGCAAATCCATCGTTGTACTGAAGCGCGACTTCAACTTCAATGCCGTCTTTTGTTCCGTGTACATAGACCGGTTCTGCGTGAACGACCTCTTTTGAACGGTTCAAGTGCTCGACGTAGGATTTGATCCCACCTTCGTAGTGGAAGCTACGCGTCATCGACTCATCCGCACGATCGTCCGTGATGATGATCTTCAAGCCTTTGTTCAAGAAAGCGAGTTCCCGCAAGCGTGTTGCTAGCAAATCATAGTCATACTCGAGCGTTTCTTGGAAAATCTCACCGTCTGGGAAGAAACGAATTGTCGTTCCTGTCTCTTCCGACGTTCCGATGACTTCAAGATCTTGCGCTGGTACACCGCGATGGTACGCTTGGTAATACAACTTTTCATTCCGTTTGACGAATACTTCAAGTTTCGTCGACAGGGCGTTAACGACAGAAGCCCCAACACCGTGTAGTCCACCTGATACTTTATATCCGCCGCCGCCGAACTTACCACCAGCGTGGAGGACCGTCAGGATGACCTCAACGGCAGGACGACCCATCTTCTCTTGAATGTCGACTGGAATACCACGTCCGTTATCCTCGACTAAGATCGAGTTCCCTGGTTCGATCGTGACCTTGATCGTGTCACAGTACCCTGCGAGCGCCTCATCGATCGAGTTATCGACGATCTCCCATACGAGGTGATGGAGACCCTTTGATGCCGTCGAGCCGATATACATCCCTGGACGTTTACGTACTGCTTCTAATCCTTCAAGTACTTGAATCTGATCGGCACCGTACCCTTGTTCCAATTCCATATCTTCATGATTACTCATCGGTTTTCTCACCTACTGTTTCTTTATATGATGTCTCTTCCAAATCGACCGTCCCTTGTTTCACGTGGAACAACTTCGCTTGGTTGATCGTTTCATGCGCAATCCCATCGACGCTTGTCGTCGTCAGGATCGTCTGGACCTTTTGTTGCATCGTATCGAGCAAATGTGTTTGACGATGATCATCAAGCTCGGATAAGACATCGTCGAGTAGAAGAAGCGGATATTCCCCTACTTCCTCGTGAATCAATTCGATCTCCGCAAGTTTTAACGAGAGAGCTGCAGTTCGTTGTTGTCCTTGTGAACCATACGTTTGAACGTTTCGTCCATTGACTTCCATCTCGAAGTCATCCCGATGTGGTCCAAACAACGTAACTCCTCTTCGGATTTCATTTTCTTTTATTTTACCAAACTTCCGCGTGTAGGACGCAGTCATTCCTTCGACATCGAGTAATTCGTCGCCGAATGTGTCCGAACGATAGATGAGCGCGAGTTCTTCCTGTCCACGACTGATTCCATCATGAATCGGTCGTGCCCACTTTTCGAGCTGGGCCATGAAATGATGGCGGCGCTGAACGATTTTAACGGCTAGCGTAATCATCTGCTCCGTCAAGATATCAAGGAAGGTCTCGTCTCCTCCCTTCATGGACAGTTGTTTCAGCAGTGCATTCCGTTGCTTCAACACTTTCAGATACTGACTCAATTCATGCAGATAGACCGGGCTGACTTGACCGATCTCCATATCGAGAAATCGTCGGCGGACTTGTGGACTGCCTTTGACGATATGCAAATCTTCCGGGGCGAATAAAACAATGTTCAGTGCCCCGACGTAATCACTTAAGCGTCGTTGCTCTAGATGATTCAGTTTTGCTTTTTTCCCGCGACCCGAGATGACGATCTCTTGGACATGAGAACCTGTTCGTTTGACGACACGTCCTTCGACACGCGCCGTCTCTTGGTCCCAACCGATCAGTTCCTTGTCATGCGTCGTCCGGTGCGACTTCGCAAGAGCAAGAACATAGATCGCTTCCAATAAGTTCGTCTTCCCTTGTGCATTTTCACCAATCAGGACATTCGTTTTTTCGGAGAATGACAGTTCGAGTGCGTCATAGTTGCGATAATGACTGAGTCGGACTGAATCCAGCCGCACGTTAGTTGCCCTCGTTCTTGATGATGAACTGACCGTAGTCTTCTACATCAATGATGTCTCCATCCCGTAATTTACGACCACGTCGCTGATCGACTTCGCCGTTGACTAGAATCGGTACCTCTGCTAAAAACGGTTTGGCTTGTCCTCCGCTTGAGATGATATCCGATAGCTTTAAGAACTGCCCTAACGTGACATATTCCGTTGTAATTCTGATTTCTTGCATGGATTGACTCCTCCTACCTACATATTATAAATGACGTACTCTTTATTGTACTAAACATTGGGCGATTTAGCAAAATTCCCGAACGTATATACGGTATACGAAAAAGACGGGTCCGATGTCGAAACAATCGAACCCGTCTTGTCGCGTGTTTTATATGGATGCTTACGCTGTCCGGACTGGAAGAATCAGTTGCAGAACGTTATCTTGATCGACTGGGTGCAAGATGAATGGACGAATCGAACCCGTGAACTGGATTTCGATATCTGTTGCGTCAAGCGCCTTCAAGGCATCCATCATGTACTTCGAGTTGAACGAGATTTTCAGCTCTTCTCCTTCAAGCGAAAGGATGCTGACTTGCTCCGAGACTTTTCCGACTTCTGGCGAATGTGAAGAGATCTCAACCGCCGTCGTGCCTTCAGCTGCGAACTTGATGACGTTGTTACGGTCCTCACGTGCGAGCAGTGACGCGCGATCGATCGCTTGAAGCAATTCTTTCGCATTCATGCGGACGGCTGTCCGGTATTCTTCTGGAATCAAACGTGATGTATCCGGATAGTTTCCGTCGAGTAGACGCGAGAAGAAGAGGACGTGCTTCATCTTGAATAAGATTTGTTGGTTCGTGATCGTGATATCCACATGACCATCCCCAAGCAACTTCGATAATTCATTTAAGCTCTTCCCTGGAACGATGACGTTCTGGAACGAGATGTCCGTATCTGTCTCGAACTGTGCACGACGAAGGGCTAAACGGTGACTATCCGTTGAGACACACGTCAAGATGCCTTTATCAGCTGAGAAGTTCACACCTGTCAGAACAGGACGTGTTTCTTGAACAGCGACAGCAAAGCTTGTTTGGCGAATCATCGAACGTAAGAGATCAGCCGGTAAACGGAAACGTTGTCCGCCATCGACTTGTGGAAGGCGTGGGAATTCATCTGGATCAAGACCGTTCAAATGGAATTCCGCTGTTCCTGACTGAATCCGTGTCATGAAGTTCGGTGAGACTTCGAGTGTGACTTCGTCTTTTGGCATCTTTTTGACGATATCGCCGAAGAAGCGGGCATTCAAGACGACACTACCAGCACGGTGAACCGTGACATAAGATGTTCCATTCTCCTCTGCATAGATCGTCCGTTCAATCGAGATTTCTGTATCGCTTCCTGTCAGCGTCATGCCATCTCCATGAGCTTCGAGTTTGATCCCTGTCAGAATCGGAATCGTCGTGCGGGATGAGACCGCTTTGGCTACATCTTGTACTGCTTGGATTAAAGCTTCGCGTTGAATGGTGATATGCATATCGTCGTTAGACTCCTCTCGAAAATAATGGGCATGCGCCCATCATAACATAATAATATATTTTTTTAATAATAGTCTTAGGGGCTGTGGATAGTGTGGATAAGTCGGTGGATAACTTGATATAAAGCCAAAAACGGTGTGGATAAGTTGTGGATAACTACCCTACTTTATCCACATGTTTATCCACAGTTTTATGAATGCTTCAACTCATGCTTGATTTGTTCAATGACTTTTCCGGTTTCCCCGTCCGATTTGATCAACATACTGATCTTTTCATGGGCATGGATGACGGTCGTATGGTCACGTCCCCCGAATTCCTCCCCAATCTTCGGTAATGAGCTCTCTGTCATCTCACGCGAAAGATACATCGCGATCTGACGTGGGAAGGCAATCGATTTCGTCCGTTTCTTCGCCTTAAGATCATCAAACGGTAAATTGAAGTGCTTACTAACCGACTCCTGGATGTCACGAATCGTAACTTTACGCGGTTCAGCGACCGGCATGATGTTATGCAAGGCTTCCGCAGCGACATTTGGATCGATTGGTCGTCCGACGAGATTCGCATAAGCGATAACGCGGGTTAACGCTCCTTCGAGCTCCCGAATATTCGTATCAATTTGACTTGCGATGTAGAGCATGACTTCGTTTGAGACGTCAAGTTGCTCCGCATTCGCCTTTTTCCGTAAGATCGCAATCCGTGTTTCGAGATCCGGCGGCGTGATATCGGTGATCAGTCCCCATTCGAAACGTGAACGAAGCCGATCTTCAAGCGTTGGAATCTCTTTTGGTGGTCGATCACTTGAGATGATGATTTGTTTTTGGTCGTTATGCAGGGCATTGAATGTGTGGAAAAACTCTTCTTGTGTCTGTTCTTTGCCCGCAAGGAACTGGATGTCATCAATTAAGAGGACATCGATATTACGGTATTTATTTCGAAACTCAACCGTCTTATTATCGCGGATGGAGTTAATGAAGTCATTCGTAAAGCGTTCAGAAGAGACATAGGCAATCCGTGTCCCGAGATTTTGATCTTGAACGTACTGTCCGATGGCATGCATCAGATGGGTTTTGCCAAGACCAACGCCACCATAGATAAAAAGCGGATTGTATGCTTTAGCAGGCGCTTCCGCAACAGCAAGTGAAGCGGCATGCGCAAAACGGTTCCCCGATCCGATGACGAATGTATCGAACGTATACTTCTCATTTAATTGTCCGAGTTCACTCATCGTCAATTCCTCTGTTGGTCTCCGCATGTTCGATGGACGCGATTTCGGAGTCGGTGTTGCCTCAACACGTTCCTCTTCTTGTCGATCGAGCATTTTCTTCGCTTGTCCCTCTTCAATGAACTGAATATCGAGTCGGCTTCCTGTTACTTCCTCAACTGTGTCTTCGAGTAAAGATAAGTACTGGCGCTCGAGCCATGTCACCGTAAATGCAGCTGGTGCTGAAACGAGTAGTGTCGTTCCATTTAGCGTGACGCCTTCTGTGGATTTCAACCACATATCATAACTAGCTTTCGGTGTTCGTTCCTCTTCCTCGATCACAGATAAGACATTATGCCAAAGTTCGGCAGCGTTTTTCATAAATACCCCCCTTTTTTTATCAAGATAGAAAATTTTTGTACACAGGCTTATACACAGACAAAGTTAATGAAGAAACTCGACTTATCCCCATAACGTAAAAACTGTGGATAAAGTTATCCACAGGCGGTTGAATCTGTGTATAAAGTTATCCACAGGGTGTGTATAACTTGTTTTGTCCTGAACGATCAGGATCATGTTATGCACAATTAGTGTATCAAAAGAAATGAGCTCTGGCAATGGTTGGAATGATTTATCCACAAGTAAATTAAACCGTCCACAGGTAGTTACCCACAAGCTGTGGATAGTGTGGATAAATTGTGGATAAGAGGTGGATAACTTTTCGAAAGAGGAAGCGTTGAAAAAGAGTTATTCACAAAATACAAAAGAGGACGAAAAAAGGAATCGAAAATCGAGGATTGACGTCGATTTTAAAAAATACTATTGTAGACAAAGTGAAGAGTTATCCACGGAAAGTGTGGATAATGTGGATAAGTCTGTGGATAGGTGGATAAGTCTACAAACATCCCCTCCATGATCCATATGCATTCTATCGCGTAATAGAGTTTGCGCAGTCGAATCCTATTGCCTGTTTTCAAACCAAAAATCCCTTAAGCAGGACAAGAAATCTTCTGAACTTTCATTGACAATGCCACAATCAGTTTATATAATGTACAAGACTGCCTTAAAGTAGAAAATAACAATTGGTTATAAAGATCTTTTAAAGGAGGTGCAGACGAATGAAACCAACTTTCAACCCAAACAACCGTAAGCGTAAAAAAGTTCACGGATTCCGTGCGCGTATGGCTACGAAGAGTGGCCGCCGTATCTTGGCTGCTCGCCGTCTTAAGGGCCGCAAAGCCTTGACTGTCTAATGCATTGATGCATCCATCACTTCGGGCATGATCCGAGGTGATTTTTTTTATGTTTTTTCGTGTGTTCGTGCTTTTGTCACATGCGCCCTATCGCGTCGCATGTTTATTCTATGATATGATGAGAGACGACGAATTTTCGTAGTGTCAGGATGGAGTGTGAATAAGGTGAAGAAGGAATACCGCGTCAAGAAAGACAAGGAGTTCCAAGCGGTGTTTACTAAAGGAGCCTCTGTCGCAAATCGGCAATTTGTCGTGTATGCCTTGAAAAAGGAGCAACAGACTCACTTTCGGGTTGGTTTATCCGTCAGTAAAAAAATCGGGAATGCCGTCGTCCGGAATCAGGTGAAACGGTATCTTCGGGAAGCATGCCAGCAACATGAAGCCTCGATTGCCCCGAATTATGATTTGGTGATCATCGCGCGCAATCCGGCCGCGAAGATGACCGCGCAAGAAGTGGCTGACAGTCTCCGTCACGTGCTCAAACGTTCCGGTGTCTGGATGCGATCAAAAAAATGAATCGTAGCAATGCATCCTGTTGATTTGTACGGCGCTCCCTTTCCTTGCCTTACTATAGAAGAAGATGGCGTTCGACAAAGCGTAAACAATTTCTAGGAGGAATTATGAACAAGAGAACTAAGATTTGGTTAACTCTCGGACTCATGTCCGTGCTCGCGATCGTATTATCCGGTTGTACACCTAGCTCATATGGTACAGGTGAACCGATCACAGCAGACACAGAAGGTTTTTGGAAACATTACTTCGTTTGGCCGATGGCGTGGTTGATTCGTGAGATTTCACAGTTCTTTAGCGGTGATTACGGTATCGGAATCATCATTACGACACTTCTCGTTCGTCTTGTCATCCTTCCATTGATGATCAAACAAACGAAGAGTATGGGTGGAATGCAAGTCATTCAACCGGAAATGATGAAGCTTCGTGAGAAATACAGCTCAAAAGACCAAGAGACACAACAGAAGTTGCAACAGGAAATGATGAAGCTCTACCAAGAGCATAACGTCAACCCGCTTGCAGGCTGTTTACCGATCTTGATCCAAATGCCGATCTTGATTGCGTTCTACAACGCGATCATCTACACACCGGCTATTTTCCAACACACATTCCTCTGGTTCGACCTTGGGAAACCAGATCCATTCTTCATCTTGCCGATCATGTCTGCGGTACTGACGTATCTGCAACAAAAGATCTCGATGGCAGGTCAAGAAGACAATCCACAAATGAAAATCATGCTCTATGTCTTCCCGATCATGATCTTCATCATGGGTGTTACACTCCCATCTGCCCTTTCGCTTTACTGGGTTGTCGGTTACATCTTCTCGATCATCGTCACGATCGTCATCATGAAGCCAATGCGTGAAAAGATTAAGTTGCAGACGGAAGCGACAATGGCTGCTAAACGTGAAAAAGAAGCAGCACAAGCAGCTCCGGCTCCTAAAAAATCGAAAAAGAAACGCTAATACGTGAAGAGCGACGCTTTGTTTTGACAGAGTGTCGCTCTTTTTCTTTTGCGTCATTTCGTGTATAGTTGTTTCGTTATACCCATTGCAACGATTAAGGATTAAATACTCATAAAAAGACAGAAGAAAAACGAGGTGGAAGAACGGATGATGGAATTTGATACGATTGCCGCGATTTCGACGCCGATGGGAGAAGGGGCGATTGCGATCGTGCGCTTATCAGGTCCTGATGCAGTCGCTGTAGCCGACCGTGTTTATAAAGGGAGCAACCGCTTGACGGAAGTACCAACCCATACGATTCATTACGGGAAATTGGTCGACCATGAGGCGGACCGTGTCGTCGATGAAGTAATGGTGAGTGTCATGCGCGCGCCAAAGACGTTTACACGTGAAGATGTCATCGAATTGAATTGTCATGGAGGAGTCGTCGCGGTCAATCGTGTCCTCGAACTCATCCTCGCACAACCGGAAGTCCGGTTGGCGGAACCTGGTGAATTTACGAAACGGGCGTTCTTGAACGGACGAATCGATTTGTCACAGGCGGAAGCCGTCATGGATCTGATCCGGGCGAAGACGGACCGAGCGATGCATGTCGCCGTCAGTCAGATTGAAGGGCGTCTCTCAAAACTCGTCCAGGACTTACGTCAACAATTGTTACAAACGATTGCTGCGATTGAAGTCAACATCGATTACCCGGAATACGATGCAGAAGAGATGACGCAACAGATCGTCGAACGTGATGCTGGTGCTGTCCGCGCGATTTTGGCAGAGTTATTAACAACGGCACGCCAAGGGAAAATCCTTCGTGAAGGGTTATCCACAGCGATCATCGGTCGCCCGAATGTCGGAAAGTCGTCTTTGCTCAACACATTGGTGCAAGAAGCAAAGGCCATCGTCACGGATATCGCGGGAACGACGCGCGATACGATCGAGGAGTACGTCAATGTTCGTGGTGTACCGCTAAAGTTGATTGATACGGCAGGGATTCGCGAGACGGAAGATATCGTCGAACGAATGGGTGTCGAAAAGTCACGTCAGGCTTTAAAGACGGCCGATTTAATCTTACTCGTCCTAAACGGGAACGATGTTCTGACGGATGAGGATGTCTTGCTGTTTGAGGCGATTAAAGGGATGAACGCGATCATCATCGTCAACAAGAGTGACTTGGCGCAACAGATTGACTTAGCACGTGTCACGGAACTTGCCGATGGTCGACCGATCGTCACGACGTCCTTGCTCGAAGAAGCAGGCGTCAACGACCTTGAAGCAGCGATTGCGAGTCTGTTCTTTGAACAGGGTGTCGAGAGCCAGGATATGACATACGTCTCGAATGCACGACACATCCAACTGATCAAACGCGCGAGTCAGATGATCGAAGATGCTCTCGGTGCAGCAGAAGCGGCGATGCCGATCGACATGGTACAGATCGATTTACGACGGGCGTGGGATACGCTCGGCGAAATCAATGGTGATACAGCACAGGATAGTTTATTGGATCAGTTGTTTTCGCAGTTCTGTCTCGGGAAATAATTCGAGACGACTGCGTGTGGAATAAGAAGGAGGAACCAGTACTATGGCTTATCAAGCAGGTGAATTCGACGTTATTGTCGTCGGAGCCGGACATGCCGGCATCGAAGCCTCTCTTGCTGCGGCACGAATGGGCTCGAAAACGGTCATGTTGACAATGAATCCCGATATGGTCGGATTCATGTATTGCAACCCGTCAATCGGTGGTCCAGCAAAAGGGATCGTCGTCCGGGAAATCGATGCGCTCGGTGGTGAAATGGCACGTGCGATCGATGCAACGTATATTCAAATGAAAATGTTAAACACGTCAAAAGGTCCTGCCGTGCGTGCATTACGGGCACAGGCGGATAAATTCGAATACCAAAACCGGATGAAAAAAGCGCTCGAGGATGAGCCGAATTTGCTTTTACGTCAAGCGCTCGTCGAACGGTTGTTAATTGACGACGAAGGACGCTGTGTCGGTGTCGTCACGAATACAGGGGCAGAGTATCGGGCAAAAGCAGTCATCATCACGACCGGAACGTTCATGCGCGGAAAAATCATCATCGGTGAATTGTCTTACGAGAGTGGTCCGAACAATCAGATGCCGTCGATCAATCTATCGAAACATCTTGAAGAACTCGGATTCGAGCTCGCACGCTTCAAAACAGGGACACCACCACGAATCGACGGGAAAACGATCGATTATTCGAAGACCGAGATTCAACCAGGTGACGAAGTGGCACTTCCATTTAGTCATGAAACGACTCAGATGATCACGGAACAAATTCCGTGCTGGTTGACGTATACGACGGAGTATACGCATCAGTTGATTGATGCGAACTTACACCGCTCCCCGATGTTCTCTGGGATGATCAAAGGAACAGGTCCACGTTATTGCCCATCGATCGAAGATAAGGTCGTCCGGTTCAACGATAAACCGCGTCACCAAATCTTCCTTGAGCCAGAAGGTCGCGATACGGAAGAAGTCTACGTCCAAGGGTTATCAACAAGCTTGCCGGAAGACGTCCAACACGATATTCTCCGCTCGATTCCAGGGCTTGAGAATTCTGAAATGATGCGTCCTGGTTATGCGATTGAGTACGATGCCGTTGTTCCGACACAACTCTGGCCAACGCTCGAGACAAAACGGGTTCCTGGTTTATTCACAGCGGGTCAAATCAACGGAACAAGTGGGTATGAGGAAGCAGCGGGGCAAGGAATCATGGCAGGGATCAATGCCGGACTACAAGTCCAAGGCAAAGAACCACTTATCTTGTCACGTTCACAAGGCTATATCGGTGTCATGATCGATGATCTCGTCACGAAAGGTACGAACGAACCATACCGTCTCTTGACGTCACGTGCCGAGTACCGGTTGTTGCTCCGTCATGATAATGCGGACCTTCGCCTATCGGAAATCGGACATGAACTCGGATTGATCTCGGAAGAACGCCAAGCGAAGTTGCTCGATAAACAAGAACAAATCCGTCTTGAGATGAAACGTCTTGAGAAGGTCGTCATCAAAGCGACAGCGGACGTGAATGCACAGCTAGAAGCAATTGGTGCATCACCACTTAAGGAAGCGCTGCATGCGATCACGTTGCTGAAACGCCCGGAAATTACGTATGCGATGATCGCGCAGATGACACCACCGGAAACACCACTGTCTGCAGAAGCAGCAGAACAAGTCGAAATCCAAGTCAAATATGCCGGCTACATCGATAAACAACTCGATCAAGTCGAAAAAATGATGCGGATGGAGCAAAAACGGATTCCGGATCGTCTCGATTACGATGCGATCAGTGGATTAGCGATTGAAGCGAAACAAAAACTAAACCAAGTGCGTCCGCTCTCGATCGGACAAGCATCCCGGATCTCAGGGGTTAACCCGTCTGATATCTCGATCCTGCTTGTCTATATCGAACAAGGCCAATACGCATTGACTGCGGAGTGAACGAGATGAACCAACAGCAATTCGTAACAGCATTGGCAGCACAGGGACTTGAAGTCTCAGAACATCAGTTGCATCAATTCAAACGGTATTATGAACTGCTCGTCGAGTGGAATGAAAAGATGAACCTGACAGCGATCACGGACGAAGAAGATGTCTATCTCAAGCACTTCTACGATTCGATCACAGCAGCGTTCTATTTCGATTTCACGACGGTCACGACGGTTTGTGATGTCGGAGCGGGCGCTGGTTTCCCAAGTCTGCCGATCAAGATCATGTTCCCACATCTCCAAGTGACGATCGTCGATTCACTCAACAAACGAATCGGCTTCCTCAATCATTTGGCGACGGAACTCGGACTCGAAGGTGTCGCGTTCCATCATGGACGCGCCGAAGAGTTCGGTAAAAATAAACAATTCCGTGAACGGTTCGACGTCGTGACAGCACGTGCGGTCGCTCGGATGTCCGTTCTCGCGGAATATTGCCTACCACTTGCGAAAGTCGGGGGACAATTCGTTGCCTTGAAGGCAGCGAAAGTCAGTGAAGAGCTCGAGGATGGTGCGATTGCCTTAAAAGTACTCGGTGGGAATTTACGGGAAAGTTTCCAGTTCCAATTGCCAGGCGAGGAAAGTGAGCGTAATATCGTTATTGTAGATAAAAAACGAACAACACCCGGGAAATATCCGCGTAAAGCGGGTACGCCTGCGAAAGATCCATTAAGCTAAACACCGTTTCACGTGAAACGATGACTGATAAAGGTGAGGTGCGCCAACGTGAGAAATGCAATTGCCAAGCTGCTCGGTAAGGGAGGGCAACCTGCTACGATCGAGCTTGACCCACAAGAGACGGTTCAGGAATTACCATTGACAGAACTTGTCGCAAACCAGTTCCAACCACGGACAGTGTTTGATGGGGACCGAATTGAAGAGCTAGCCGTTACGATCGAAGAGCATGGATTACTCCAGCCGATCGTCGTTCGAAAACAAGGAACAGGATACGAAATCATTGCGGGAGAACGACGATACCGGGCAGTGCGCTCGCTTGGCTGGGAAACGATTCCTGCCATCGTCAAAGAGATGACGGACGAGACGACTGCTTCACTGGCATTGATTGAAAATCTGCAACGCGAAGATTTGACACCAATCGAAGAAGCAGAAGCCTATGAGCGCTTGCTTGCGTTACAAGACATCACGCAAGAAGTGTTAGCTCGTAAGCTCGGACGTAGTCAATCGACGATTGCCAACAAATTGCGTTTGCTTCGATTGCCAACGGATGTCCGGGAAGCGTTGAAGCAACGGACGATCACGGAGCGTCATGCCCGTGCGTTATTACCGCTCAAGGATGAAGCGCTACAAGTAACGGTACCTGCTGAAATTCTGGAACGGGAATGGAACGTCAAGGAGACGGAGCGCCGGGTGGAACGATTGATGACACCACAGCCACCGAAGAAAAAACGTCATAAGAGCTTTGCTCGGGATACACGGATTGCGTTGAATACACTTCGTGATTCCGTCGATATGATCGAGCAGACTGGATTGACGATCGAAAAAGAAGAAGTCGATTGTGAAGAATATGTAGAGGTGCGGATTCGCATCGTGAAGGCACGTCCGGAATAAACGGTCGTGCCTTCCGCTACGTTTAGGAGAGAAGGCAAGTGAACGAATTACCTGTTCGGGCGATTCGCCCGAATCCGACTCAACCTCGGAAACGATTCAATGAAAAAGCACTAGAAGAGTTAGCCCAATCGCTCGTTCGTCACGGTATGATCCAACCGATCGTCGTTCGACCACGAGATGGCTATTATGAGATCATCGCCGGTGAACGACGGTATCAAGCAGCGAGTCGCGCGGGATTTGAACGTGTGCCGGTCCTCGTGATCGAAGCAGACGAGACACGCGTGATGGAACTCGCACTGATTGAAAACATCCAGCGAGCGGATTTATCGGCGATTGAAGAAGCGATGGCGTATGCGGAGATGATCGAGGAATTCGGCATCACGCAAGCAGAGCTTGCGCAACGTGTCGGCAAAAGTCGTTCGCATATCACGAACAGCCTTCGATTATTGCAGTTACCGCTGCTCGTCCAACAGGCCGTCATGGATGAGCGGTTATCGATGGGGCACGCCCGCGCCCTCCTGTCGCTGAAACATCCAAAGAAGATTGAACAGATGGCAGAACGTGTCATGGCTGAGAACTGGAATGTTCGTCGGTTAGAACAGGCACTTCGGGAACGGAAGGAATCCGTCCGTCCGCAACAAGCGACCGCTGTGCAATTCGTCGAAGAATCACTTCGCGAAAAGTACGGTGCGATGGTTCGGATTAAACAGGGCAAACAAGCAGGAAAACTCGAAATCGATTTTACAGATGAAGACGACCTTAACCGGTTGCTCGACTTGTTATTACCTGAATCAGATCAATAAAAAGAAGCGTTCCGGTGACGGTTCGCTTCTTTTTGATTACATCGAACGTGGGGTGAAGGAAATCGTCGTCCGCGTCGATTCAGCGGACAGTTTCGCATCGAGCATGTGGAAGCTATTCGCGACGAGTTCGGCTAACTCATAAACCAGATGTAAGCGTGTATTTTGGAGAATCATCATCTCCATGAACCCACTGACGTTGACGACAGCTTTGATGTTGAAGTCACCGACTGCAGGTAATTCTTTTTGGACTCCAGCTCCTGGCGCAAGTGGACCTTCTGAGAAGAAGACATGTCCAACACTTGAAAGTCGACCGAGACACGCATCGATTGCGATGACAAGTGGACGGTAATGGGTTGTTTGGATCGAGTGAATCGTTTCAGCGAGATTCAGTGCATGGACGGGTTTCGCGAGTGTACCGTAGACGTGGAGATGAGCAGGTGCTTGCTTTTCAAGGAATGTTCCGACAAGTGGACCGAGTGAGTCGCCCGTCGAACGATCAGAACCGATGCAGACGAGTACGATAGGACGTTTTTCTTGGACAGCGGAGATTTGTTCGAATAGTTGTTCGGCTAAGCGTTCTTTCGCGAACGGTTCCGTATATTCTAAAAAGAAAGAATAGGGCTTGGGCTCGTGCGAATGAAAGCGGAAGTTCATCGAAATCATCCTTTCTTCTCTTGGTGTCGGTGTCGTGGTGGGTTGGCAAGAGTGAAGGGTTCTTAGATGATTTTCCTTTCCCGGTTTTTCCGAAAATCTAACGTCAAAATCGGCTCTTTAGTTGAAACTCAACTAAAATCACGTATACTGTCGTAATAGAGAGAACAAGAAAGGATGGAGAGAATGGCTACCAATCAAGATGTACAAGAATCCGTCGCCCAAGTCGATAAACTCATCAATCAAGTAATGGATGCGGATATGTGGATTCGTTTTGGAATGAAACTGCTGATTGCGCTCATCATTATCGCGGCGTTCTATGTGTTAACGCGCGTTTTGACTGGGGCAGTCTCACGTCTCTTTACGATCAGGAAAATCAATGAACAGGATTACTTGGCACAACGTCAGAATGAGACGCTGCTGAAGTTGCTACAAAATGCAATCCGCTACGTACTTGGAATCGTCATGTTGTTGACGGTACTCAGTCAGTTCGGAATCAACATCACTGGTCTTGTTGCCAGTGCCGGGATTGCTGGTCTTGCGATTTCATTTGGTGCGAAGAACTTGGTGCAAGATATCATTACCGGAGCGTTCATCATCTTCGAACGCCAGTTTAAAGTCGGAGATTATGTACGCGTCGGTGTGATCGAAGGTGTCGTAACGGAACTCGGTATCCGAACAACGAAACTCAAAGGGCTCAACGGGGAGATTCACATCATCCCGAACGGTCAGATTTTGCAAGTGACGAACTATTCGGTCGACAACAGCTTTGCGCTCGTCGATGTGCAAGTCTCCTATGACGAAGATCTCGAACGCGTCGAACAAGTCTTACATGAGATCGCGGACCGGACGACGAAGAAGTATGTCGATATGTTCGTCGAACCGATTCAAATGCTCGGCGTCCAGACGCTTGGTCCTTCTGAAGTCGTCTATCGTTTGATGGCAGAAGTACCACCGATGCAACATTTCCAAGCTGGTCGTCTGATCCGTAAGGAATTGAAGCAAGGACTAGAAGAAGAGAACATCAAGATCCCGTATCCACGGATGGTCATGATGAATCCAGAACAAAAGAATGGTGGACAGACGGATGATTCCAAAAACGTATCAACTCCATGATTATGTTGAGATGAAGAAGCAGCATCCATGTGGAACGAACCGATGGCAGATCATTCGGGTCGGCATGGATATCCGAATCAAATGTCAAGGTTGCGGGGCAAGCATCTTGATGCCACGTCGTGATTTTGATAAACGATTGAAAAAAGTCTTACCAGAGTGATGAAAAGCGGATCTGATCCTCGTGATCGGAACCGCTTTTTGATTGTCTTTTGTAAACAGGGCAGTTGCTTTCGTTTAAGGCGGGATTAAAAAAGACGGTCGAGCTCCTTGCTTAAAAAAATTGAACTATCTATAATTGTGAAAGATGTGCTGACGTGGTGTAATCATTCTACCCACTGCGGCCGCTAGCACGGATTTCCTAGGAAATACCGAAAAGGAGGAATTCCAAGTGGGATTAACAGCAGGAATCGTTGGCTTACCAAACGTAGGAAAATCAACACTTTTTAACGCCATCACACAAGCAGGTGTCGAGGCAGCGAACTACCCGTTCGCAACGATCGACCCGAACGTCGGTGTCGTTGAAGTACCAGATGCACGTCTTCGAAAATTGACGGAACTCGTCAACCCGAAAAAGACGATCCCGACAGCATTTGAATTCACGGATATCGCAGGTATCGTGAAAGGGGCATCTAAAGGGGAAGGGCTCGGAAATAAATTCCTCGCAAACATTCGTGAAGTGGATGCGATCTGTCAGGTCGTTCGTTGTTTCATTGATGAAAACATCACACACGTTTCAGGAAAAGTATCACCAATTGATGACATCGAGACGATCAACCTCGAATTGATCCTCGCTGACCTCGAGCAGGTCGAAAAGCGGATCCAGCGTGTCCAAAAACAAGTCAAGTCACGCGATAAAAACGCAGCGGCTGAACTTGAAGCACTTGAAATCGTGTTGGCATTACTCGAAGACGAGAAACCGGCACGTCTCGCTGAATTGAACGAAGATCAAGCAGCAATCGTTAAGCACTTCCAATTGTTGACGATGAAACCGATGCTTTACGTCGCGAACGTCGGCGAAGATGAAGTTGCAGATGCAGACAGCAATGAGAACGTGCGTCTTGTTCGTGAGTTCGCAGCTAAAGAGGGTGCAGAAGTCATCGTTATCTGTGCCCGGATCGAAGAAGAGATTGCGGAGCTTGAGCCGGAAGAACGTCAAGAGTTCCTCGTTGATCTCGGAATCGAAGAGTCAGGTCTGGATCAATTGATCCATGCGGCGTACAGCACGCTTGGTCTTGCGACATACTTCACAGCAGGTGAAAAAGAAGTACGCGCTTGGACGTTCAAAAAAGGGATGAAAGCTCCACAATGTGCGGGTGTCATCCACTCGGACTTCGAACGCGGATTCATCCGTGCAGAAGTCGTCGCATATGAAGATTTAGCAGCTGCAGGCAACATGACGACCGTTAAGGAACAAGGACGTTACCGTTCAGAAGGTAAGGAATATGTCTTCCAAGACGGCGATGTCGTCACATTCCGCTTCAACGTCTAATCGAAAACGAATCGTTATTGCATAAAGCAAAATACTTTGGTAGTATTAACGAATGTGAGTAATGAATTATTGCTCCTTGCTCGAACATTCGAGCCGCCAGTCCAAGAGGAGGTGACAGATATGCGTAAATACGAAGTACTTTACATCATCCGTCCGGAACTTGATGAGGAAGCACGCAAAGCAACAGTGGAGCGTTTCAACAAAGTCCTCACTGATAACGGTGGTACAGTTGATAAAACAACTGAAATGGGTAAACGTCGTTTCGCTTACGAAATCAATGATATGCGTGAAGGGTTCTACGTTCTTCTTAACGTTTCTGCTGAACCAGCAGCTACAAAAGAACTTGACCGTCTCATGAAGATCAGTGACGATATCGTTCGCTTAATGATCACAAAAGACGAGAAATAAGCTGAAACAGGAGAGTGATTCTGATGATTAACCGCGTCGTTTTAGTCGGTCGGTTAACTCGTGACCCGGAAATGCGTTATACGCAGAGCGGGATTGCGGTAACGCGATTCACACTCGCATGTGACCGTCCTTTCACAGGGCAAGATGGGAAGCGAGAAGCTGATTTCATCGATTGCGTCGTTTGGCGCAAGCAAGCAGAGAACGTTGCTCAGTATTTGAAGAAAGGTAGTCTTGCTGGTGTAGAGGGTCGCCTCCAGATTAGCAGCTACGACGATAAAGAAGGGCAACGCCGTTAT
Source organism: Exiguobacterium acetylicum DSM 20416 (assembly GCF_000702605.1). Classification (NCBI taxonomy): domain Bacteria; kingdom Bacillati; phylum Bacillota; class Bacilli; order Caryophanales; genus Exiguobacterium; species Exiguobacterium acetylicum. The sequence continues at coordinate 2,707,792 of NZ_JNIR01000001.1, read as the reverse complement.
CGTGCGGAAGTCGTCGCTGATAGCGTCCGCTTCCTTGAGTCACGTAACGCGAGCCGTTCTTCGGATGGTAGCGAAGGCTACGCTTCATCTACTGGTGGAAACGGGAATGCTGCAGGATGGGGTTCACAGCAACAGCAGAACAACTCTTCCTCGCCAGCACCCGCTTCATCGAATTCGGGCTTCGGCGCTGATCCGTTCAGCGGTGGTAGTTCGATCGACCTTTCAGATGACGATCTTCCGTTCTAAGGAAATCGTCCTGAAAAATTTAACTTAAAAGGAGGTTAATCACATGGCACGTCGTCCAGGTGGAAAACGTCGTCGTAAAGTATGTTACTTCACGTCGAACCACATCACTCATATCGATTATAAAGACGTAGAACTTCTCAAACGTTTCATTTCGGAACGCGGTAAGATTCTTCCACGTCGTGTGACTGGTACTTCAGCGAAATACCAACGTCCACTTACAATCGCAATCAAACGCGCACGTCAAATGGCTTTAATCCCATACGTGGCTGACTGATTTCGTAGCACCATCCTCATGCGTGAGGATGGTGCTTTTTTTCGCTTCCCTTTCATCCCCTCCTGCTTTTCGGTTATAATAAACAAGTTACTAAAAATTTAAATGAACCCAACAGAGCATATAAGGAGGACACGATGGAGTCAGGTCAACAAGTATCACCGGAACGAGAACGACGCATCGTTCGCTTCATTCCGTATCTATTAATCGTCGGTCTGCTTCTCGTCGTCGCTGTACGTGAACCGATCATCTCCGCTATCGGAGCCGTCGTGACTGCCCTCCTCTTCGGATTGCATCTATACGAAGAACGTCGTGCACGCAGGGCGTGGGAGACGTATGTCGCCGGGATTTCGATGCAAGTCGAAGAAACGGGGCAAGACGCGTTGACGAACATGCCAATCGGGATCTTACTATACGATGAGGAAACCCTCGTCACCTGGTTCAATGATCCGATGCGGGACATCTTTGATGATGTAGCGATGGGACAGACGCTCAATGAGCTCGATCCTTTATTCATCGAGATGGTCGCGACGAACGAGGACCAAGCGACGCTTGAAATCGGTGATGCCGTGTATCGCGTCTTTTCAAATCATGAGAACCGGACGTTTTATCTGTTCGATATGACGGAAGAAGCGCAAGTTGAACAGCAACTCGTCGACAATCAGACGGTCATCGGTGTCATTTATCTCGATAACTACGATGAGATGACACAAGGTATCGAAGATCAGTTACGTAGTGAGCTGAACAGTCGGGTTACTCAACTATTGAATCACTGGGCAGCTGAACACGGAACGTATATCAAACGGACGGCGTCCGATCGGTACTTCATCGTCACGACAGAAGAGAATCTACGGATTCTTGAACGATCGAAGTTCACGATTCTTGATATCGTGCGCGAAGAGACGAGTCAACGAGGCGTCCAGTTGACGTTATCAATCGGAATTGGTTGCGGCAGTGATCCGATTCCTTCGCTTGGTCAGATGGCTCAGTCGAGTCTCGATCTCGCACTAGGACGGGGAGGCGACCAAGTCGTCATCAAACGCGACGGAAAAGTCCGCTTTTATGGCGGAAAGACGAATCCGACGGAAAAACGGACGCGCGTCCGGGCACGGGTCATTGCCAACTCGCTTCGTGACTTGATGCAGGAATCAAGTCGTGTCCTAATCATGGGTCATAAGAACCCGGATATGGATGCACTCGGATCAGCAATCGGCATTTTGAAGCTTGCGGAAATGAACGATAAGGAAGCGCATATCGTCTTACCACCAGAAGAAATCGGTCGTGGGATTCGCCGGATGATGGACGAAATCGCTGAAGTACCACAACTCGAGACCCGGTTCGTCAATGCGTTTCAAGCGGATCAATTAATTGACGATCAGACGTTACTCGTCGTCGTCGATACACATAAGCCGTCACTTGTCGTCGTACCGACGTTACTCGATCGATTCGAGCATATGGTCGTCATCGATCATCACCGGCGCGGTGAGGATTTCATCGAAGATGCGGTTCTCGTTTATCTCGAGCCGTATGCTTCTTCGACATCAGAACTCGTGACTGAGCTGATCGAGTACCAGCCGACGAATCAGAAGCTATCGATGCTTGAAGCGACGGCGTTACTCGCCGGAATCATTGTCGATACGAAAGGATTTGCCCTTCGGACCGGCTCGCGGACGTTCGATGCTGCATCTTACTTACGTTCACAAGGAGCTGACACGGTGCTCGTGCAAGAGTTCCTCAGTCAGGATCTTGAAACGTACGTTGAGCAGTCACATATCCTCGAGCGGTCCGAGGTCTATACGAAAGGGATGGCGATTGCGACAGCGGAACCTGGTGTCATTCACGATCAAGTCTTGATTGCACAAGCGGCCGATCAATTGTTGTCGCTTCAAGGCATCCGTGCCGCCTTCGTCATCGCGGAACTGCAAGATGGACGGACGGCGATCAGCGCCCGTTCGCTCGGAGAGGTCAACGTCCAGTTGATCATGGAGACGCTCGGTGGCGGTGGTCACTTGACGAATGCGGCGACGCAGATGTCAGAATCGGTCATCACGGTTGCCGATGCATTGCGCAAAGCGATCGATCGATATCTAGAAGATGAGACAAAAGGAGAGGAATCAGAATGAAGGTTATTTTCTTACAGGATGTAAAAGGACAAGGTAAAGCAGGAGACGTCAAAGACGTGGCCGATGCTTATGCAAATAACGTACTCTTCAAGAAAAAGTTGGCGCGCCCTGCGACGACTGGAAACTTGAAGCAACATGAAGCACACGAACGTAAAGCGGCAGAAGAAGCAAAACAGAACTTGCTTGATGCGCAAGCGTTAAAAGAGAAAATCGAAAAAGAGACGATCGTCGTCTCGACAAAAGCTGGTGAAGGCGGTCGTGTCTTCGGTTCGGTCACAAGCAAACAGATCGCGGAAGCACTCAAGAGCATGGGTTACAAGATCGATAAACGCAAAATCGAGCTCGAGCACCCAATCAAGGCACTCGGCTTTACGAAAGTTCCATTGAAGTTACACAACGAAGTGACAGCGACGCTGAACGTTCAGGTCAAAGAGGCGTGAGTAGAAAAGGGGACCGGTGATGAGTGAAGTCATGCAAAATATGCCTCCCCAAAGTATCGAGGCAGAACAAGCCGTCCTAGGGGCGATCATGATTGATGCGGATCGTTTGATCAGTGCATCGGAACGTTTGTTACCGCAGGACTTTTACCGTGCCTCTCACCAACGGATCTTTGAAGCGATGCTCGTGTTGTCCGACCGAGGCGAAGCGATCGACCTCGTCACGGTGACAGCCGAGCTCAGCACGCTTGGGATCTTAGATGAGATCGGTGGTCTACCGTATCTAGCGGAACTGGCTGAAGGTGTACCAACTGCAGCAAATATCAATTATTACGTCAACGTCGTTGACCAGAAGTCGACGCTTCGGCGTCTCATTCGGACAGCAGGCGAAATCGTCACTGACGGATATGAACGGCAAAATGAAGTCGATGTCCTGCTGAATGAAGCAGAACGGAAGATTCTCGAAGTATCGCAAGGAAAAGGAAGCGCGAGCTTCATTCCGATTTCGGACGTTTTGACGAGTGCCTATGCAACGATTGATAAATTGCATAAGCAAAGCGGTGAGACGACGGGGATTCCGACGGGTTTCCAGGATCTCGATAAGATGACGGCTGGGTTCCAGCGCAACGATTTAATCATCGTTGCAGCACGTCCATCGGTCGGGAAGACGGCGTTTGCCTTGAACATCTCGCAAAACGTCGCGACACGTGCTGACGAGAACGTCGCCATCTTTAGTCTTGAGATGGGTGCCGAACAGCTTGTCATGCGGATGCTCTGTGCCGAAGGAAACGTCGATGCGCAGCGTCTGCGGACCGGTCAACTCGAGGAAGAGGACTGGGGCAAGTTATCACTTGCAATGAGTAATCTGTCTCAAGCCGGTATCTACATCGACGATACACCGGGTATTCGGGTCAACGACATCCGGGCAAAGTGCCGTCGTTTGAAGCAGGAGCATGGTCTTGGAATGATCATGATCGATTACTTGCAGTTGATTCAAGGGAATGGTCGCTCAAGCGACAACCGTCAACAAGAGGTTTCGGAAATTTCCCGTTCCTTGAAATCGCTCGCGCGGGAACTCGAAGTCCCTGTCATCGCCTTATCGCAGCTCTCTCGTGGTGTTGAGAGTCGTCAAGATAAGCGACCGATGATGTCGGATATCCGGGAATCAGGAGCGATCGAGCAAGATGCTGATATCGTCGCCTTCTTGTACCGTGACGATTACTACAATAAAGAAACGGAAGATGCGAATACGATTGAGATCATTATCGCGAAACAGCGGAATGGTCCAACCGGTACCGTCAAACTTGCCTTCCGGAAAGAATTCAACAAGTTCGTGGATCTCGAGCCAAGCAACTCGTACGCGCCACCAGCTTAATCTAAGCTACGTTTTGTCTTCGATTAATCGGAGACAAAACGTAGCTTTTTTTATTTTCACCTAAAGATTCTCAGTTTATTCACCAAAAACGATAATTAAACGAACGAAAGAGAATTGTAACAATTAATTGTTCGGTATTTGGTTGACTTCTGTTTTTTATCGCGTTACACTTAGTCGTGGTTTTGAATCGTACGTGGAGGTGGATGATAAGATGTCATCAGTAGTAGTAGTCGGAACACAGTGGGGCGACGAAGGAAAAGGGAAAATTACCGATTTTCTTTCGAAACAAGCCGACGTCGTAGCACGTTATCAAGGTGGAGACAATGCAGGACATACGATCGTATTCAATAACGAGACGTACAAATTGCACTTGATCCCATCAGGTATTTTTTACTCGGATAAGAAATGTGTCATCGGGAACGGTCTCGTCGTTAACCCGAAATCACTCGTCAAGGAATTGAAGTATCTACACGATCGTGGTGTTTCAACGGATAACTTGTTAATTTCGAATCGGGCGCATGTCATCTTGCCGTATCATCAGTTGCAGGATCAGTTAGAAGAAGAAGCGAAGGGCGACGCAAAAGTCGGAACGACGCTAAAAGGAATCGGACCGTGCTACATGGATAAAGCCGCTCGCATCGGTATCCGGATGGCAGACCTACTCGACAAAGAAACGTTCGCTGAGAAGTTGAAGATCGTTCTCGACCAAAAGAACCGCATGTTCACGAAGATGTATGACGCTGAACCAATCGCGTTCGACGATATCTTCGAAGAGTACTATGCGTATGGACAAGAATTTGCGAAATACGTCTGCGATACATCCGTCGTCGTCAACGATAGCCTTGATCACGGCGAAAAAGTGTTGTTCGAAGGCGCACAAGGTGTCTTACTCGACCTTGACCACGGAACGTACCCGTTCGTTACATCGTCGAACGCATCTGCTGGCGGTGTCGCATCAGGTGTCGGAGTCGGTCCAGCTCGGATTGACCACGTCGTCGGTGTTTGTAAAGCGTACACGTCACGTGTCGGTGATGGTCCGTTCCCAACGGAATTGTTCGATGACATCGGTCATCAGATCCGTGAAGTCGGTCGTGAATACGGGACGACAACAGGACGTCCGCGTCGTGTTGGTTGGTTCGACTCTGTCGTCGTTCGCCACTCGCGCCGTACAAGTGGGTTGACGGATCTTTCGCTCAACTCGATCGACGTTTTGACAGGCCTCGACACGTTGAAGATCTGTACATCGTACGAATTCAACGGTAAACAGATCGATGAGTATCCAGCAAGCTTCCGTGATCTCGAAGCATGTGTTCCAGTTTACGAAGAACTTCCAGGCTGGAAAGAGGATATCACAGGGGTCCGTCGCTTTGAAGATCTACCGTTGAACGCACAGAACTACGTTAAGCGGATTGCGGATCTCACAGGGATCTCGCTCGTCACGTTCTCGGTCGGACCGGGTCGTGAACAGACAGTCGTCTTGCGTGATCTTTACGAAGAAGCATAAGTCTAAACAGCCTCTTGCCTCCCGCAAGAAGCATAAGTCTAAACAGCCTCTTGCCTCCCGCAAGAGGCTGTTTTTTGTGCGAAATGGTTCACAAACGGAAGCAAAAACAGGTATACTAAATACAGTGTTTCACGTGGAACCTCTCCCGTGAGACAACGAACAGCAGAGAGAGTGGCGCCGGGAGTTTCCGTCGCCACCTTTCTATATGCCGAAAAAACAGGTAAAATAGATTGAATAGAAATTTTTAAGGGGGCACACCCAGTGACGGAACGCAAAATTCTAGTCGTCGATGACGAGTTACCGATTGCAGATATACTCAAGTTTAAATTAGAAAAAGAAGGCTACCAGGTCGCGATCGCAAACGACGGCGTGGAGGCATTAGAAAAATTCGAGGAGTTCAAACCGGATTTGATGTTACTCGACATCATGCTCCCATTAATGGACGGGATGGAAGTCTGCCGGGAAGTCCGGAAGACTTCGAAGATTCCGATTATCATGTTGACAGCGAAGGATTCCGAGATCGATACGGTACTTGGTCTTGAGCTTGGCGCGAACGATTATGTGACGAAGCCATTCAGCTCGCGCGAGTTACTTGCCCGCGTGAAAGTCCATTTACGCAACACGAGTCCGGAAGCTACACCACAACCGGTTGGACCAGGTCCACTCAAAGTCGGGGAACTGTATATCGATACGAATTCGCATACGGTGACACGGAAGGATCAAAAAATCGAGCTGACGCAGCGTGAGTTCGAATTGTTGCACTACCTCGCGAAAAATATCGGTCAAGTCATGACACGTGAGCATTTGTTGCAAACGGTCTGGGGCTATGACTACTTCGGTGATGTCCGGACAGTCGACGTGACAGTACGTCGTCTCCGTGAGAAAGTCGAAGATAACCCAAGTACGCCGGTTTACATCATGACGCGTCGTGGTGTCGGCTATTATCTCCAAGACGGGGAGAATGAATAACGATGTTAAAAGGAACGAACTTCTTTAAATCCATCCAATGGAAACTCGTCGTCATCTATGCCTTATTGATTTTAGTGGCGATGCAGGTCATTGGCGTCTATTTCGTTCGTTCCCTTGAAAAGCAGTACATTACGAACTTCTCGAAGTCGGTCGAGGACCGAGCAGGTCTTGTCGCCTATAACGTCGGGAAGGAATTCGATAAAACAGGCGATGATGACGCCTCCAAGCGGCAGTTGTCCCAATCACTAGGGCAACTGCTGTCTGAGTTTAGTAATGGCTCCACCTCAAGGAACGACATCCTCGAAGTCCAGATCATTGACCAGGACTCGATCATCCAAGCGACATCGGATAACGAGAACCAATCAGCAGTCGGACAACGGGCGACGAATTCACTGATTAAAAAAGCGCAGGCAACGAGCTCGACCCGGACGGACACCGTGCTTGATCCAGAATCAGAGGATAAGATCCGGATCTTTGCCGTACCGGTTACCTCGGAACGAGACGGCGTAACGACCGGTATGATTTATGTTCGCGCCTCGATGGAGTCAATCTATTCGCAGATGCAACAGGTTACGCGGATTCTTGCGACCGGAACGGTCATCGCCCTCGTCATCACGTCGATTCTCGGTGTCTTGCTGTCGCGGACGATCACGCGTCCGATTTCCGATATGCGGCGTCAAGCGATCGAGATGCGACGCGGGAACTTCTCGCGGAAGGTTAAGGTCTATTCGGACGATGAGATCGGTCAGCTCGCTCGTTCGTTCAACGAATTGACGGATGAGTTACTCGAAGCAAACGCGACGACGGAAGCCGAACGGCGGAAGTTGACGAGCGTCCTTGAGAACATGACCGATGGCGTCATTGCGACGGACCGGACGTTGCGCGTCATCTTGATGAACGATCAAGCGAAGGATATCGTCGGTGCGGACGATGCGAGCGTCGTCGGAACGAACTTGAAGGACTTACTGGCACTCGGTGACGATTTCATGATTCCGGAAGACGGTACGATGCCACCGCGTCTACTTGATTTCAGTAGTGAGGATGAACTGTTCCTCGTCCGGGCATTCTTCTCGCCCGTCAAGAAACACAGTGGTCCAATTACCGGGATGATCGTCGTCCTGCATGACGTCACGGAACAGGAGCAAGTCGAACAGGATCGTCGCGAATTCGTCGCGAACGTCAGTCACGAGCTCCGAACACCGCTGACGACGATGCGCAGCTATCTTGAAGCCTTGGCAGAAGGCGCGTATCAGGACGAGGAACTCGCACCACGTTTCCTTGAGACGACACAGAACGAGACGGAGCGGATGATCCGCCTCGTCACCGATCTCTTACAACTGTCGAAGATGGACAGTAAGGAATACAAAATGAATAAGGTCCGCTTCGATTACATTCAATTCCTGAATGAGATTCTCGATCGCCATGACATGACGAAACCAGAACGGATTCGTTTCCGTCGTAAGATCATGAAGCGGAAAGTCTACATCCGTGGGGATCAGGATAAGTTGATCCAGGTCGCAGACAACATCCTGACGAATGCAATCAAGTACTCACCGGAAGGCGGAACGATCACCGTCCGGACGATGCTCCGGGCAAAACGGATCGTCATCAGCATCAAGGATGAAGGTGTCGGAATCCCGAAAGCGAATCTCCAAAAAATCTTCGAACGCTTCTATCGTGTCGATAAAGCCCGTGCCCGTAAAATCGGCGGCACCGGTCTTGGTCTGTCGATCGCAAAAGACGTCGTTTCAGCACATGGTGGCGACATCTGGGCAGAAAGTGAATGGGGACGCGGCACGACGATTTACTTCACGCTTCCGTATGAGGTGATCGAAGAGGTGGATGCCGGATGAAGAAACAACACTGGAGTTCGCTGTTACTCGTCCTGCTTGTCGCCGGTTCGATCGCTCAGACAGCGATGCTCTGGACCTATCATCCAAGCAGTGAATCAATCGAGCGGGAACAGGTCTCGTTCAACGAGATCGATGCCTCAAAGACGATTGAAAGCAACCAACTGATCAACCCGGAACTACTCGTCTATTCGGACCAGGAAGGGATCTATCAGACACAAATCATCGGTCGGACCTTCCTTAACCGAATCGGTGCGTCGTTTAACATCGGTGTCCTTGTCTTGACGGATAAAGCGAATAACATCCCGGTCGGTGACCGGAGTGTCGAGATGATTTTCCCGACACCGATCAGTGCGACGATTCTTGAAGAGTTACTCGGCGAAAAACAAATCGCCTTCTCGGAACCGATCAAACGGCTCTATTTACTCGATTATGATGGACCAATCCTCCGTCTCGAGTCGGCGACCGGTCGCCTGAAGGACTTCAAGCTTGTCGGCGATGAGACGGTTTTGAAGCGACTGTTCGCGCATGATAAGAAAAAACCGATGACACGCGTCGAACTCAAAGGTGGCGATTATACGTATGTCGCGAGCGGTACGACGCGATTAGAGCAAGTCTTCGTCTATGACGAGGTCGGGCAATCGCCCAAACCACTCGATCGCATCCGGAGTGCCTTTTTCGCTGAGAACTCGAACGTCCAGCAAATCAAGAGTCGGGATGATCTCGACGTCTTGACGGACGGTGTCAGCGTTTCGACGTATGATCGAAACTACAATGTGTATCGTTTCAATACGTTATCGCCGAATACCCAAAGCTCGACGGTCGATTACAGCACGCTCGTCAGCTATGTCAACATTCATGGGGGCTGGCTCGATCAAGATACCCAACGCAGTGGCTTCCGGTATTACTTTGATCAGATGAGTAAAAAGAGTGAGGAACAGACGGCGACGTTCCGGTTGTACTTGAACCGGTATCCGGTATTTGGGGAGAGTGGTCCGCTGCTCGAACAGACGAAGTTCGATCTCGCGACACTGAAGATCATGTATGAGGAAAATCAAGTCCGGTCGCTCAGTCGTAGCATGCTCCGAGCGAAGCGGAAATTGATCCTTCGGGAAGAAACGGTGCCAGCTGTTGAAACGGTTCTCGAACGTCTGAGTCGTGCTGATCTCTTAAAAGAGATCAGTGGAATCCGGATTGGATATGAGATGACGTATAAGATTTCAACGAGCCGCTACGCCGTCTTTGAGCCGACGTGGTTCATCAAAATCGATGGCGTCTGGCAATCGATCAATCAAGCTGTCGGGAATGAGGGGTGAGGATGAATGGACTGGAGTAAAGCGAAGACCTTATTGATGCTGACCTTTTTGATCCTGAACGTCTACCTCGCCATTCAATTGATGGACCGGATGGTCGAGCCGCGGATCGTCGCGACGAGCGCGACCGGTAAATCGATCTTGAAGGATCGTCAAATCGATGAGAAGAAACTGCAGCCGGTCACGCGTGACATCGGTTATTTAACAGCCGAAGTCGACGCGCGGACGCTGGCGCCACTTGCGAGTTCACCGATTCGGGACGCGGTCGCCTCCGTCAAGAATGATGTCGAGTGGTCGGTCCGGTTAACGAAACCGTATCGACTCGATGCGAAGACGATGCGGGATTCCGCTTCATCGTTCGTTCAAGCATCAGTTCGATATGGTGCCGAATATACATTTTGGAAGTATGATAGTAAGTATCAGGAGATGACATTCGTTCAGACGTATAAGGGACAGCCGCTCTATTCGACACCACAGCAGTCGCGTGAGGACGATGCGATGATCGGACCGTCCCTGCTCGTCTTACAGCTCAACGATGCGAAGGAAATCGTCAGCTACAAACAACGCCACTTGAACAAGGTCGTCCGGCAAGCACAGGACGTGACGTTGTTATCGGCAAGTGAAGCGATCGTCCAGTTGTCGGAGCAAGGCTTGTTCCCGGCATCGAAGCGGTCGACGAGTCACAAGCTCGGTTATTTCTGTCTCGTCACGGAAGGCACGGAATCGGTCCAAATCTTGCCGCCGACGTGGCAAATCGAGCTCGACAACGAGGAAGTCTACTTCGTCAATGCGATTGACGGCGGTGTCCAGACCGTCGAACGATTGGATACAGTCTCAGAGAAATGAGGAATGCACGATGAGCCTACACTACAGCGTCATGGCCAGTGGCTCGACGGGGAACGCCCTCTATATCGAAAGTGAACAGACCCGCTTGCTCGTCGACGCAGGACTGACCGGCAAGGCGATGCTCGCCTTGTTCGACCAGATCGACCGGTCGCCGCATGGCATCGATGGTCTGTTCGTCACCCATGAACACTCCGACCATATCAAAGGCGTCGGCATCATGGCACGGAAGTACAATATCCCGCTCTATGCGAATGAAAAGACGTGGGCAGCGATGGAAGCGAAGATCGGTAAGATCGATCCGGCGCTGAAGTTCCTCTGGGAAGTCGGAGAGGTCAAGCAGTTCGGTGACATCGAAGTCGAATCATTCAACGTCAGTCACGATGCAGCCGATCCGATGTTCTTCCAGTTCGCCCACGAAGGAAAACGATTGGCGCACATCACGGATACCGGATACGTCTCGGACCGAATGAAAGGTGTCATTCGGGGCGCTGATGCTTATATCTTCGAAGCGAACCATGATATCGGCATGCTCCAGATGGGACATTACCCGTGGAGCGTCAAACGACGGATCCTCGGGGATTACGGACACGTCTCGAACGAGGACGCTGCAATCGCGATGAGTGAGGTCCTTGATGACCGGACGAAACGAATCCACATGGCCCACTTGAGCAAGGACAACAACATGAAGGAACTCGCCCGGATGAGTGTCTCCCAGACGCTCGCGAGCCGTGACGTCGATTTGAGTAAGATTCAGCTTCTCGACACGGATCCGGTCATTCCGACACCGCTCCTGAAGCTTTGATTATGGGAAATTACTGAATATGCTCAAAAGACCCCCACATTTGGCTCACTTGCCACGTGATGGGGGTATACTTGTGTAAAGAGAGTCATAAAGGAGGCGTATGTCGATGGATCGACCCGAAGAACCACGGAACGAATCCGAACGATACGAACAGTCATCCGATGAGAGCGGCTTCCCGCCCCGTCAACCGGCAACGAGCGAACCGGTCAGCCCTTATCGTGAACCATATGAAGAACAACCAGAACCACCGCGTCGTCGTGGTGCCGGAAAAGCCTTTTTCGTCGGTCTGATCGGCGGAATCGTCGGAGCCTTGTTGATCGCCCTCGTCGCGTGGCCGTTCGTCCGCGATGAGATGACGAGTCCGACTCCGGTTTCGTCGACGACAGCGGAACAGACTGCGACACAGACGACAGAGGCTGAAACCGACATCGTTGGTGCAGTCGGTAAGACGAAGGAAGCCGTCGTGAGCGTGACGAACCTCCAGAGCTCGTTCCAAGGAACCGATCAGGAAACGGGTGCAGGGTCCGGCGTCATCTATAAAAAAGACGGCAATAAAGCTTACGTCGTTACGAACTACCACGTCGTTGAAGGGGCGAGCCGCTTGTCTGTCACGTTATCCGACGGAACAGCACTCGAGGCAAAAGTCCTCGGCGAAGATCCGACGTACGATTTAGCCGTCCTCTCGATTGATTCATCGAAAGTGACACAAGTCGCAAAACTGGGGGATTCGGATACGTTACGTGCCGGTGAAACGGTGCTTGCGATCGGGAACCCGCTCGGGATTTTCGCGAACTCGGTCACGCGCGGTGTCATCAGTGCGCAGGAACGGACGGTTCCAGTTGATACGAACAAGGATGGACAGCAAGACTTCAACACGGAAGTCATTCAAACCGATGCAGCGATCAACCCGGGGAACTCCGGTGGAGCGCTCATCAACACAGCTGGTCAATTGATCGGGATCAACTCGATGAAGATTGCAGAAGCAAGTGTCGAAGGAGTCGGATTTGCGATTCCGATCAACGAAGCGTTACCAATCATGCGGGATCTTGAGCAAAACGGCGAAGTCGTTCGTCCACAGCTCGGGATTCAGATTCGCGACGTGCAGGAATTCCCAAGCGGATACCGGGAAGATCGTCTGAAATTACCGAATGATGTCACGAAAGGAATCGTCGTCGTTGGTCTAACACGTAACAGTGGAGCCGAAAAAGCGGGTATGAAGGCAAACGATGTCATCGTCGAGATCAATGGAAAAGCGATTGCATCGTTCGCGGACCTAAAAAGTGTCCTCTACCGAGATGCAAAAGTCGGTGAAACAGTCAAAGTCACGTTCTACCGGGGCGGTGAAAAACAGACAGCAGAGGTGAAGTTATCGGCCCAATCCCCAACAGTTCAGTAAGGCATCATTTGAAAAACCATCCACAGGTCCGACCTGTGGATGGTTTTTTTTGGTGAGGAAACCTGCGCCTTTTCCGGTCAGGAAGGTTGATATTTGTTATACTGGAAGCGGATAAATGTGGATAAGTGAAAGGAGGAGACCACCTGTGGATAAGTACGTTTGTTTAGAACATGTCGAGCTCGCGCTTGACGAAATCGTGGATGAAACAGAACAATACCCGATTCTCGATCAGCTAAATCCAGAAAAAAACATCACGTGTGAATACTGTGACGCACCGGCAACATATCTTGTGTCAAGTAAAAAATAAATATCAACATGTGGATTTGTGGATAACTCTGTGGATAACTCCTGAATTTTCTGTCAGAAAGCGAGAAAAAAGATGCAAATTACCATCATTACGGTCGGAAAGCTAAAAGAGAAGTATTTGAAACAAGGTATCGCCGAATATACGAAGCGTCTCGGCGCCTACTGTTCGATCCAAGAAATCGAGGTCGCGGACGAAAAGGCACCAGAGCAGTTGAGTGAAGCGGAGATGGCACAAGTGAAGAAAAAAGAGGGCGAACGGATTTTAGCGAAGATCGGACCGGACGTTCATGTCCTCGCACTTGCTATCGAAGGAAAACAACGGACGAGTGAACAGTTCGCAAAAGAACTCGATCAACTCGCGACATACGGCAAGAGCAAAATTGCTTTCGTCATCGGTGGATCACTTGGTCTTGCACCAGAAGTGATGCAGCGTGCAAATGATACAATCTCGTTTTCGAAGATGACATTCCCGCATCAGTTGATGAAGATGATTCTCTGTGAACAGATTTATCGGGCGTACCGGATTAATCGGAATGAGCCGTATCATAAGTGAAAAAATATATGCTTTAATTAAATAAGATGGAGCCAAATAAATAAAGTAATTTGATTCTTTTTAAAATAAGGATTTCAGATTACTTTATTTCTTAATATATTATTCAATTTATTTACTTTTTAATTCGAATTAAAGTATAATATTCCAATAAAAAAACTATATATAGGAGGAAAATAATGTTTAAAAATATGATATATTTTGATTCAAAAAAGGTAGCTGAATATAAAGCACTTCTTATAGGAGAAAAAAGTTTAAATGTAAAAAATATGAAAATAACTTCAACTAAATCAGTTAACGGAAAAATTCCTATAGTCTCTGGAGGAATGACAGGAACTAATGAAATGGAAGGAGAGCCAATAAATAGTTTAGTTTTGGATTGTAATGAATTTGAAGAATTATTACAAGAAAAGGACGGGGAGTATTTTTTTGATCTTGTAGAAAAAGATTACGATATTGAAACGATTACTAAATCGTCCATTATATCATTTGGAGGTTCATTAAGTATTCCGAATGAGTTTGACATGATGGAATTAATAACTCAATTTAAGCCTATAATAATGAATAGTTTAAATTTAGAAAGCACTCAAGAAGAAGAGGTTATTAAAAAGATTTTTGAAAAAGAAAATACAAAAATTCCAATATTCATTACAGATAGTACTTTAAATGATTGGATTGGATTTACAAAGTTAACTTCAACGGACTTAATAATTGGAATGGATGGACTAGAAGATTATGAAGAAGAAGAGGTTACTTTTATAGCAAAAATTATTTCTAAAAAATATTATAAAGATGAACCTATAGTTGTTTTTGATATTATGAAAGATTTACTTTCTATAAGTAGAGGATTAAGAAGACAATTGGGAAAAGATGAAATAGAAGGTGTCGAAAATATAAAATCTGCTAATAATACTTTGATTTTAGAAATCCTAGCTATTTATAGTTAAGATTCCATGAGGAGTTTTGTGAAAAATGAACTTTAATGTAAGTTTAAAAACTGATTTAATCACTTTATTTTCAATTTATTTACTGTTAAATATTTTATTGATAATAATTTGCTTCTTGATTTTTAAAGCTAATAAAGAATCTTCAGATACATCTAAAAATATCAATTCTTCTCAAATTATCAGTAAAAGAGATTTAGTATACTGGTTTATTTTTATACTATCATTTTCTATTTTAAATTTTACATATTATTATAAAGATCAGAATGAGGTAATTAGTCATTGGAGTTTCGCGGGAACTATTATTTCTATAATATTAGCTATAATTGCAATCTTATTTACTCTTTATCAAACTTTTTCTGGTGATTTATCTTCTCAAAAAGTATCTCAAGCAACCGAAAAATTAGATGAATTAACAAATAAAGTAAATATAGACGTAGTAAAAGAGTCTGTGGATAATATGAGTAAAGCATCAACTTTATTAGAAGTGGCAGTAAAAGGCTTCAAGTATCATGAAGAGATGTTAGAAAAAATGAATATTTCTTTAATCTCTTTAACTGAAATAAAAGAAGATACTAGTTCAAATTATTTAACTAATTTAAATACTAGTGCTGAAAATAACGATAGTGTTGAAAGAGATAAATACATTACAGAAGAAAATCTTCATAAATATTTATCAAATGATTTTAAGTCTTTGCCTTCCTATCCTAAATTATTTTTTTATTGTAGACTAATATTTATCAAATCTTTCAACGATAAACCCTTAAAAAAAGATAATTCGAAAAAATTATTGAAATTAATACAAGAAATTATATACGATTTTAGATTAGCTTCACTTCCTCAACATGATTTAACTCAATCTACAAAAGATAATTTAAAAGTGACAACTTATTCTGGAGTACTAGGTTCGTTTGGTGCAGTTAATGGTATTTTTAAAAGCCTAGGATTCGATGAACTATTTCTTTCACTTGATGAAGAAAAGCAACAGGAATTAATTTTATTATGTAAAGATCAAATTCATTCTAATTTCCAAGAAATTTTAGTGAAATTTGAAAAACAAATAGTAACAATGGATTTTGATAGCTAATTTAATTTACATTTAATAAAATAATTCTTTTGAATAATGTTAAAAGAAATTTGATAATAACTTTTAAACGGCTTGAGTCTCTATTTCTAAGGGAATCAAGCCGTTTAATTTATTTTCACTAGAGAATCAAAAGTATGGGAAATATTAGATTTTAATTTATTTAAAGGATTGTGAAAATTCTCGTCAATTTTAATTTGAACATGAGAACATTCTCAACAAATTTTAAAACTTAGATATCTCAAAAAGAGAAGTTCGTTGTGATTTTTTTATATTTTATAATACTTTAAAAATTTGTTCTTGTTGTGACTAAGATTTAAATTTAACTATTAGTATTGCTTTAGAAAATAGAGGTTACTATTTCGATTATGTAATTGTGTAAGTAACTAATATTGATTAAATACTGGCTTCTCCATTATGTTCGCTCTAGTACATTGACGAGCATCTGATGGATGACGTCATGATCCCGAACGTCATGGACACGGTAACTGCCGGGTAACGTATAGACGTCTATCGCCCCGACGTAAGCAATCTCCAATTCCAACGTCCCGTTCTCCTGACAGGTCGTCCGGAGTTCGAGTTCACCGCTGATGACACCGACTTCTTGCGTCATGACACCATGTGTAGCGGTAAAAGTAGAGGTTTTCGTTTCCATCGAATCGACTCCTTTTTAGTATGTACATGTGTTCAACATCGTCTGTAAGGCAGTTTTTTCACTTGATTGTAAGCTGAGGTTCCAACGACTCTTCGTATTGATCCACATCTTCGAGTAAGCGCAGCTCGCACCTGCCCGTGTCGGCTTCCATGTCGACGGATCCTGATCCCCTTTTGAACGGTTCGAGCTTGCAGAGACAGCGATCAATTGCGGACCTGTTAAATCGTTTGCGAATGCTTGACGAGTCGTTGTCGTCCAGCTGCTTGCTCCTGAGCGCCATGCTTCCGCAAGCGGTACGACATGATCGATGTCGAGGTCAGACGGATTCGTGAATGTCAGTCCGTCATAGTAACTATACCAAGAACCAGATGTAACGGGGCACGATCCGACATATGAATCAGCGTCACGTTTTAAGACGACTTGTCGTGTATCACAGCCGCCTCCTTGACTGCTCCAGTGCGGGAACAAATCACGCGAATAACCGGTCATGCTGCCTTCTGTTTTAACAGTTAAGGCATCGAGTTGAGACTGGGCCGTCGCTTTCGACGAGATACCCGACGGTAATGCGGAAACAGACGTCGTATCGAATTGGAAAGCGGTCAGGCAGACGAGCGTAGTGATGACGATGGACTTGATGGCTTTGAACACGTGTCATTCCTCCTATGTATGAGACGAGATGATGTGAAGACACCCTTCACAATTTTTAGTATGGCATCACTTATTTAGGAGAAAATAAATATCGTGTAAATGTTATTAAAATAAAATTTTTGTCATTATATAAAAGGGTCTGATGTTAGGATTTAGGTGGAGAAGAAAGGGGACTACATCATGAACGAACGAATCAGAGGATGGTTGATCGTGTTTGGTATCTTTTTAGTCGTAAGTGGCACGTTGATGGAAGCACAACGTTATTTCAACACAAAAGAACTAGATAATTGCATCGCGCAAGCTCGCGCTGCCCACCAGGAATATGAATATGAGATCGTTAATCCTGTCACACGCGCGTATTCGTTCCGTGCGCATTGATTTTCTAAAAGATGTCGGGTCATCTCGCATATGGTACGCTTTTCAGGAAGCAGGATTTTAATGATTCGAGGAGCTGGTATGCATGAATAAAAAAGACATCGCCGACATCCGTCGTCACTTCAAGATGGATGCCGATTTACTAAAAATCCATGAAATCTACAACGTCTATATCCGAAAAGAGACGAGCGAAATCTATCATGAGGAAGCCCGACCGTTTCCATTGCTTGATCCGGAACAACAGGAGCTGTTCCTCGCGAACTTCAAGAAAGTATTAGGTGGAAAACTCGACGTCAAGCTGTTCGAGGTCAAGTTCACGCATCCGGAAGAAGGAGAGAAGGGTCACACACAGCAGCTCCTTTATGAAGGACTGTATGCGGAAGAGCCGGAGGACTGGGTCGAACAGATGCAGACGATGGCGTTGAAGATGGTTCAGGACGTCCAGTACGAGAATGACCTCGTCGTCACGTTCATTCGCGGACAATACTATAAAACGACGAAACGCCAAGCGGATGAGACAGAGATCGATCCAAATGACGACGTCTATACGACGCCGTTCATCCTCGGTAGCCTTAACTTGACGGAGTTACCGAAACAATCGCTCGTCTTTGATTTTGTCGAACGCGAATTCAAGTCGAACTTATTCATCAATCCGGTCATCAAACTGGCGTCGCCGATCGGTGGATTTCTCTTCCCGACCTTTACCGACAACGCAGCAGACGTTAATCATGTCTTGTATGCGGCAGGCAAACCGAATAAACCGGATTTCGGCTTCCTTGAAAATGTCTTGAACGGTCAACCGATCGTCACGGCAGATGAAGATAAAGCGATCTTCGAGGAGATCGTCAAATCGGTCGTCGGTGAATCGATGGATACAAAGACGTTAGCCGGTGTCTATGAAAACATTAACCAGTTGATCGTCGTCGAAGAGGATCAGGATGAGGAAGAAGTACCGATGCTCGACGTCCAGGAAGTCGAGCGTGTCCTCAAGGCAAGTGGTGTCGAAGACGTCAGCACGGAACAAGTCGAACGAGCGTTCAAGACGGTCGTTGACGATCCGACATACGAGATGAAAGCGAGTAACATCGTCCCGAACTATGAAGCGAAATCGATTAAAATCAATACGAAGGTCGCAAATATCGCGATCAGTCCGCAAGACTTGAAGTACGTCAAACAAGTCAACTACCAAGGCAAACGCTGCCTGTTGATCGAGGTTGAGGAAGACACGGTCATCGATGGTTTTACGATCGTTTCACAAGAACAATTACGATGAGGATCAGCGCAGGTGACTGCGCTGATTTTTTTAGGTGAAACATTTGCTTCTCCTGTCAAAGACAGGTATATTGTGATGTAAGCGGTCTCTTTTTTGAAAAAAGAGCATTCGAAATTTTTTTAACCGTTATCGAAAGCGCTTTCGATAACAGTTTGAACAGAAAGGAAGCGATCCACTTGTCTACCGCATCGATGCAAGATTTGCTACGAACGTTACGAAATTGTTCATCGATTCATCAAGACGGACTTGAAATCGTCGATAAGGCAATTCCTGACGTCTCGACCCCGGGAACACTCGATCCGCGTGTCCGAGAGGTCATTCTCACGCAGCGTCCATCGGTCTCGATTCCAGAAGGGGCGTCGCCAGTTGAATTGGCGCGTGCTGGCATGGGTTGGAACAACGAAGACGTGACGACCCGACAGATTGCAACAGACGTCTTTGCGATCCCAAGACCCGGTACCACGATCGAAGCACGGCTGTATCGTCCGGAAGCGGCACGTCCGCTCCCGCTCGTCGTCTATTTCCATGGCGGTGGTTTTTTCGGTGGTACGCTCGAGACGGTCGAGAACCCATGTAAGGCATTAGCCGATAAGGGGAACGTCGCCGTCTTGTCAGTTGGTTATCGATTAGCACCCGAGCATCCGTTTCCGACAGGACTTGAGGATTGTCATGCAGCGATCGATTGGGCAGTCGAACACGCTGATCGACTTGGGATTGATTCAGGTGCGATCGCTGTCGCCGGTGATAGTGCCGGTGGGAACTTAGCGACGGTCTGTTGTTTGCTCGACCGCGAGCGTCCGACGCCGTATATCCGCTATCAAGTCTTGTATTATCCGGTCGTCAATGTCGGTGAACATCCGAATTCGGAATATGACTGGACGATTGAAGCGTATGACCGACAAACGGAATCGGAGCTACTCGAACGGATCATTTTGTCGCTGCAAGATGAAGAAGGTGTCCTCGAGCAATGGTACGTTCAAACAAGTGGCGCAAAGGATCCGAGGATTTCTCCGTTATTCGCTACGCTCGATGATCTACCAGAGGCACTCGTCATTACAGGAGAGTTTGATTACTTACGTCTTGAAGGGGAAGCGTATGCGAAAAAGCTCGCACGCGCCGGCGTCAAGACTCGTTATCTCCAGTACCGCGGGATGGAACATGCCTTTCTTGATAAACTCGGTCTGTATCCGCAAGCCGAGGACAGCTTAGACGAAATCGCGAAAGACTTAAAACGACTTTTTTCTCAAACTAACTAACAAAGGTGGATGACGCATGACATACACGCTCGATTGGCAAGCCTATACAAAACTCGCTCGACAAACCGTCGCGGAAGGGGCGGTCCTCTTACAAAATGATGGTGTGCTCCCGTTACAACCCGCATCGACGGTCGCTGTCTTCGGACGTAATCAGTTCAACTACTATAAAAGCGGTACGGGATCAGGCGGAATGGTCAACGTCACGAACGTCGTCAGTCCGCTCGATATGCTACGCGAAGACGTAACGCTGAATGCAGACGTCCTCAAGGCGTACGAGACGTGGCTTGAAGACCATCCGTTTGACCAAGGTGAAGGCTGGGCAGCCGAGCCGTGGTCGCAAGAAGAGATGCCGCTTGACGCGACACTCGTTCAGCAAGCAGCGCTTGACTCCGATGTTGCCTTGATCATGATTGGTCGTACGGCTGGGGAAGACCGCGACAATACAGCGGATCCAGGGAGTTATTTTTTAACGGAGACGGAACGGGAGATGCTCCGACTCGTGACGACACACTTCAAACAAACTGTCGTCGTCTTGAACGTCGGGAACATCATCGATATGCGCTGGGTCGAAGAGACGGCGCCAAGTGCTATTCTCTACGCGTGGCAAGGAGGAATGGAAGGCGGAACTGGACTGAGTGATCTCTTGCTCGGCCGCGTCTCGCCGTCTGGGAAACTACCGGATACGATCGTTCATTCACTCGATGATTATCCGTCGACACCATACTTCGGTCATGCCGATCGCGCGTTGTATCAAGAAGACATCTATGTCGGGTACCGTTACTTCGAGACGTTCGCACCGGAAGCGGTCTTGTATCCGTTCGGGTATGGATTATCGTATACGTCGTTCAACCTTACGACAGACGTGACGACGTCAGCAGACGCCTGGGTGGTTACAGCGACAGTGACGAATACCGGGCAGATGAGCGGGAAGGAAGTCGTACAAGGATACCTTGAGAAACCACAAGGACAACTCGGGAACCCGACGCGTCAACTCGTTACGTTCGGCAAGACAAAAGAACTCGCACCAGGCGAACAAGAGTCTCTCACACTCATCGTACCGTTCGCCTCGTTTGCGAGTTATGACGATAGTGGCGTCACCGGGCATAAATCTTCTTATGTTGTCGAACCTGGCGCGTATCAGCTGTATCTCGGAACGGACGTCCGGTCGGCGGTTCCAGTTGTGAGCCATTCCGTCGAGACGCTTGACGTCACGGATGTCTTAACCGAGAACATGGCACCGGTGACGGCGTTTGAACGCATCAAACCGCAAGCGACCGAAACGGGATATACAGTGACATATGAAGCAACACCAATGCGGACGATCGATCCGGAACAACGTCGTCAACAGGAGCGTCCCGTTGAACAGACGCAGACAGAAGATGCCGGTTGGAAGTTACGCGACGTCAAAGAAGAGCGCGTCACGCTCGAGACGTTCCTCGATCAATTGACGGATACGGATCTTGCAGCAATCGTTCGGGGGGAAGGGATGAACTCACCGCGCGTCACACCAGGAACAGCGGGCGCTTTTGGTGGCGTGACGACAGAACTCGAAGCACTTGGCATTCCAGCAGGCTGTTGCGCAGATGGTCCGTCTGGGATCCGGATGGACATCGGAACGAAAGCCTTCTCGTTACCGAACGGAACGTTGCTTGCCTCGACGTTCAACACGACGTTGATCGCCGATCTATTTGAGATGACAGGTCTTGAGTTACGAAAGAACGAGATTGATACGTTGCTTGGACCTGGGATGAACCTCCATCGTCATCCACTCAACGGACGGAACTTCGAGTATTTCTCGGAAGATTCGTATCTGACTGGAAAAATGGCAGTGGCACAACTCGACGGGATGCATCGGGTTGGTGTGACAGGAACGTTGAAACACTTCAGTGCCAACAACCAAGAATTCCACCGGCATGATCTGGATTCGATTGTGTCAGAACGGGCGTTGCGTGAGTTGTACCTGAAAGGGTTCGAGATGGCCGTCAAAGACGGGAAAGCCTACTCGATCATGACGACGTATGGTGCCGTCAATGGGATCTGGACTGCCGGCTTGTACGATCAGAACACACGCATCTTGCGCGATGAGTGGGGCTTTGAAGGGATCGTCATGACTGATTGGTGGGCGAAAATCAACGCCGAAGGTTTGGAAGCAAACCGTCAACAAACGGCGACGATGGTCCGTTCGCAAAACGATCTCTACATGGTCGTCGGTGAACCGGGAACGAATCCATTCGAGGATGATACGTTGACGGCTCTCGCCGACGGAACACTTCGACGTTCCGAGTTACTGCGCAGTGCCGCGAACATCTGTCAGTTCCTGTTGCGTTCACCAGTCATGGACCGTGTGATGGGAACAGCAACATCGATTGATGTCCTCGGGGCACCGGTCGAAGAAGAGACACTCGAAGATCAAGCTGTCTCGCACCAACGTCTCGTCAGCGGAGATGCCTTCCCGTTAACGGACGTCGTGACGACGACAGGAAGCAGTCACGTCTTCGCTGTCACGGCGGAAGAGACAGGAATGTACCAGGTCACGTTGACGGCACGTTCGAATGCCGGCGAACTGGCACAGATGCCGGTGACACTATTTGCGAACAACATGCCGGTCGCGACCTTCACCTTCAACGGAACGAACGGTGAATGGGTCAGCCAGACGAAGGACGTCTTCGTCTTCAATCCGCACAACTATTTAAAACTCTACTTTGCACTCGGTGGTCTGGAGTTAAAAGAGTTGACGTTCACGCTTGCGGAATCGTTTCATATGAAGAACGGCTAATCACATTAGTCGGACGGAAAGGACGGATCGCTTGCAGTTTTCCATCATCAAAAAACGGGTCGAGCAACTGCTCGCCCCGTCGTTACAGGGACGGATTGCTTTTCATGCAGCTGCCTACCGGATTCAAGATAGTCCTAGTCGCGTCTGGGTGACGTTTGACGGAGAAGAGATTCTCGGAGCAGACGACTTTCACTTCGAGCGAGAAGTCGAGCGGCGTTATGCATTACAAGCTGCACAGTTACCGGATAAACCAGAAACATCCTTCCGAGAATTATGGCAGTCCGACTGGTTGAAGCAGTCGCATGCGTTATCCGCTGAGATCGAACGACAGGTCGAACAGGACGGATACGTAGCGAACTACGAGATGCAACAGGACTTGTTGCAGTACCCAAACCTTGCGTTTGAACAAGCGCTCGTTCATCCACACCCTTTCATCCGTGGCATCGCACGTCTCGATCGGCGACTCGGCAAACGACGTTTCCTGTCGCTGACGCATCAGTCTGACTTTGAACAGTGGTGCGCAGATACGCGGCAAACCGTCGAACACTGGTGACACGAAAAAGCACGCTTCCTCAATACGAGGAGGCGTGCTTTGTTGTTAGATTGAAAACGAGTTGACCTCGTGAATGCCTTCTTCTTCAACGAAGGCGTCGAGTAAAGCACGCACTTCGTCCGTTGAGTTCGTCTCCATCAATTTGACCCGCAGTTCACTCGCACCGCGGAACCCGCGGACGTAAATCTTGAAGAACCGGCGTAATGGTTTGAAGAGACGGGGTTCGAATTGAGCCGAGTAATGATCGTGCAGATCGAGCTGTAGACGTAACAAATCGAGGAGTTCTTGGCTCGAATGTTCTTTTTTCTCGACTTCGAATGCAAACGGGTTGTGGAAGATCCCGCGACCGATCATGACACCATCGACACCGTATTTCTCGACGAGTTCAAGACCGTGTTGGCGATCGTTGATGTCCCCATTGATCGTCAGTAACGTCTGTGGTGCGATTTCATCGCGTAACTTCTTGATTTCCGGAATCAATTCGAAGTGCGCTGGAACGGCGCTCATCTCTTTACGTGTCCGGAGGTGAATCGAGAGGTTCGCAATATCTTGCTCGAGGATGTGGCGCAACCAATCGTGCCACTCTTCGACCTTCGTGTAGCCGAGACGCGTTTTGACGCTGACTGGAAGACCGCCCGCTTTTGCAGCTTGAATCAGTTCAGCTGCGACTTCCGGACGATTGATCAAGCCGGAGCCTTTTCCGTTAACAGCGACGTTATGGACGGGACAGCCCATGTTGATGTCGATTCCGCTAAAGCCCATCTCTGCCATGCCGATGCTCATTTCGCGGAAATATTCCGGTTTGTCGCCCCAAATGTGAGCAACCATTGGTTGTTCATCTTCCGTGAACTCGAGACGTCCGCGAACGCTCTGTTTGCCTTTCGGATGACAATAGCTTTCTGTATTCGTAAATTCCGTGAAGAACACGTCCGGACGCGCTGCTTTTGCGACGACGTGACGGAAGACGACATCGGTGACGTCTTCCATCGGTGCTAAGACGAAAAATGGTCGTGGGAGGTCCTGCCAAAAGTTCTTTTTCATAGTATATTAAACCCTTTCCTTAAGGTAATGCACATGTGTGGTTAAAGAATTTCATCAACTATACACTTTAAGCGCTCTGGCTAAAAAGTGCAAGTAAGGGATGTGATTCACTAGATGCAGGAGGGAATGACGGAAATAACAGAAAGCTCGACGGAGGTAGTTTCCAGATATTGAATCTTTTCAGTCGATGATCGCGTAAATGAAACTATACATTAAAGGAGGAGACCGGGATGCATACACTCTATATGAAACAAAAAGCCTTCAGTTTACGTGGACGATTTGCGATTCAGGACGAAGCGGGACACGATGCGTATCACATCGAGGGGAGTTTCTTGAAACTACCGAAGACGTTCAGCGTGACGAACCGAGATGGAGAAGAAGTCGCGGAAATTACGAAAAAGACGTTTAGTTTCCGCCCTGTCTTTTATGTCGAAGCAGCAGGACAATCATTTGAAATCATTAAAGAACTTACCTTCTTCAAGGACCGTTATACGATCAACTCGGATCAGTTCGAAGTGACGGGCGACTGGTGGGATGTTGATTTTGAAGTCCTACAACAAGGGCAACGAATTGGACGTGTTCAGAAAAAATGGATTTCTTGGACCGATCAGTACATGATTGAAGTCGAAGATGAAGCGATGGAAGAATTGCTGATTGCCCTTGTCGTCGCGATTGATTGCGTCAAGGCGGAGGAAAGTTCAAACAACTCGTCTTTCATCAATTAAAAAGGGGAATGATGCAAGATGGAGCAATGGGATGTATACACAGCCGATCGCAAGAAAACAGGACGGCTCTGGACACGGGGGACGCCACATACAGCCGGCGATTATCACATGACGATTCACGTCTGTGTCTTTAACGCCAAAGGAGAGATGCTCGTCCAACAACGGCAACCGTTCAAATCTGGTTGGCCGAACATGTGGGATGTGACGGTCGGAGGCAGTGCAGTCAGCGGGGATACGAGTCAGATGGCAGCACAACGGGAACTGTCGGAAGAGCTTGGACTCGATATCGATTTCACAGGCATCCGTCCCCATCTGACGATTCCGTTTGAAATCGGTTTTGATGATTATTATCTCGTCGAGCAGGAAGTGGATTTGACGACGCTGAGACTACAGGAAGAAGAAGTTCAGCGCGTCGCCTGGATGACAGAAGAAGCGATCGTCAACGGGATCGAAGAAGGATGGTTCATCGGGTATCATGAATCATTGATTCGACTGTTATTTGCCCTTCGCCACAGTTACGGCGCGCATAACGAGGCATAAAAACAAGCCCTTCCGGTGATTCGGAAGGGCTTGTTGCTTGATTAAGCGGATTTTCGAAGTGCATCCGTCCGTTTTGGTTTTGTTTCTGGTAAGAAGAACGTGAAGAATAGATACACGGAACAGCAGAGGAAGAAGACGATCATCGAGACCGTATATCCCGCATGTCCGAGTGCGTAACTCCAAATGATCGTAAAGATCGTCTGCGTCGCATAAGCAATCGCCCAGAAGAGACCGAATAAGACGGTAATCTTTTGCGGTGTCATCCCTTTTCGTTCGTGTGCCAAGTTCATGAAGATCGGATACTGGATGTACATCGCAAATCCGGAAATGAACGCAAAGACATACGAAACGAGTGGCGAGATGTTTCCGAACAAGACGGTGACGAGGAAACTCGCGATCATGACCGTCCCGCTGATCAACAGAATCGGTTTACGAGGTGTTCCTTTGTTACCGATCCGTAGACCGACGAACGTTCCGACGATTCCGGCACCTGAGACCAACAGGTTGACGAGCGAACCGTTCAACTGCGTATACGTATCGAACACAGGTTTCAAGCCGACGAGCGATAAGATATAGAGCGTCAAGAAACCGCCGAAGGCAACCGCATATTTCCAGAGGAACGGATCGCGGACAGCATCTCCATAACCGTAAGGCGTTTCGTCCGCGTCCGCAGCATCGTTCAACTCGAACGACTCACTACCGATCCACCATGCGAAGAAGAGAATCGCTGTCAGACTCGCGAAGATCGTCAACGTCAGTTTCCAGTCACTGACGAATTGATCAGCGAATAGTGTGAACAAGAGTGACACGACGAATGCACCGACGTTATAGGAGACAGTGTTGAAGGCGTTGATCCGTAACTTTTCAGCTGGATCCTGAATGTAACGTGTCACGACTGGGTTCATGTAGACGATGACCATTGAACCACCAAGTCCCATGACCATGCGAGCGACCGTA
The DNA here is from genome assembly GCF_000702605.1 of Exiguobacterium acetylicum DSM 20416. NCBI lineage: Bacteria > Bacillati > Bacillota > Bacilli > Caryophanales > Exiguobacterium > Exiguobacterium acetylicum. The sequence goes on along the minus strand of NZ_JNIR01000001.1, from coordinate 2,680,977 downwards.
TATGCCCAGTAGTTCGGCAGATAGATGGCGACAATCGACATCATTAAGAACAACAGTGCGAGTAACGGTGCTTTTTTCGGACCGAGCTTCATTAAGATGAGCGCGGCGAGAATGTTGGCGAAGACACGTGCCGTCGTAATCGAATAGTTGACGAGTTGTGAGATGAGGGGGTCAACGGTCTGATTGCCGAAGAAATGCGCCGTGATTTGCGGCGTCAACGACGAACCGGCGACCCAGTTCATGGCGAAGGTCGCATAGGCGAACCAGAGGACGATCATCATGAAATAGCCTTTTTTTGTGGTAGACATAAAAATCCCTTCTTTTCTGAAGTTCCGCTTCATACATGAATCGAAAACTACTTAACTTTATTATCAATTCATTCAATATAAAGCCGTTCCGAAGGGAAGTAAAATAGATAGTTCTTATGCTTTTCATAAGTAAAAAGAATAGATTCTATCAATTCATATGCCTAAAAAGAATAGATTTTCAAAAAGCTTCCAAGTGCTCGATGACTGTTTGTTGCTGGATGCGTGTCACCTTAAAAATATCCGGATTCTTCAGCTGTAAACTTTCTTCGAATCCAAACGTAGGGTCGATCGAATATAGATATAAAGACAACAAATTCCCGTGTGTCACGAGGATCGATACATCATTTTGCTGCAAGATTTCTTCAACGACACGTGTGATACGTTCCGTCGCTGTCCGGCTGGATTCACCACCAGGACACGTGTAGTCTGGATCGATGAATGTTTGACGAAGGTGGTCCTGCCAATCCTCAAGTGGGACGGCACTTAAACGTCGTTCCTTCAGATCCTTCTCTCGTGAAATGGGGAGTTGTAAAGCAGTCGCAAGTGGTTGAATCGAGTCGAGCGCTCGGCGATATGGACTGGAAATGATGTGACTGATCGGAAGCTCAAGTAGTTGTTCGCAAAGTTGTTGCGCCTGTTCTTCTCCGCGAGGTGTTAATGGAGCATCAGGTGCCTGACCGGTCGTTTCGCAGTGGCGAATCAAGTAAATCGTCGACATGTATCATCTTTCCTTTCATGATGAAGTAGTGCTGTATGATTTCTGGAAAAGATGGTAAAGTCCTTTTCATGAATTGAAAAATCATTTTGAAAAAGACGTTGACAAAAGCTGTCGAGATTACTAGAATTAGAAACAATTCATCGATGCAGCGACGCATCGGATAATCAAATAGAGAGAAAGCTATGATTGTCATGGGTCACACTATGGCAGGAGCAGCTTCTGGAGAGACCGTGTCGACACGGCGCCGAAGGGTTCACAATCTCAGGCAAACGGACAGAAGAGTAATCACATGCAGCGACGGGCATTCATGGAATGTCGTAGTGGCGTGTATGGGTTATTCCTTTGATTTTGTTGAGATTGGACATTCGTCCAGTCTCTTTTTTTTCTTTTTCAGGACCGACAGAACGGTCTGAAGCGTAGAGAAGCCATCATAAGGAGGAGTTCAGGTTTGGAACAGCAAGGATTAAAGCGGGATTTATCGAATCGTCATGTACAGTTGATTGCCATTGGTGGAACGATCGGAACGGGCTTGTTTTTAGGATCAGGAAAAGCGATCCAACTCGCCGGCCCATCGATCATTTTTGCTTACTTACTCGTCGGGATCGCAATCTTCTTCGTCATGCGCGCACTTGGGGAATTGTTATTGTCAAAAGCAGGCTATCAGTCACTCACGGATATCGCAGAAGATTATCTCGGACCACGTGCCGCGTTCGTGACCGGTTGGACGTACTGGTTCTGTTGGATCATGACGGCAATGGCGGACATCATCGCCGTCGGTCTGTACGTCAAGTATTGGTTTGATATCCCGCAATGGATTCCAGCCGTTCTTGCGCTCTTGATTTTACTTGGTTTTAACTTATTGACCGTTAAATTGTTCGGAGAACTCGAGTTTTGGTTCGCCTTGATCAAGGTCGTGACGATCCTCGCCTTGATTGGTGTCGGAATCGTCCTGCTCATCATCGGTTTTAAAACGGACGCTGGTCCTGTGACGGTGTCAAACCTCTGGTCACATGGTGGCTGGATGCCAAACGGAATTACTGGATTCTTGCTATCGTTCCAAATGGTCGTCTTCGCCTATGTCGGCGTCGAGCTCGTTGGGGTGTCAGCAGCAGAAACAGCGGATCCAAAAAAGAACATTCCGTCCGCGATCAATAAGATTCCGCTTCGGATCTTATTCTTCTATGTCGGTGCTTTACTCGTCCTCTTGATGATCAACCCATGGACAGGACTGAGTGCGACAGAAAGTCCGTTCGTCAAGACGTTCAGTCTGATCGGGATTCCACTCGCAGCAGGAATCATCAACTTCGTCGTACTGACGTCTGCTGCTTCTGCGTGTAATAGCGGAATGTTCTCGACGAGCCGGATTCTGTATAACCTGGGAAATCAACAGCAAGCGTCGAACAAGTTCTCGAAGTTGAACAAAAACCATGTCCCAGCAAACGCCTTGTTCGTCTCGACGATCGTCGTCTCAGTTGGTGCTTTGCTCAGTAAACTGTTACCAGGACAAGCATTTAGTATCGTCACGACGATCAGTGCAATCTGCTTCATCTGGGTTTGGGGTGTCATCCTCGTCTGTCATCTCCGGTACAAGAAACAAAATCCGGAATTGCATGCGGCGTCGACATTTAAAGCACCATTGACACCATTCGTCAATTACCTCGTGCTCGGATTGTTTGCAGTCATTCTCGTCGTCATGCTGTTTGCTGACGATACACGTCCAGCCTTATTGCTGACACCGGTTTGGTTCCTCGGACTATTCGGACTGTATCATCTCCGAAAAAAGAAACAACAAGCAGTTGACCAAAAAAGTGCGTAATTCAAAACAAGCCGGTCGGATCTAATCCGAGCGGCTTGTTTCATGGTGTATCGAAAGCGCCATCCTGTAGTTGTTTCCGAAGTGCTTTCGCTTTCTTTCGAATATCACGTTTGCTGTCCGCATCGCGTTTTCCCCATTGCCGATACATCATCGACATCCGCTGATTATCAGCGAAGCGTTTTTCGTGCCGGTCGATGAAGTCCCAGTACAAGGCGTTAAACGGACAGGCATCCTCTCCGAGCATGTCCTTTTGATGAAAAGGACATCCCTTGCAATAATCACTCATCTTATGGATGTAATTCGCCGAAGCGATGTACGGTTTAGTCGATAATGTTCCTCCGTCGGCATGAAGCGCCATCCCGAGGACGTTCGGTAAGACGACCCAGTCATAGGCATCGATGTACATCTCGTTGAACCAATCTGCCGTCTGTTGCGGCGAGATCGCAAACAGATTAGCGAAGTTTCCGAGCACCATCAAGCGCTGGATATGGTGATTATGGGCATGCTCGACGACGGGACGTAACGATTCAGCGACACAGTTCATGTTCGTCTTCCCGGTCCAGAAAAAGTCCGGTAAATTCGCTTCATGACGTAGCGCATTGACGGAAGCATAGTCTGGCATCTCGGCTAGGTAGACGGCACGCATGTACTCGCGCCAGCCGAGGATTTGTCGAATAAAACCTTCGACCGCATTGAGCGGAGCATCTTGATCTTCGAGGGCTGCCTCGACTTGACGAATGACCTCTTCCGGTGTCAATAGACCAAGATTGATTGCTGCTGACAAGAGCGAATGCGATAGCGTATCTTCACCGGTCAGCATGGCGTCTTGATACGTTCCGAACGTCTCGAGTCGTTCTTCGATGAAACGATGGAGAGCCCGCGTCGCTTCCTTGCGCGTGACCGGCCAATGGAAGGAATCAAGTGCTCCCGGATGATTGGAAAAATCACGCTCGACCTTGTCGATGACGTCCTTTGTGATGCGATCGGGACGAAACTGAACGGGATCCGGAAACGTTATACCGGACTTCGCTGGTTTTCGGTTCTCGGCGTCAAACGACCACTTTCCACCAATCGGTTTGGAGCCGTTCATGAGAACGTTTCGTTCCTTACGCAGTTTGCGATAAAACCGATCCATCTTGTATGGCTTGTCGCCGATTGCTTCGACCGCTTCTTCTTGTGTCAGTAAAAACAATGGTACGTCGGAACAGACTTCGACCGTGATCTTCTTCGGTAAAGCGTCCTGCCATTTCTGCATCGCCTTGCGCATCGGTTCGTCCGTGATTGCCGTATAGAATATATGATCCGGATCATGATCTTTCTGGTGTGCCTTGAATGCCTGATCAAACGAATCGGCTTCCCGGTAATCGACGGTGAAGCCTTTTTCGCGCAGTTCTTCCGCAAAATGTCGCATCGCTGAGAAGACGAGGACGAGCTTTTGTTTATGGTACGTCTTCCACTTGGAGCGCGAAGTCGCTTCGACCATCAGGATGACGTCGTTTTGTTTGTTTGCTTTCTGCAATAAGGGGAGATCGTGATTCAATTGATTGCCGAATATCCAGCGTGTCGCCATGAGCGTTCCTCCTTTTACTTTCGTTATATGATTACCGTTTTTCGTCAAAGTCATGCCTGATTGTGTGCCGGCTGACGAAAATCAACTTACCTGAATCATCGCTTTTACACATTTCTGAATGTAAAAGAAGTTCCTTTCTGTGCAAGCTATGATAGGGTTATAATGGAAAGGTAAGTTGTCGTCATGAGGGGGAAGTTTTTCATGACAGGTAGTCCATAATATCAACGGGGATAGGAAGGATATCATGAGCAGTATGCCTAAAAAAACAGACGTTATTTTAATTGGTGCCGGAGTCATGAGCGCGACGTTAGGGGTCTTGTTAAAAGAACTCGCGCCTGAGATGAACATCAAGGTATTCGAGAAACTCGCGAGTGCCGGGGAAGAGAGCTCGAATGAGTGGAACAATGCAGGAACAGGTCACGCCGCACTATGCGAACTAAACTATACGACGGAAAACGCCGATGGTTCGATCGATATCAGTAAAGCGGTCAAAGTAAATGAACAGTTCCAACTGTCACGTCAATTCTGGTCGCATCTCGTCAAGGAAGGTGTCTTGCCGAATCCGAAAGAATTCATCATGCCGATTCCACATATGAGCATGGTTGAAGGAACAGAAAACGTCGAATTTCTGAAAAAACGATTGGAAGCGCTATCAGCAAATCCGTTGTTTGCGGGAATGGAATATTCAGAGGATCCAGCGAAATTAGCCGAGTGGATTCCACTCATCATGAACGGTCGGACGTCACCAGAGCCGATCGCTGCGACAAAAATCGATTCAGGAACGGACGTCAACTTTGGTGCGTTGACACGAATCCTGTTTGAATATCTCGCACAGCACGATGTTACAATCAACTACCAGCACGGTGTCGAGGATTTGAAGCGTGTTGACGGTGGTTGGGAAGTCAAAGTGAAGAATGAGCGCGATCACCGGATCGAGCATCATACGGCGCAGTTCGTCTTCATCGGGGGTGGCGGCGGTAGTCTACCGTTGCTGCAAAAAACAGGCATCGAAGAATCGAAGCAAATTGGTGGTTTTCCGGTCAGCGGCTTGTTCCTCGTTTGTAAAAATCCTGAGATCATTGAACAACACCATGCGAAAGTCTACGGAAAAGCGAAAGTCGGAGCACCGCCGATGTCAGTACCGCACTTGGATACACGGTACATCGATGGAAAGAAATCGCTCCTCTTCGGACCATTCGCTGGCTTTTCACCGAAGTTCCTTAAGACAGGATCGAATCTTGATTTGATCGCGTCCGTCAAACCGAATAACGTCTTGACGATGCTTGCTGCGGGAGCAAAAGAGATGGGATTAACAAAGTATCTGATCGAACAAGTTCTCTTGTCGACGGAACAACGGATGAACGAATTACGGGAGTTCATCCCGAATGCGAAGACGGAAGACTGGGATGTCGTCGTCGCTGGTCAACGTGTTCAAGTCATCAAGGATACACCGCAAGGAAAAGGGACACTCCAGTTCGGGACAGAGGTCGTCAGTGCAGCCGACGGATCTGTCGCTGCTTTACTTGGAGCATCTCCAGGTGCCTCAACAGCGGTTCCGGTCATGCTTGAAGTACTCGGAAAATGTTTCCCGTCCGAATTACCGGCGTGGGAAGCAAAAATCAAGGAGATGATTCCGTCTTACGGGATCTCACTTGTTGAACATCCGGAACTGTTCGAACAGATCCATGCCGAAACAGCTAAAACGCTTGAGCTTGAACAAGGTCAACCGATTCGCTAAACGAAAACCGTCCGGCTCTACGAGGAGCCGGACGGTTTTTTTGATTTAGCGGAAGTTACGGAAGAAGCGAGTTTTCTTCAGTGCGATCCCGACTGGAATCGCGACAAGGATTCCGAGGACGTTTTGAATAATGTTTCCTGTAATTGAACCTAATGGTGCGACCCAGTTGCTGAACATAATCCCTTCATGCACGAAGTAGACGAGCAGCATGATAGGAGCGGAAGCGATCATCCCGATCAAGTTGAACGTGACATTCGTTCCGTTACGACCACCCGACCACGCGATGTAACCAACGATTAATCCTTGAAGTCCACGTGCGATGATCGTACCAGGTGCCCAAATTGTATAGCCCAATAAAAGATCGAATAACCCCATCCCAACAGCACCGGCAATCAATGCTGTCCGTGGACCGAATAAAATTGCGATGAGAAAGAGCATCGCTGTTCCCATATGAATGAGACCACCGTTTGGAGCGATGGGTAATTTGATATTGATGAACATTGTTGCGACAAGAACAAGTGCGATCGACATCGCAGTGATGACGAGCTGGCGGGTACGAGTGCTAGAATACGGTGCTGCTTTTTGCATGTGGCTAACCTTCTTTATGATAGATTTTAAGATATCTTCAATCTATCAGATGACTGGACTAGTCAAAAGTGTCAACTTTGAATTATTTATAGGGGTCAGATTGACTGAACAATCCTCATTTGTTCTTAATTCTAGAAGCGTACAATCTATTGATATCGTATTGAATGAAAAAATCTCTAAAACGGTTGTCGTTTTCGAATCTATTCCTCATTTTTTTCGTACAATGAACAGCGAAAGGAAGGGGAAATCAATGAAATATCAGATCGCGACAGCCGTTCTCATACTTGCTTCATTATCACCAGTCACATCGGAGGCAAAGGATCAGACGACACAACATCAACGCTATTACGCAGCATATGAAAAAATCGTGCGAGAACTGAATCGGACACATGAAAATGCGGACGTCACATTGCTTGCAGCAAATCAATTCGCAGATGAGGATTGGGTTTCACCGGAACGTTTTCAGGAACGGACAATCAAACGGTTAAAACCGTTGCGTGTTCAATTAAGTATTTATGGAGATGGTCAACGAGCACTTGAACGAACACAAGGTGGAAAAGAAGTTCGGATCATAGGGAATTTCGAAACCGAACTTTTGGAGCGAAGTGAGCGACAATGGTTCTCTGATGTCTTTTCGATGACATCTCAAGCCATCAATGATGGCATTTGGACACAGAAAGGATTCGATGGTACCCGAATTGATGCAGGACAAACGATGGTCGTAACAGTCAGTGGTACATACGCGAAGCAAGGCATCTTAACAAAGCACCACATCACAAAAGAATTTCATTGTTCATCCGTTGGTGAAATCTACTATTGAAATAGAAAAAGAGCGAAACTCGTCTGAGTTCCGCTCTTTTCATTTAATTTCGGATCAAGTGATCGAAAGCACCGAGTGCAGCTGTTGCACCAGATCCCATCGAGATGATGATCTGTTTATACGCGCTATCCGTGCAGTCTCCTGCTGCGAAAACGCCTGGTACGTTCGTTGCGCCGTGGCGATCGACTTGGACTTCACCGAACTTGTTACGGCTCACCGTTTCACCGAGCCAGTCCGTGTTTGGTACGAGACCGATCTGGACGAAGACACCTTCGAGCTCGACGTGACGTTCGACGTTCGTTTCGCGCTCGATGTACGTGATACCGTTCACTTTGTCCGTTCCTGTGATTTCCTTCGTCTGTGCGTTGACGACGACCGTGACGTTCGGAAGTGAAGCGAGGCGTTCTTGAAGAACAGCGTCTGCTTTTAGTTCCGGTGCGAATTCAAGGACCGTGACATGCTTGACGATTCCTGCGAGATCGATAGCTGCTTCGATCCCTGAGTTTCCACCACCGATGACTGCGACACGTTTTCCTTCGAACAATGGACCATCACAGTGTGGGCAGTAGGCGACACCTTTGTTCTTGAATTCGAGTTCGCCTGGGACGCCGACGTTACGCCAGCGTGCACCTGTCGAAAGGATCAAACTCTTCGTCTTCAAGACAGCACCGTTCTCAAGCTCGAGCTCAAGGAGGTCCTTCTTCTCAAGGCGAGTTGCCCGTTGCAGGTTCATGACATCGATGCCATATTCCTTGACGTGCTCCTCAAGACTTGCGACGAGTTTTGGTCCTTCTGTGTACTTCATGCTGATGAAGTTTTCGATGCTCATCGTATCCATGACTTGTCCACCGAAGCGTTCTGCGACGATTCCTGTCCGGATGCCTTTACGGGCTGCATAGATGGCAGCACTCGATCCAGCTGGACCACCACCGACGACGAGGACATCGTATGGATCTTTATCAGCGAAATCAGAAGCATCGGCACCTGTGCCAAGCTTCGCCAAGATTTCTTCAAGTGACATCCGTCCGTTACCGAACGCTTCGCCGTTGACGAAGACCGTCGGAACAGCCATGATCTCTTTTTGTTCGACTTCTGCCTTAAATGCCGCGCCATCAATCATCGTGTGACTGATGTTCGGGTTGAGGATGCTCATGACGTTCAATGCTTGTACGACATCCGGGCAGTTGTGGCAGCTCAAGCTGATGTACGACTCGAAGTGGTACGTTTCTTGAATGCCTTGAATCTGCTTGATGACGTCCGCATCGACCTTCGGTGCTCGACCGCTGACTTGTAGCAGAGCGAGAACGAGGGACGTGAACTCATGACCGAGTGGGATTCCCGCGAACGTGATGCCGCTTGTCTCACCGACACGGTTGACTGTGAAACTTGGTGTCCGGGGAAGGCTTGCCTGCTCGACGGAGATGCGTGGTGTCATGCTTGCAATCTCTTCGACGAGTGCGCTCATCTCAAGCGAGACGGCGTCTGTCCCAGCGCTAACCGCTAGGACGAGATCGCCTTCGAGAAGCTCGAGGTATTGCGCGAGTTGTGCTTTAATGTCTGGTGCTAAAGCCATCGCGAATCAGCTCCTTAAATTTTTCCGACGAGGTCAAGGCTTGGTGTGAGTGTTGCAGAGCCTTCTTCCCATTTCGCTGGGCAGACTTCGCCTGGATTGTTACGTACGTATTGTGCCGCTTTGATTTTGTTGACGAGCGTGCTCGCATCACGACCAATGCCGCCTGCGTTGATCTCAACCGTTTGGATGACGCCGTCTGGATCAATGATGAACGTACCGCGGTCAGCAAGACCATCTTGTTCGTTCAAGACTTCGAAGTTACGTGAGATGACGTGTGATGGGTCGCCGATCATGACGTACTCGATTTTACCGATTGTTTCTGATGTTTCGTGCCATGCTTTATGTGTGAAATGCGTATCTGTTGAGACAGAGTAAACTTCAACGTCAAGCGCTTTGAGTGTTGCGTATTGGTTTTGGAGATCTTCGAGTTCTGTCGGGCAAACGAATGTAAAGTCTGCAGGGTAGAAACATACGACACTCCATTTACCGCGAAGGTTGGCATCCGTTAGGTCAACGAATTCTCCGTTGTGGAATGCTGATGCGCTGAATGGTTTTACTTCACTTCCGATTAAAGACATGATAAAAATCCTCCTCAAGGGTTCTATATTTAGAATCTGTTCTAGTGCATACAAGGAATCTGTATTTATCACACTAGAATAATTCTAATCTAATACTAATTTCATATAGACCAACACTTTTGTCAAGGTATAATCGGCAATTTCTTATTTCAGGAAAGATTGTGTGAACAAAAAAAGAAATCCCGACTCCTAAATGAAACAGGAGTCGGGAGCTGTATTCTTTATTGCCAGTCCGTGTGGAAGATCCCTTCGCGGTCTGTCCGTGCATACGTATGAGCACCGAAATAATCGCGTTGTGCTTGCAGCATGTTGGCATTCGAATTCGCTGTCCGGTAGCTATCGTAATACGTCAACGACGTCGAGAGACACGGTAGAGCGAAACCAGACAAAGCACCCTCAGCAACGACGTGACGTAACGATTCTTGATACGCTTGTACTTTCTCAGCGAAGAACGGGGCGAGCATCAAGTTCGAGAGGTTCGCATCATTTTTGAACGCTTCACTGATGACGTTCAAGAAGTCGGCCCGGATGATACATCCACCACGGAAGATCAAGGCGATCTCCTCAAGGCGTAAGTTCCAGTCATACAACTCAGACGACATTCGGTACTGGGTGAAGCCTTGCGCGTATGCGGCAACTTTCCCCATATAAAGCGCTTGACGAATCCGTTCGACCCAAGCGTCTCGCTCAAGCGTTGACAGGTCTTCTGGTCCCTTTAGGACAGCAGACGCTGCGACGCGTTCTTCTTTAACAGCCGAGAGGTAACGTGCGAACAAGGCTTCCGTGATAATCGAAGAGGCGATGCCATTATCAATTGCTTGCAGGCTCGTCCATTTTCCGGTTCCTTTTTGACCGGCCTGATCGAGAATGACATCAATCAACGGTTGACCTGTCTCGTCATCCGTTTTCCGGAGGATGTCCGCTGTGATTTCAATCAGATAACTCTTCAGTTCGCCTGCATTCCACTCGGCGAATATGTCCGCAACTTCCGTGACGTCGAGTCCGAGACGGAAACGGAGGAAGCTATATGCTTCCGCGATCAGTTGCATGTCAGCATACTCAATCCCGTTGTGGACCATTTTAACGAAGTGACCAGCGCCCTTCGGACCGATATAGACACAACATGGATCTCCTTCGACATGGGCGGCGATCTTCGTCAAGATCGGTGCGACATGGTCGTAGGCTTCTTTCGATCCACCCGGCATGATCGCAGGACCGGTCCGCGCACCGACTTCACCACCCGATACACCGACACCGATGTATTCAATCCCGTGGCGTTGTAACTCGTCGAAACGACGCTCTGTATCGAGGAAGTGAGAGTTCCCACCATCCATGATGATATCGCCTGTTTCGAGATGCGGAAGTAACGATTCGATAACTGAATCAATCGCGCTACCAGCCGTGACCATCATGAAGATCTTACGTGGGCGAGCGAGTGATTGAACGAATGCTTCAATGTCGTAATACGGATGAAGGGGTAGTCCTTCATCGTGTGCGACGAGATCGTCTGTTAGATCACGTGTGTAGTTATAGATGGCGACTTCTTCTTGATGACTCGCCATGTTCAGTGCTAAGTTGCGGCCCATGACACCAAGACCGATGACTCCGATAGAATGTTGCATAAGTAGAACGACTCCTTTTTTTAGACGACGAGGCTGAGGAGAAGAACGAACCCAAGTCCACAAACGGAAATGATCGTCTCAAGCACAGTCCATGTCGCAAACGTTTCTTTTAATGATAATCCGAAATACTCTTTAAACATCCAGAAGCCCGCATCATTGACGTGTGAAGCGATCAGACTACCTGCACCAGTCGCGAGAACGACGAGCGCTAAGTTGACGTCGGATTGCTCTAGTAACGGAATGACGAGACCTGCCGTTGATAGGGCAGCGACTGTCGCGGAACCAAGTGAGATCCGGAGAATCGCAGCGATCAACCAAGCGAGTAGAATCGGAGATAACGCTGATCCCTCAAATAATTGTGCGACGTATTTCCCAACACCGCCGTCGATCAAGACTTGCTTGAAGGCACCGCCACCGCCGATGATCAATAGCATCATCCCGATTTGGGCGATCGCCGTCGTACAAGACTCCATGACCGTTTGCATCGGAATCTGACGCGCGATCCCCATCGTGTAGACCGCGACGAGTAATGAAATCAACATCGCCGTCGAGGCGTTCCCGATGAACTCGATTGCCGAGATGACGCTGTTTTCACCCCAGCCGAGTGTTTCTTGTAAAAGCGTGAAGATTGTTGCGACCGACATCAAAAGAACCGGTAGCATCGCCGTGAAGACACTGATGCCGAAGCCTGGTGTCTCGTCTAAATCAAATTCTTTTTGTTCCCCGAGTGACGCGATGTTTCCTGTCCGTGTAAACGATTCAGGAACGAGTCGTTTGGCGATTTTTGTAAAGATAGGACCGGCGATGATGACCGTCGGAACAGCAACGATGAAACCATACAGTAAGACTTCCCCGATATTTGCTTTATACTCCCCGGCGATGACAGTCGGACCCGGGTGTGGCGGTAAGAATCCGTGCGTGACGGACAGCGCTGCGACCATCGGGATCCCGAGATATAGGATCGAGACGCGGAGCTGACGTGAAATCGCAAAGACGATTGGAATCAACAGAACGAGTCCGACTTCGAAGAAGAGTGCGATCCCGATGATGAATGAAGCGACGACGACCGCCCATTGGATGTTCTTTTCCCCGAATCGGGCGACAAGCGTCATCGCGATTCGCTGCGCCCCCCCGGCGTCAGCGATCAGCTTTCCAAGCATCGCACCAAGACCAAAGATTAGTGCGAGGTGACCAAGCGTTCCGCCGATACCGGCTTCAATCGTCTTGACGATCTGATCGAGCGGCATGCCGAGCAGTAATGCAACGCCAAAGGAAACGATGATGAGTGAGACAAACGTATTTAATTTCAACCCCATGATGAGAACGAGCAACGCAACGATCCCAATTCCTACGATGACTAATGGCATGATGACTTCCCCCAAAAGATTATGTTAGTTTTCTTCTTGAATCAAACTCCGTTGATACGTAGCGATTCGTTTGTGATCCTCGGACAATGTCCGGGCCAGACTAATGAAAATTGGTAAGAGCTGACGGTATTCATGCATCGCTTCTTCATTTGGTACATGGCGATGTGTTTCCCCGATCATCTCGGAGACGACTTCGAACGAATCGACTTCCCCAGTCGCATACAGTCCGAGAATACAAGCACCGAGACATGAACTTTCGAAACTTTCCGGAATGACGACTTCCGACTCGAAGATGTCCGCCATCATTTGGCGCCAGACTTCAGACCGGGCAAAGCCACCTGTTGCCTGAATCCGTGTCACGGGACCATCCATGCACTCGACGAGGGCGAGGAAGACGGTATACAGATTGTAGATGACACCCTCTAGTGCTGCCCGGATCATATGCTCTTTTTTGTGTGAGAGAGTCAGACCGAAGAACGAACCGCTGACATCCGGATTCCACAGTGGTGCTCGTTCGCCGGACAAGTAAGGATGGAACAATAGCCCGTCGGATCCTGGACGGACGCGTTCGGCAATCTTCGTCAGGACGGCGTACGGATCGATGCCGAGGCGTTTTGCTGTCTCGACTTCTGCTGAAGCGAGTTCATCTCGGATCCACCGTAAGACCATTCCGCCATTGTTGACAGGACCACCGATGACCCAGTGGTCCTCGGTCAGGGCGTAACAGAACGTTCGTCCTTTTTCATCGGTCTGTGGACGATCAATAATCGTTCGGATGGCGCCGCTTGTCCCGATCGTGATCGCAATTTCCCCTTTACGAATCGCGTTAACACCTAAGTTAGAAAGGACACCATCACTGGCACCGACTAGGAACGGCGTATCGATGGAAAGTCCCATTTGTCGTGCGTAATCGGCATTCAGTCCAGTACATGACGTCGTCGTCGGTACCGGCTCTGATAAGTAGCTCGCATCGATGCCAGCAACGTGTAACGCGCCCGTATCCCAGCCTAATTCATGAATATTGAAGAGACCGGTTGCTGAAGCAAGAGAGTGGTCAATGACATATCTGCCGAACAGTCTTTGGAACACGAACTCCTTGATCCCGACATATTTTTTCGTTTGAGCGTGGAGCTCCGGACGATCTTCGACGAGCCAACTGATTTTGCTGAGCGGTGACATCGGGTGGATCGGTGTCCCGGTCCGGTGATAGATCGATAGACCATATTGTTCCTTGATCTTGTTCGACCATGCTTCACTCCGACTGTCTGCCCACGTGATGCAGGCAGTCAATGGTTGATGCTGTGCGTCCATTGCGATCAAACTGTGCATGGCACTACTGAACGCGACGAACTTCGGTGACATGCTCGGATAACGCTTCGTGATCAAACGGATGGCTTCGAGTACAGCATCAAAAATTTCTTCCGGATCCTGCTCCGCCGTCGAGCGGTTCGGTGTATGGAGCGGGTAACCGACGTTCGTTTGTCCGATGACCTCTCCTTTTGTCGTAAATAAGACCGCTTTCGTACTCGTCGTTCCGATATCGACGCCTAACATGTATTCAGTCATGTGAATCGACTCCTTTCGACATCATTTGTTGCGTTTTCCAGAGATCTTCGACTTCCTGGACGTCATCAAAGTTCTGATGTAAGGAAGCGACCATCCGTTCACGATCCCCTGTCTCGATCGCTTCAATGTACAAGGCGTGGTTCGCGAGGATGCGTTCGAAGTCTTCGATGTCTTCCTCGAATCGTACCCGCATCGATAGGAGGATGAAACTTTCCATGACCGGTTTGAGATTTTGCCAAATCATGCTGACATATCCATGATCAATCGAGCGGATGATCGTTTCATGAAAAAGTACGTCCTGGAAGGAGAATTCATCGGCATCCTTATATTTGATGGCAACCTTCATCATTTCGAGAATCTTACTGAGTTCACGGACAAGTTCAGACCGTTCGATCTTAACGAGTCGTTCGAAGACGAACGTTTCGATGAGTAGCCGGACATCATAGATTTCCTGAATGTCGCGCTCGGACAAACCGACGACGACCGCTCCCATTCGCTCGAGACGAATCAATTGTTCGGATGCAAGGACCTTTAACGCATCGCGGACAGGCGAGCGACTGACTGAAAAATCAGAGGCTAATTTGTTCTCAGATAAAATGGTACCGCTTTCAATCTTTCCTGAAATGATGCGCATCCGTAGCTCGTGTGCGACACGATCTCCGGCGGAAGCTTTTGCTAACCACTTCAAGGGGTATAACAGTTCTGACATGGAATCACCTGATTTCTAAAGTGAGTATACTTGTATACAAGTTAGTATATACGTTTTTTTCTAAAATGCAAACGCTTAACTTAAAACGAATCGATCCACGCAGAAACCAGGAAATCGGTTCCAAATATGTTAGGGTGAAGGAGTAAGCAACGCACAGAACGGGTAAGGAGGAGGTAGTACATATGAACATGTTAGTTGTAGGTGCAGGGGCAGTTGGAGGATATTTCGGAGGTCGTCTTGCTGAGCAAGGAGAACAGGTGACCTTCCTTGTCCGTCCGAATCGATATGAACAACTACAAAAAACAGGACTACACATCACTAGTCCTCATGGTGATATCGCGATTACACCTCAGTTGATAACACGAGACATGCGACCGGATCGTGCATTTGATGTCATCTTGCTTTCGACGAAAGCCTATCACTTAGATGACGTCCTACAGGACCTTGCGCCATTCGTTTCGAGCGAGACGTACATCATTCCTTTGTTGAACGGCATGCAACACATACGACGGTTAACAGAAGTCTTTGGAGAAGATCGAGTACTAGGAGGTCTTTGCTTCATTGAGTCGACGCTTGATGCAGAAGGGCGCATTTTACAGACAAGCCCGTCCCATCGGCTGTTGTTTGGTTCACGAACCGGTAAACCAACAGCGCGTCTAGAGGAGATCGCAGCGTGTTTTGCGAAAGCGAAGGCACCAATGACGTACTCGATGCATATCATGGATGACATGTGGCAAAAGTATCTCTTCATTTCGACATTCGCCGGCGTGACGACGCTATTTCGCTCAGCTATTGGTCCGATTCGGCAAGAAGCTGTCGGGCGTCAAATGATCCTAGACGTCATGAAGGAAGCGAAACAGGCGATGGAAGAACAAGGCGCAGTCTTTAATGACGATGTAGAAGCGGTGCTGTTGAAACAGATGCATGGAATGGAAAACACGATGAAATCGTCGATGTTACGGGACATGGAAAAGGGTCAGCCCGTCGAAGTGGAACATTTTTTCAGTGCGTTATTGAAGCCTTCTACGACTGATCAGATGAATGCCTTGAAATTAGTCGAAGCGAATCTGCGCATGTATCTCAAAACGATTAAATAGTTACATTTTTCTATTTTAGAAAAATTATGGAGTAATACAAATGTTTCGTTTTGATGACGAAAGACCTGTTTCCCTTAGGAATCGTTGACTTCCGAAATAAAATTCATCTATTCTTAATGAGATTGAAAAAAACTGATAATATATTTTTCCGTATTTTTTTTCTTGCGAGGACGAATGAAGCAGACGAGAGGGGAAGTTTATCCATTATGAAACGTATTATTATTCGTGCAGGTATGACACCATTCGAACAGTTCGATGCTCCTTATTTGATGAAACATAATTCCATTGGAGGAAACGTTGGAAATCTTATCTATCAATACAGTATCTTTCGGACGTTGATGACAGAAGGTACGACGATTACACCTGACTATTACTATTACGACGAAGAACGGGCAGACGAAATCAATGCCAACTTTGATCTTTATGTCATTCCGTTAGCGGACGCATTCCGAAAAGAATTCGTACCGACGTTACGGAAATATACACGTCTCATCAAAAAATTAAAGATTCCAGTCGTCGTCATCGGTGTAGGATTACGTGCACCGTTTGAACCAGACTTAGATGGTGGATTCCCATTCGATGAAGATGTTAAAGCATTCGTCAGTGCCGTTCTCGAGCGCTCAAGCATGCTTGGTCTTCGCGGAGAGATCACATCGAAATACTTAACACGTCTTGGTTTCCGCGAAGGGATCGATCATCGTGTCATTGGATGTCCTTCGATGTACGCGTTTGGTCGCGACTTGCACATCCGTGAAACGAACATCACACCTGAGTCGATGATTACGGTCAACTCGTCACGTTTGGCTCCACAAAACGTCCTTGATTTCATTACACGCGGAATGGAAGAATACCCGAATCATTACTTCATTCCCCAGTGGATGAAGGAACTGAAGTTAACGTACACAGGAACGCACCCGATCGCAGATCTTTCAGTGACGAACTATCCGGTGAAGATGTCGGATCCTGCTTATATGAATGATCGGGTCCGTTTCTTCTTGAACGCACAGACATGGTTCGATTTCATCGGACAAGCAGACCTTAGTTTTGGTGCGCGCTTGCACGGAAACATCACAGCGACGCTTGCGGGTACGCCGAGTATCCTCATTCCAAAAGATGCACGGATGCGCGAATTGACGGATTACCATCAATTGACGCACATTTGGGCGAACGACATCAAAGCGGATACACAATTATCCGACATCGTAGCCAACGCTGACTTCCAAAGTCCAGCACGTGTTCAAGCGCGTAACTTCGACAACTTCGTTGACTTCTTGAACGTGAATGATCTTGAGCATATCTATCAAGAGACGAACTATCCTGAGAATGTACCGTTTGACCGTCAAATGGCGCAAACTGAGTTGCTCCCACCAGTCCAGCCGATTTCTGGCGTAAGTCTTGAAGAAGCAGTCGCCCGTTTCGAACGGTTCTTCCCGGAACAAGAGAAGAAGATTGCGGATGCGCAAAAACAAACAAAAGCACAATTAGCTGAAAAAGATAAGAAAATCAAAGCATTGCAGAAACAAACAGGAACGGCTCAAAAGGATCAAGAGATTGCGGCGCTCAAAGCGCAACTGGCTGCCCAAACGAAGAAAATGAAACATCAGCAAGGGACATTGAACCGGAAAGCGGTTCGTGCAGCCTTGAAAACAGCGGATTTATTCGCCAAAAAATAAGACCTCCAAACATTCCGGAACGATACGATGCGGAATGTTTTTTGGGTAGAAGTATTCTGAATTGTGTTGACAATTCGAAAAAGACTTGATAGGGTTAGGAACAATTACATACTTATCCAGAGAGGTGGAGGGACTGGCCCTATGAAACCTCAGCAACAGGTCGAAAGATACTGTGCTAATTCCTGCGGGTGCTGCACCCGATCGATAAGATTTCCGAATTGTCGACCGACGCATCCGTGAGGATGCGTTTTTTGTTTGAAATAGGTGGAATGAGGAGGAAACGAATTCATGAAAACGAGTGGGGCTTTTCGACGCAAGATGGAATCACGTCATCTGATTATGCTGTCGTTAGGTGGTGTCATTGGAACAGGATTGTTTTTAAGTACAGGTTATACGTTAGAACAAGCAGGACGGGTCGGGACGATTTTGTCGTATTTGATTGGGGCAGTCGTCGTCTACTTAGTTATGTTAAGTCTCGGTGAACTCGCCGTGCACATGCCGGAAACCGGTTCATTTCATAAATACGCAACGAATTACATCGGACCCGGTACCGGTTACACAGTCGCCTGGCTCTACTGGCTGACGTGGACGGTCGCCCTTGGTTCAGAATTCACGGCAGCAGGTATTTTGATGCAACGTTGGTTCCCGTCGATTCCGGTGTGGGTGTTCAGCGCCTTATTCGCTGCGATGATCCTTGGTATCAACGTCTTGAAGGTCCGCGTGTTCGCTGAAGTCGAGTTTTGGTTTTCAGCGATTAAGGTCGTGACGATCATTGCTTTCATTTTACTTGGTGCGGGAGCGATCGTCGGCTTCATTCCACTGCAAGATGGTAGTCCGGCTCCATTCTTTTCTTCGTTAACCGAAGGCGGGTTGTTCCCAAATGGCGCTTTCGTCATCTTCATGACGATGCTTGCCGTGAACTTTGCTTACTCGGGAACGGAACTGATCGGTGTAGCAGCAGGTGAAGCAGTCGATCCGAAACGGACGATTCCGCTTGCGATCCGGACGACGATTTTACGACTGGTTCTCTTTTTCGTCGGTACGATCATCGTGTTAGCCGTCTTGTTGCCAACGGAAGGGAAAGGCGTACTCGAAAGTCCGTTCGTCGCCGTGTTTGAACGAATCGGAATTCCTTACGCAGCAGACGTGATGAACTTCGTCATTTTGACAGCGATCTTGTCGGCAGCGAACTCTGGACTTTACGCCGCCTCTCGGATGCTCTGGTCGCTTGCGAACGAACGCATGATTCCACGCTTCTTCGCCCAGGTGACGCCAAATGGGGTGCCACTACGAGCCGTATTGTTCAGCATGCTTGGCGGAGGACTTGCCTTGCTGTCTAGCATCTATGCAGCAGGAAGTGTCTATATTGCGCTCGTCTCGATTTCCGGTCTCGCTGTCGTCGTCGTTTGGATGAGTATCAGCGTTGCCCAGTATCGCTTCCGGAAACAATTCCTCCGTGAAGGGCATACGGTCGACGAATTGGTCTATCGCACACCACTCTTTCCATTCGTCCCGATCGTTGCTTTCGTCGTTTGTTTGATTTCCCTGATTGGTATCGGATTTGATCCGACCCAACGCATTGCCTTGTACTGTGGTATTCCATTCATCGTGATCTGTTATGTCGTTCATGCGTTCACGAATTCTTCTCAGAAACGGAGTGTTGAAGATGTCCCGAATCAAAAATCCAGTTGATCAACGATTACAGGAAGTTCCCTTTCTCATTTTAGATGGTGCCCTTGCAACCGAACTTGAACAGAAGGGATTCGACCTGAACGACCCGCTTTGGTCAGCACGTCTCTTAATCGAAGCACCGGAACAGATCGAACACGTCCATCGTGACTACTTTGAAGTAGGTGCCGATGTTGCCATCACTTCAAGCTATCAAGCAAGTATTGAAGGATTCAAGCAACGTCATATTAAGACAGAGGAAGCACAGGCGCTGATTCGAAAAACAGTCACCTTGGCGCAAAATGCACGCTCGCGTAGCGGAAAGAGTGACGCATTAATCGCGGGATCAGTGGGTCCTTATGGTGCCTACTTAGCAGATGGCTCTGAGTATCGCGGTCATTACGGGGTGTCAGCAGATGTGCTAGAAGCCTTTCACAGACCACGTATCGAAGCGTTGATTGAAGCAGGAGCGGATCTGCTGGCATTCGAGACGATTCCGTCGCTCGAGGAAGCGGTCGTGTTGTTCCGGATACTTGAAGCGTACCCAGAAGTGTCTGCTTGGCTGACGTTCTCGCTTCAAGATGCGACACATATCAGTGAAGGAACGGCACTTGCGACGTGTATTGAGACGGTTGGACAACACCCGCAACTGGCAGCAATCGGTGCAAATTGTTTTCCGGCATCTTACGCGACTGACTTTATCCGTCACGTCAAGGCGTTGACGGACGTGCCAATCATCGTCTATCCGAACTCTGGTGAGGTCTATGATCCGGTCGCAAAAACATGGTCGGGTACGAATCAGTGTACGTCGTTCCAAACCGTCGCGAAGACATGGTATGAGGCAGGGGCACGATTGATCGGTGGTTGTTGCCGAACGTCACCTGAACACATCGCACAAATTCGTTCGGTTTGTCAGGTTACTCATACATCATGAATAATGACGAAAAAACGGACGCGAAATCGATTGATTTCGCATCCGTTTTTTTAATGGTGTGATTCCGTTATCGTTCGCGCAAGGCACGATTAAATTGTTGGAGCAGGCGTCCAAAATCTTCGGCATCATCCGATGGCCAGTCCGTCAGGAGACGTTCGATGCTCGCGAGGCGCGCTGTCCGGTAAATCGTGAGCTCTTCTTGTCCTTTATCTGTGATGTGATAGAAGAAGGCACGTCCATCTGTCGGATCTTTTACTTTTTCAACAAGTTGCTTCTGATCGAGTGCCGCAGCTTGGCGACTGACGGTCGAGACATCAAGCTGAAGTTCACGGGCAAGTGTTTTAACACCGACCTTACCGGAATCCGCTAATTGTCGCAGTAA
The DNA here is from genome assembly GCF_000702605.1 of Exiguobacterium acetylicum DSM 20416. NCBI lineage: Bacteria > Bacillati > Bacillota > Bacilli > Caryophanales > Exiguobacterium > Exiguobacterium acetylicum. The sequence goes on along the minus strand of NZ_JNIR01000001.1, from coordinate 2,660,250 downwards.
CAGGTAGGAAGCACGATCCAAATTACGATTGTCTGCCGTCGCTGTCGTCAAGCGCCGGATCAGGATCGCTAACTCCAATTCAATGGTTTCGAGTGCTTGTTGAGACATCGGGTATCTCCCCTTTCAAAAAAGTCTCTCTGTCCCTCATGATTACCCAATGTGGATAAGCTGTCAATCCGAAAAGCAGGAGGCTTGACAGAGTTGTAGTTGTATTATACAATCATTTTTGTTCTTTTAATTGTATCATACAACTTTTTATATGAGAAACGAACGACAAAGGAGAATTCAGATGAAAGCTAATGAGTCGATGAAACAAGAAGTCATCACGGTAAACGATACAGATCTGATTCGGACGGTCATCGAACGATTCATTCAGTCTGGTATTAGCGGCGTTCCTGTCATCAATGCTGAGCAAGAAGTCGTCGGATATATCAGTGACGGAGATATCATGCGCGCGATCGGAAAACACAAGGACATCATCGTCGATACATTCTTATATGTAGATGTCATCAAAGGAGACGAAGAAGATTATGAAGACCGGATTCGTCATATCTTGAACCGACCTGTCATGGAACTGGCACGCCGGAAAGTCGTAACAGCGGACGCTGACACCGAAATGGAAGAGATTGCGGCGACACTTGGCGCAAAACGGATCAAAAAGCTTCCAATCCTTAAAGCAGGACGTCTTGTTGGGATTATTAGTCGAGGCGACGTCATTCGCCATTCGTTTAAACAGTTCATGTAACACATTCAATAGAAAGAAGGGACACTATGGCACTTGCTGAAAAAACAACGACGCTTGAGCCGGAAACGGTATTAGCAGAAAGCAAACATGGATTATTCCATCAACCGGTTGCTGTCTGGGCAGTCTTTTTCGCCAGTATTACAGCATTCATGGGAATGGGGCTCGTCAATCCTGTCTTACCGACGATTGCCGAGAATTTAGAAGCGTCAAAAAGTGAAGTAACGCTCTTATTTACAAGTTATAACGCCGTCATGGCATTCGCGATGTTAATTACAGGCGCGATCTCATCACGGATTGGTCAAAAAGGAACATTGATGCTCGGGATTGCCGTCATCGCAATCGTTGCTGGTTTTGCTTCGCAAGCAGACAGCATTTGGACGCTCGTCGCGTTACGCGGGGGATGGGGACTTGGGAACGCTTTGTTCGTCGCAACAGCACTCGCTGCGATCGTTTCGCTATCATCAGGCGGAACAGCAAAAGCGATCATTTTATATGAAGCAGCCGTTGGTCTCGGGATTTCGATTGGACCATTGTTAGGTGGAACGCTCGGTTCGATCACATGGCGCGCTCCATTCATGGGTGTTGCGACAATCATGGTCATCGCATTCCTCGTCTTGCTCTTCTTGATGCCAAAACCAGCAGCATCTGTCGCACCGAAACAGAAGTTATCATTAAATGCACCGTTTCAAGCGATGAAGCATCGTTCACTCTTGACGCTCGGGATCGTGGCGGCACTTTATAACGTTGGGTTCTTTACGATCATGGCCTATGCACCATTCGTCATGAAACTACCAGCGCAAGGACTCGGATTCGTTTTCCTCGGTTGGGGAATGTTGCTTGCGATCACATCGGTCTTAACGGCTCCGAAACTGAAACAATGGTTCGGAACAATCAAAGCGATGGTCATGATGTTGATCACATTCGCAATCTTGCTTCTATTAATGGGGATCTTCACGGAAACACCAGCCGTCGTCATCGTCTGTGTCATCTTGGCGGGAGCCGTGCTTGGGAATAACAACACGCTCATCACGACAGCTGTCATGGACGCAGCACCTGTCGAACGTTCGACAGCATCTGCGGCATACAGTTTCCTACGTTTTCTCGGGGCAGCCATCGCGCCATTCATGGCCGGGAAATTGGCTGAAATCTTCAACGCAAACTTACCATTTTATGTCGGGAGTGGCTTCGTCCTCTTATCCGTCATCATCATCGGGGTCAATCTCAAACACATTCGCCATATCGATCGGACAGAAGGCGGACATTAATTTCAAAAAACAGCCGAAGCGAATCCGCTTCGGCTGTTTTTGATTGAAATCAAGACGGGTACATGTCTTTTAACGTGCGGATCGAGTGCTCAATCATTTCCCGAAGGACGTTTAAATCGATGTCAGTCAGTCGTTTTACGTAGAGGCAGGACTTGCCGCGTCGATACGTACCGAGAGTGGCAAGCAGTCGTTCCGATACATCGTCTTCACCAAGCGCGAGGTAAAGGACGAGGTTCGTCTTGCGCGGAGAAAAGCCGACATAAAAGCTGTCGCCCTCGTGACCAGAGGCATAGCGATAATGATAGGCACCAAAACCAATCAAGGAAGACCCCCAAATGACGGCTTCGTATCCCGTGACATCTTCGAAGAACTGACGTAACGTGATACCATCTGCTTGACGTAGTGGTGGTTCGACTTGTGCCAGAAAGGCATCAACGGACTGTTCGGTAGGACCTGTCTTTGGCGTATCAGGCATAAGCAGACTCCTTTCGAATGAAAAAGATATTGATTACTTTCGAGAAGTGCTAGTAAATATCCTGTGGCTCAGAGGTGGAAATCGAATGAAGCATCGCATCGTGTTTCGAGGAGAAGAAAGCAGTGTATCATGGGACATCTTACATGTCTATCCAACACAAGAAGAACTAACGATTCAGATGAAGGGACAAGATAGTGAACACAACATTTCAGTTTCATTTGACGAATATGATCTGTTCATCCGTGCCTTTGCTCGCGTCCATGAGTCGTTACACGGTGAAGTCGTATTCGAGCAGGGCGTGATTCGTCTCCGTTTACGATATGACCGGCTTGGTCGTGTTTTCATCAGTTGGTCTGACGGACGAACAAGTCAAGAGTTTCGTAGTGATCAAAGTTATTTAAGTGAGGCGTTGGCACAGCTTGGTGTGTACTAAACTAAACACAGTAAAAGTAAAAGGAACGACTTTAGGTATTGCACCTGAAAGTCGTTCCTTTTTTATTTAAAGCGATGGAAGTGATTGATGTAATGGTGTGTTGATCAAGTTGAAGCAAAACGCAATCGTTTGTTCATACTCGGATAACGGAATCGACTCATCGACTTGATGCGCGAGACGAAAATCATGGAAAGAAGCAATCGCAATCGGAAATGCTTTTTTCGCTTGGCTGAACATCGCACCATCCGTTCCACCTGGGATGGCGATTTTTCGTGGTGTCACGCCGCTGACCTGTTCCATCGTATCTGCGATCTGTTGTAAGAAAGGTGCTTGTTCATCGGTTTCACAAGAAGGAATATCCTTAATGACGGTCACGCTCATGTCAAAGTCGGGATCTTCTACAACAAGTCGACGCTCAATATCCGTAAAGGCAGCAAGTACGTCCGCTCGACCGAATCCAGGAATCGTCCGGATATCCATATAAAACGAAGCCTGACTCGGAACGACGTTTGGTCCCTCGCCTCCTGAAATCGATGTGATTGACGCTACGACCGGACCGAGTGCCGAGTGATGATTCGTCGTGATCGAGAAGCGTTCCGATTTCACTTCCTGAATGACACGATACATGTCATCAATCGCATTACGTCCCAGTTGCGGGGCAGAACTGTGTGCACTTTTCCCGCGGCATGTCACTTCGATCCCGACGACACCTTTTTGTGCATAACCGATCATCCCACTCGTCGGTTCTGTGATTAGTAGAGCATCTAAATCATCCGCATACCCTTGTTCGGTCAAATGACGAGCTCCTGTCATTCCATTCTCTTCATCGGATGTAATCAGAAGTTTGACGGTGTTCGGACGGTTTTGACGTTCCTTGTATTGAATGAGCGCTTGCACCATCGCCATGACACCTGATTTCATATCTGAAGCCCCACGACCATAAATGCGTCCGTCTTCGATTTCACCACCGTATGGATCTTTCGTCCAGCCGTCTCCTTGGACAGGAACCGTATCGAGATGACCAGATAATCCGAGTACAGCAGGACGTGAAAATTCCTCGCTCGCAGGAACGATCGCGACGAGACAGATTCGTTTTGGTGAGACTTCAATCCATTCTGTCGAGATCTGATGATCAACCAGTACATCGTACACATAACGTGCGACGACTTCTTCTCCGTCCATTGGGTTGACGCTTGGAATTTGAAGACACCGTTGTAAGTAAGTAATTGCTGTTTGCATAAGTATTTCCCCCTTTACCTATCCTGTACCCTGATAAAAATACTTCAGGGAGGTAAACGAATTCGTAAAATAATTTACGGGGCTGAACGTCTTGAGATAAAAGAAAACGGTGCAACCAGAGGGTTACACCGTACCTTGCTCATTCACTTTTTTCTGCTTCGTCTTTCCATTTCGAATCGATTAACATCTCTCCCGGCCATGTATAAGCCATGATACCGCCGTCTGCTGTGATGTCCTCACCTGTGACATATGAGCTGTCGTCAGAAGCAAGGAAGAGGGCGACCGTTGCCATCTCGCGTGGTTTACCGAGTCGTCCGAGTGGTGTGATCCAAGCGTTCGCATCGCGGAACTGTTTACCTTGCTCTTTTTCTTTTTCACCAACAAGTGTATCGATGAGTGGTGTTTCGATTGTTCCTGGCGACAACGAATTGACACGAATGCCATGACGCGCATAATCGATTGCCATCGCGCGTGTGAAGTTCGCAATCCCGCCTTTCGCTGCGTTATAACCGGACCGGTTCAAGTCAGCTGCACGACCAGACATCGATGATGTATTGATGATTGAACCACCGTTATCAAGCATGAGTGGAATCAAGAATTTACTGACGAGGAATGTACCGCGCAAGTCGACCGCGATGATCCGATCGAAGAGATCGATGGGATACTCATGGACTTTCCCGCCTTGTTCATCGATTCCGGCATTATTGAAGAGGACGTCGACCGTACCGTATGTCTCTTTGATGTGCTTCGCAAGTTGCTCGACACTCTCGACGTCTGAGACGTCAACATGGACGGCTTCCGCTTTTCCACCGTGTTGTGTAATCTGTTCTACTGTTTGTTGTGCTTTTTCAAGTGAGACATCGGCACAGATGACCGTTGCTCCCTGTTCTGCGAAGACAAGGGCGGTCGCTTGTCCAATCCCTGTTGCCGAGCCGGTAATGACAGCTACTTTTTGCTCGAGTCTACCCATTGCTAAATCCCTCCTAAGTCATATCGTTCACCTTATGAAACATTCCCGGAGAAATAGAGATTAAACCCATCGATGCGTCTAGTGTTGGTGGATAGGGGGTACATCTACAACAGCACAATCGCTGTAAAAAGGGAGATGAGAACGCTGACATCCGATCAATGGCATCTTGCCAAAAAATTATTACACGAAGCCGTCCAGTACCAAATGACACTCGAGAAGAGTGCATTTGCAAGTGAATTGATCGACCAAACGACACCTGTCCTCTGGTTTGGTGATGCGACGCGTAGCAGTTGGGTAACGATCGCGACGAACCCATCCCGATCGCAGTTTTTAGACCGAACAGGTGCATTACGATTTGACGAGCACGGTCCACTTTTCATACGTCCACAATCCATGACGTGGAATGCGTATTTACAAGAAGAGACATTGACGGAATCGATCCGACGCTTCAATCGTTACTTCAAACAACCAAATGTGTACCGAACCTGGTTCGGTCGACCAGGTGGCGGTAAGCTCGAAGGATTCTTGAATGGATTGGGTGCGTCGTTTTACGAGAAGACGTTTGATCCAGTCATTCACTTGGATTTTTTCCCGTTTCCGACACACCACTACATGGGAGCAATCAAAGAACGCAGAGTGTTGGAAGATAGTCCGTTCGGTCAGACATTTTTGTTACGCCTGCTCGAACTGTTTTCGATAAAAGGAATCATCCTGCTCGGGAAGGAACACACGGAACGATTTGCGAAGCTTGAACCAGACATCGATTGGACGATCTATCGACCGACGGATTATCCGGACGCGATTTTTCAAGTCGGCGTCTCGTCACGATTTCAGGTACCCGTTGTCGGGCTCCACTTCAAACCAAGTGAGCAGTTCATCGGTCTCGGTAATCGAAAGGATGAAAACGGCGTCAGTCATGGCACCTACGGGTCAGCAGAGCACTTACGTCAAATTGGAGAGATTGTCTTTGAAAAAGTCGCGACATACAGTGAAAAAGGAGATTGACAGATATTTCGAACTCCCTAATAATAGGAGATGAATTAGCACTCTATATGATTGAGTGCTAAAAAAGGGAGGCAGAATGAGCATGGAAACGAAACAATTTAAGGCGGAATCAAAACGATTGCTGGAGATGATGATTCATTCCATCTATACGCATAAGGAGATTTTCCTGCGCGAATTGATCTCGAATGCAAGTGACGCCATGGATAAGATGTACTATAAAGCATTGACGGACGAGACGATTTCGTTCGAGAAGGAACACTACAAAATTACGATTGAACCAAACAAAGAAGCGCGTCAACTGATCATTCGTGATACGGGAATCGGAATGACGAAAGAAGAACTAGAAGAGAATCTCGGTACGATCGCGAAGAGTGGATCGCTTGCCTTCAAGGCAGAGAACGAGGCACAAGATGGTCATGATATCATTGGTCAATTCGGTGTCGGATTCTATTCTGCATTCATGGTCGCAGACGTCGTCACCGTCGTTACGAAACCGTTCGGCAGTGCAGTCGCTTATAAATGGGAATCTCGTGGTGTCGAAGGTTATACGATCGAGGAGGTCGACAAAGAAACCGTCGGAACGGAGATTACGCTCCACATCAAGGCGAACGAGGAAGAAGAATCGTATGACGAATACCTCGAGACATATCGTTTGCGCAGTATCATCAAAAAATACTCGGACTTCATCCGTTATCCGATCGAGATGAAGGAACTCGAACGTCAGCCAATCGAAGGCAGTGATGAGACGGAAGAGGTCGAAGTCGTCAAGACGATCAACAGCATGGTGCCGATCTGGCGGAAGAACAAACGGGAATTGACAGACAAGGACTATACGAACTTCTACCAAGAGAAGCGGTATGGTTTTGACACACCGGCAAAACACATTCATATCAGTGTCGATGGTGCCGTTCGTTATCAATCGATCTTATTCATTCCGGAGCAGGCACCGTACGATTATTATTCGAAGGAATTTGAAAAAGGTCTCGAGCTTTATGCGAATGGTGTCTTGATCATGGAAAAATGCAGTGACTTGCTGCCGGACCATTTCAGTTTCGTCAAAGGAATGGTCGACTCGGAGGACTTATCGCTCAACATCTCGCGTGAACTTCTACAACACGATCGTCAATTGAAGCTGATCGCGAAAAACATCCAAAGTAAGATCAAGACACAACTTGAAGCCCTCTTGCGTGAAGATCGCGCGAAGTACGAAACGTTCTATCAAGCGTTCGGACGTCAGCTGAAGTTCGGTATGTACAATGATTACGGCATGCACAAGGAACAGGTGCAGGACCTCATCCTCTTCTACTCGGCGAAGGAGAAGAAGTTGATCACACTCGCGGAATACGTCGCAGCGATGCCAGAAGATCAAGCGCATATCTACTACGCCGCTGGTGAGAGTACGAATCGTTTAGATAAGTTACCACAATCCGAGCTCGTCCGTGATAAAGGATACGACATCTTGTACTTCACGGAAGAGATCGATGAGTTCGCGATCCAGATGCTCGTGACGTACAACGAGAAGACGTTCAAGTCGGTCACGAGCAGCGATCTAGGGATTGAAGCAGAAGAAGCGGAGACGACGGACGCACAAGCAGAGATGTTCCAAGCGATGCAGGAAGTGCTAAGTGGACAAGTCAAGGAAGTTAAGGCATCGACGCGTCTCAAATCGCATCCCGTCTGTTTTGCGACGGATGGCGCCGTCTCGATCGAGATGGAGAAAATCCTGAAGGCGATGCCGAATAACGAAGGGGTAGAAGCGGTCAAGATTCTTGAATTGAATCCGTCACACGCGGTATTCCACTCTCTTGAAACGGCGTATCAAAACGATCGTTCGAAATTCGAGCGCTATACCAAACTGATGTATCAACAAGCATTGCTTGTCGAAGGGCTTCCACTCGAGGATCCAGTAGCGTTTGCGAATGATGTGTGTTTACTGATGGTGTGAAACGAATAGATATAAAAAAGGCATTGGATGCGCGCATCCAATGCCTTTTTTCGTAAAATGCTACATTAATCCGTCTGTAAATCCGAAGCGGTTTCTCCTTTTTTTGAGAGAACGTTCAAGACGACGATGAAGAGTACGAATGTGACAAGAGCTCCGATGAAACCGAAGACCGAAGACTCCGTGAAACCGATGACTAAATAACCGACTGCTGCAGTGACGGCACCGACTAGCGCATACGGTAACTGTGTCGTAACGTGGTCGATATGATGTGATCCAGCCCCTGTCGAACTGAGGATCGTCGTATCGGAAATCGGTGAACAATGGTCACCGAAGACAGATCCAGCAAGAACGGCAGCAAGCGTCGGTAACAAGAGTGAGGCATCGACAGCCATGACGAGATCCGCACCGATTGGCAACATGATCCCGAATGTGCCCCAACTTGTTCCTGTCGAGAATGCCATCAAGCCGGCAATCAAGAATAATAAGAACGGCAAGTACGAAGCAGAAATCGAGTTGCTGATGAAGCTTGCAAGATAGTCACCGGTTTTCATGTCACCGATGACAGCGATGATCGTCCAAGCGAATAACAGAATCACGACTGCTGGCCACATCGAACGCATACCAGCGACGATGCTTGCACGGTAATCGCGACCCGGAATTTTTCGTCCGATCAGCATCAGGAAAGCGACGATTAAACTGATGAAGACACCTGCGACGAGTGAACGTGTGACGTCTGTTGCCTCAAATGCTCCAATTAAAGTAAACGGGCGATTGTCGGCAGCAAGTGCCTGAGCACCTGTTCCGAGTAACGCACTGATTGTAGCAATGACGAGAACGACGATCGGAACGACGAGATCCCGGACTTTTCCGTTCGTATGTTCGTTGACCTCTTTTGCCATCCCCATCGGTGTTCCTTTTGAGGCATCAAAAAGTTCACCTTTCGCGGCACGGTGTTCATGTTGTTTCATCGGTCCGACAGAGACGCCAGAGTAAGCGATGTAAAGTGTTAACAGTAACGCGAAAATCGCATAGAAGTTCATTGGAACGATCATCATGAAGGCACTAAACGCTGAGTAATCCGTAATCGAGTGCGTCGTTAAGATACCGGCGATGATGGAGATGATAAATGCTCCCCAACTCGAAAGCGGACTGATGACACAAACAGGTGCAGCCGTTGAGTCAATCAAATAGGCAAGCTTTGCTCGTGAGACACCGCGGCGATCTGTTAACGGACGACTAACGTTTCCGACAGCGAGACTGTTGAAGTAATCATCGATGAAAATCAAGATACCGAGTCCGAAGGCAACTAAGCGTGCACCACGCGCCGTTTTGACGTGCGTAGCAGCCCATTCACCGAAGGCGCGAGCGCCACCTGATGTCTGAATCAATGTGGAAAGGACGCCAAGCAATAACAAGAAGACAAGTAATAAGACGTTCCACTCGTTCAAGGCACCGTCTGCCCAAAACAGGCTGAAGATGTTCTTGCCGAGATAGGTTACCGTATCGATCGGGTTAAAACGGTGGAGTAACAGGGCGCCGACGAGAATGCCGACACCTAACGAAAGAACGACCTTTCGCGTAAAGATGGCTAATAAGATAGCTAGTAAAGCAGGTACAAGGGCAATGATGGAATCTGAATAGTTGACCATGAAAAATATCCTCCTCTTTAATAAATGGCTTAAAGATGAGACCCTGCGGCACAAAAAAAGCAAGGGCACCGGCAACAAAGCCGACACCCTCGCTGGATGCGTCTTTCTTAGCCGAATTGGAGCGCTCCATACAATTGTTATGTATGGCAATCGATCGGGTGTTTCCCGAATCGACCAACGACGGCATGCTCGACACATACTGTCATTTCGGCGATGTCACCTTTCCTGTAGTCGTCTTCGTTGTCATCCTCGGACTAAGTACTAATTGAAATCGCGCCTCTACCTCATCGATAGAATAGTCATATTCTGTTCTTATGGACACTTTATCATGTATTTCAGAAGCGATTCAACCATATATTCTGATAATTTAAGATAAAGTTGTTTATTCGGCAAAATGTTGAATGAGCTGTTTCATCAAATAGGCTTGGTTTTCCTCGAATTGTTTTTTTCGATGACCGTTCGCGCCAGATGGGTGGGGGAAGCCGGAAAGAAGCTGATGCTGTTCGATTCGTCCATCATGAATCAATCCGCGGACTTGCGTCTCGACGACCCGACCAAGCGGAATCAATAGCGCCGGTTCGCGTAATTGATTGATTTCAGCGACGAAGTGTTCTTCCGCGTAGTGCCTCAATAAAGGGCTGCGATTGATCTTCGGTTGATGACCCGAGTAATTCTTTTCGCGATAAAAGACGGGTTGCTTTAACAGTGACGTCGGTTGCAATAATTTTTGATGTTGATGAAATAAGCTAGCCGTCGTCTCGATTCCGAGCAATGCTGGAAGTTCGAGTGTATCGAGCATCTGAACGAGGTTACGTCGCATCGTTCCAGCAAAGCTTGCTGTATATTTGACGAGGCGTGCCGTCTCTTCTAATGAAACACCATGATGGAGTGCGTCCGTCGCTTCTTCGAAAGCGATTCGCATCTGTTCAAAACCTGGTGTGATCCCGATGATGACGACTTTTGCTTCAGCATTGACATATTCTCCAATCGGAGAGTAATAGACGGTCAGTTCGTTCTCCTGTTGCAATAAAAAATCATCCGTCCATAATTCATCACGTCGTAACGTACGATCATCAGGTAAGCTACGAATGGCTTGTTCAAATATAGTTAATGAATTCATGAAGGACCCTCTCTCTCTGTAATGGCACTATGATAACAAATAATACCATTTGAGACAATTCAACCCTTTCACTATTTGTGTATAGGTATATAAAAAAGGACTCAAGACGAGTCCTTTTAGTAAATCATGCGCGTTCTTTGACCGAGGCAACTTCATAGGTCAGAATCTCGCTGCCGAGCATTGGCGATTCTCCTGCCTCACTACTCGCAGGTCGACTATGTGACGCTTTGAAATCGTCACTCTCCCGCCATGCTTGAAAACTCTTCATGTCTTCCCAGTACATGTTGACGTTCATCTCATCATGTTCTTCGATGTTTTGCGTCAATAAGACCTCGACGCGGATGAATCCGTCCATCGTATCAAGTCCACTTGGACGCGTAAAACGAGGAGCGAGAGCTGCAGCCATCCCTTTTTTGACTTTAATCCGGTTCGTAACGACGATCATCATGAAATCCCCTTTCAAAAAACGAGTAACGTACTTCTTCAGTATAGTACGATGAAGGCAAGAATGCCGGAAAGAAGGAACAAACGACAATGAATGAACAGGAATATGATCAACGATTACGAATCGAGACCATTGAGATGCAACACCTTTACGGTGTGTTTAGTCACTACAATCGATATGAACCAACGCCTTATGCGGCACTAGACGAATTATGCGAAACGTATCTGTTTCAAAAACAGGACACTGTCATTGATTTCGGGTGTGGGAAAGGGCGTTTGAACTTTTACTTACACGACCGATTCGATTGTTCCGTCATCGGAATCGAGATGAACGGACAATTTTATGAGGACGCGCTCCAGAATATGGTGAACTATCAAAGTCGACGGAAGCGACGTTCCGGAAGTGTACGATTTGAACAAGCGTATGCCGAGCAATACGTCATTCCGGAGGATGCGAACAAGTTTTATTTCTTTAATCCATTCTCTTCTCAAATTTTCATGAAAGTAGTCGATCACATCTTAAGTTCGGTCGAGCGGTCCTCGCGCTCGGTTGATCTCATCTTGTATTACCCGACCGATGAATACCGGGAATATTTAGAGCGACATACCGTATTCGAGCAAGTCGATGAGATTCGATTACGAGACCTCTATGAAAAAAATCATGACGAGCGGTTCGTCATCTATCGCTTTGATCCGAACAAACTGCTTCAAAACGGGTATGAATACAGTGATGAGAAAAATAGGGGATGAGGAGGTCGGATGATGATCCGTTTGGAGCATGTCACGAAAGAGTTTGCACCGGGGCGTGGGATATTTGATGTCAGTTTTACAGTTGATCCGGGTACGATATTCGGTTTCATCGGACCAAACGGATCTGGAAAATCAACGACACTCCGACATTTGATGGGACTACTGGCTGCGGACGATGGAAAGGCGACGATCGGTGGTTTTGATTGCTGGAAGCAAAGTAAAGAAGTGAAGCAATTGGTCGGTTATTTGCCGGGAGAAATTAGTTTGCCTGGAGACATGACGGGAGCAGACATGCTGGATTTGATGCAACGACTACACCGTAGCGATCCGGCACGGCGACAACTGTTGTTGAAACGCTTTCCCTTTGAGACGAAGACAAAAATCCGTAAGATGTCAAAAGGGATGAAACAAAAACTGGCACTTGTCGGTTGCTTTATGAAGGACGCACCCGTCTATCTCCTTGATGAGCCGACCAGTGGACTGGATCCTTTGATGCAGGAGCGTTTTTTAGAGTGGATCGAACAGGAGAAGCATGCTGGAAAAGCGATTCTGATGAGTTCACACCACTTTCCGGAGATGGAAAAATCGTGCGATCGAGCGGCTTTAATCAAAGCAGGGCGCATCATCGTCGAATCGGATATTCATGAGTTGGTTCGATCGAGTCGAAAGACATACACGATCGTCTTCCGAACGGAGGTGGAGGCGGCACAGTTCGCGATGCAAGTCGGTGTTGAATCGAAGCGGCTGGAAGTCAGTTTTCAAACGGACGAGACACTGAGCTTAAATCAGGCGATCGCTTATTTGACCCAGTATGATGTACGGCTGATTCGTCCGTCAGCAGATGATTTAGAACAGGTCTTCTTGCATTATTATGGAGAGGAGGAATCGTCGTGATAGTGCTGATCCGCTCTTTATTCAAGCAGGTCAGAAAGCCCGTGCTTGCTTACGCGATTGGAACGAGTCTCTACTTATTGATGCTTGCGTTGCTTTATCCATCGATGATGAAGACCGGTTTGCTAGAAGCGAAGCTAGAAGCGTTACCTCCGGAGGTCTTAAAAGCATTTCAATACGATAAGGTGACAGGATTCGATAATGTACTGGATCTGCTCGGTGGGAACTATTATGGACTGATTTTTCAAGTCATTGCGAGTCTATTCCTGCTCTCATTAGCAGCGCGCCTCGTTGCGCGACCGATCGACAACGGAGAGCTGATCGTCTATCTCGCAGCCCCGATCACACGGAATGCGTATACGTTTGCTGTCGCGATCGTCATGGGTATCGCAAGTATGGTTCTCGTAGGACTGAATGGACTTGTCTTGATGGTGGCTGACTGGTGGATGACAGATATTTCAATCAATGACGTCATCTTATGGCGGATTCAACTCAATGCGCTATTGTTACTCTTGGCGATCGGTGCCTTTACGTTATTCGTTGCGACGTTATTTGATGAAGAACGTCGTGCTTTTTCGCTTGCTGGTAGTGTACTGGTTCTATCGATCGTCTTGACGATTCTGTCGGAACTAAGTGACAAGACTGAGTGGCTCCGTTATCTATCCGTCTTCTCCTTATTCAACACGACGCAACTATTAGAAGGAACCGATCATTTTCTTCTTCACTCCATTCTTTTACTCATCCTCTGTCTCGTGTTCTTGACCGGGGCATTTGTTCAATTCGGGCGTCGGAGTCTGTCGATTTGATCGAAAGTGGCGTAAAAACTTTACAGAAAGTGAACATTTAGGATTTGAACGTTGCGTCACGCGCTGATTTTTACTAAGATAAAGGAATGTTGTAGTTCTGGAAAAAGAAATGAGGTCTTTCGAAATGAATAAACCATCCATTTATGGATTAACGCTTGAGCAGATGACAGAATGGTTATCGAATCAAGGGCACAAACCATTCCGTGCCAAACAAGTATGGGACTGGCTCTACCGTAAACGTGTCACGACTTTCGCGGAAATGACGAATGTCAACAAGGATTGCCTTGAGTTGTTAGATCAGAGTTTTACGATTGACTCGATGACAGAAGCGGTCAAGCAAGAATCAGCAGACGGAACAATCAAGTTCCTTTTCAAATTATATGATGGCAACTTGATTGAAACGGTTCTGATGCGTCATAAGTACGGTCTTTCTGTCTGTGTTACGACGCAGGTTGGCTGTAACATCGGCTGTAGCTTCTGTGCAAGTGGTCTCATCAAGAAGAGCCGTGACTTGTCAGCAGGCGAAATCGTCGAGCAGATCATGAACGTCCAGCATCACCTCGATGCCGTCGGTAACGAAGAACGTGTCAGCCACGTCGTCGTCATGGGTATCGGTGAACCGTTCGATAACTTCGACAACATGGTCGACTTCTTGAACGTCATCAAGGACCACAATGGTCTTGCGATCGGCGCGCGTCACATCACGGTTTCAACAAGTGGTTTGGCAGACAAGATCTACAAGTTTGCTGACTTGAAACTCCAAGTCAACTTAGCGATCTCACTTCACGCACCAAACAATGAATTGCGTACGCAAATCATGAAAATCAACCGGGCGATCCCGCTTGAGAAATTGATGCCAGCGATCGATTATTACGTTCAAACGACGAACCGTAAAATCACGATCGAGTACATCTTGCTTCGTGGCGTCAACGACCAAAAAGAACATGCAGTCGAACTCGCAAAACTGTTCGAAGACAAACGTCACCTGACGTATGTCAACTTGATTCCGTACAACCCAGTCGATGAGCACGGTCAATATCAGCGCAGTACGTCTGAAGATATCACGACGTTCTACGATACGTTGAAAAAGAACGGCTTGAACTGTGGTGTTCGTCTCGAGCACGGAACAGACATCGATGCGGCATGTGGTCAATTACGTAGTAAGCAAATCAAAAAAGATAAAGTAGCATCCAAATAATTCGTTGGGCTTCTCATCGTTTCGGTGGGAAGCTTTTTTTACGATAAGAAATGAGGACATTCTATGACACGTACACGATTCAATGATTTTAACTTAAGCACACCGATTCTCGATTCAATCGAGCAACTCGGCTACACGACACCAACCGAAGTTCAACAATCCGTCATTCCGGTCGTACTATCTGGAAAAGATGTCATCGTCAAATCACGGACGGGGAGCGGAAAGACGGCATCGTTTGCGATCCCACTGTGTGAACTCGTCGAGTGGGAAGAAAATAAACCACAAGTTTTAGTCTTGACGCCAACACGTGAGCTGGCTTTGCAGGTCAAAGAAGACATCATGAACATCGGTCGTTATAAGCGGATCAAAGCGACTGCCGTCTTCGGCAAGCAACCGTTCCGCGGGCAAGTCACGGAGCTCAAGCAAAAGACACACGTCGTCGTCGGTACACCGGGTCGCGTACGCGATCATATCGAGCGGGGCACGTTATCGCTTGAGAAAGTCCGTTACGTCGTCTTAGATGAAGCGGATGAAATGCTGAATATGGGCTTCTTAGATCAAGTCGATGCCATCTTGTCCGAGTTACCAAAAGAGCGGATGACACTATTGTTCTCTGCGACCTTCCCAGAAGACATCGAACAGTTGAGTGACCGTTACATGGAGGCACCAAAACGGATCGAAGCGGGTGAAACCGTCGTCTCAACGATTATGCATAGTTATATTCCGGTGACGGATAAGACGAAGTTCGCCATTTTAAAAGATGTCCTGGTCGCTGAAAACCCGGATCGTTGCATGATCTTCTGTCGGACGAAAGAACACGTTGATTTCGTCGCGAATGGTCTACGCGCACATGACTATCCGGTTGAAGCGATCCATGGTGGGATGGAACAAGACGATCGACTTGATGCGATGAAAGCCTTCCGTGCCGGGAAGTTCCGAATTCTCGTCGCAACAGACGTCGCAGCACGCGGCATCGATATTGAAAACATCACGCATGTCATCCAGTATGATCTCCCTGTCGAACGGGAAAGTTACGTGCACCGGACCGGTCGGACGGGACGTGCAGGAGCAGCAGGACAAGCGATCAGTCTCGTCACGCCGGCAGACGAACGTCGTCTCAAGGAAATCGAGCAGTATCACGGGAAGCTGACTCGTCGCCAAGCACCGACAGAAAAGGACTTGATGCGGACAGCGGATGCGTTCGAAGAGAAGATGGCGACGGAAGATACGCGTTCTTCGAAAACGGAGCAGCTTGATGCGGACATCATGAAATTGTTCTTTAACGGCGGGAAAAAGAAAAAACTCCGTGCCGTCGACTTCGTTGGAACGATCGCGAAGATTGAAGGCGTCACAGCAGACGACATCGGCATCATCTCGATTCAGGATACGTTGACGTATGTCGATATCCTCAACGGGAAAGGTCCGCTTGTCCTCCGGGCGATGAAGACGACGAAGGTCAAAGGGAAACAATTGAAAGTGTACGAAGCATTCAAGAAATAAGACAAGCCGGTCGTTCTCCGCTTAGGCGAAGAGGGACCGGCTGTTTTGTGTCAAGGCATGTCCGAGATGAATTCCGCTTGCGGCTGCTTGGGCAAGCGAGTGCGTTGCACCGGAACAATCCCCGATTGCATAGACACGGGGACATGTCGTCTCAAACGTTTCTGACGTCTCAAGCATAGGTGCGTAAAACTTACCATCTAATCCGTAAAGTAACGTATCTTCCGGAAGTTCCGTCTCAAGGAGTCGCTCAAGACGCTCCAAAAAACCGTCTAAGACGAGCAGGTCTTCCGCAGGCACTTCCACGTGTAAATCTCCAGGGGAAGCAACTAGCGAAGGGATGATTCCGTTATGAAGCAATTGATCCGTTGTCGTCGCTTGCGATTTTCGAAAATCACCGAGTCGTTGAACGAGAATGCGATCCTGTCCTTGATTGATTCCTCCGATAATGCACGTGGCATACGCATTCGCTTTCGCTAGTGTCGAAAAATAACGCGGGAGAAATAGTGTAAAGTTCAGATTTGTCGAACCGTCTGCCGACTCGTGGACATTTTGACCATCCGGCATGACGAGTCCTTCTTGATATTTGCGGATGATCCGTCCGCGCGGATTCATGCAATAGGTGACGGCTTGACCGTAAGGCGAGTCGTAACCGAGCTTCGTCTCGAACGTCTCCTGTAACAATGTCCGAAATAGTACTTCATCCGTCTCAATCCGCACCCCGAGATCAAGTCGAGTCCGCTGTGGGGTGACACCAAGCGTCGCTAATTGGTGCAACGTAAAGTCCGCACCAGAACGACCCGTCGCGAACACGATTCGTTGACTGACGAAAATCTCGTCCGCTGTTTTGATCGCAAACGGCTCCGATTTCGTAATTTGCTCGATCGTCGTTTCGAACCGGACATCGAGACGTGGTAATAAGGCGTCTTCAAACGCTGTGAAGACGGCAGCGGTTCGTGCCGTGCCTAAATGACGGACGGTCGTCTCGACCGTGTGCAGACCGGCGCGACGGGCACGAGACGCTACAGTAGGGGAATGCGTCGAGTATGTCTCGACTGTACCTCCACCATATGTACATAAGAGATCATCGACTTCTTGGAACAGTCGTCGTGTTGTCTCTTCACCGATTTTTGAGACGAGTTCGCCGCCGAATCCCGTCGCATAATTGAACTTTCCTTCTGATTTGCCAAGCCCTGCGAATCCAAGATACGCATCTTCTGTCGTTCGTTCACGGATTGGTTTTCCGGCGTCAATCAATAAGACGCGTTGCCCATCTTCAACAAGCTGATGGGCGAGGAAAATTCCTGCCACACCGGCTCCGATAATCGTCACATCATACATCACTGACAGCTCCTTTTCTTTGAGTATACAAAAAAGCCGGATTCCTATGAAAGGAATCCGGACTAGGTGATATCGCTTATTTCCACTCTGCGATGTCAGCGATTGGTAGACGAACCGATGGGTATCCTGCGTCCACTGCTTTACCGATTGAAAGCAACATGACTGGGAGATAACGCTCTTTTTCAAGACCGAATGCTTCTGCGATTTGGTCTTTCTCGTAACCACCGATTGGGTTTGTATCGTAACCGTGTGCACGAGCAACGAGCATCAATTGCATCGAAACGAGACCTGAGTCGATCAAGATGCTATCACGTAATGTTTCAACGTCTTCTGGACGGTAGAAACCTTTGATAGCTGGTACTTGGCGATCACGTACTTCTTGTGGCATAAGCCCTTTTTCAACAGCCATGTCGTAGATTGTCTCGATGCTGTCGACCGCGTTCATGTCACCGAAGACGGCGATGACAGCAGAAGATGTCTCGACTTGAACTTGGTTGAATTTCGCGAGTGGTGCGAGTTTCGCTTTACCTTCTTCGCTATCGATGACGAGGAAACGCCATGGTTGCATGTTAACTGAAGATGGAGCAAGTGTTGCTTCTTCAAGGATTTGTGTCATTTCTTCTTTTGAAATTTTTACGTTTGTGTCGTAGTTGCGAATCGAGCGGCGTCCTTTGACGATTTCCATGAAGTCCGTTGTTGTTTGAGTAGTCATAATTATTCAATCTCCCTTGTGTGTTTTCTCTTTTTTATAGTGTGAAAAACTTATTTCCAGTCTGCGATATCGTTGATTGGTAGGCGAACCGATGGATATCCAGCGTCGACTGCTTTACCGATCGATAGCAACATGACCGGTACATAGCGCTCTTTTTCAAGACCGAATGCTTCCGCGATTTGATCTTTCTCGTAACCACCGATTGGGTTTGTATCATAACCGTGTGCACGAGCGACTAGCATCAATTGCATCGAGACGAGACCCGAGTCGATCAAGATGCTGTCTTTCAAATCGTTCGCCGATACACTGCTGTACATCCCTTGGATCGCTGGTACTTGGCGATCGCGTACTTCTTGTGGCATGAGTCCTTTTGCAACAGCTGTATCGTAGATGTTCTCGAGTTGATCAACAGCGTTCATGTCGCCGAAGACGGCGATGACAGCAGAAGATGTCTCGACTTGAACTTGGTTGAATTTCGCGAGTGGTGCAAGTGTTGCTTTACCTTCTTCGCTATCGATGACGAGGAAACGCCATGGTTGCATGTTGACGGAAGAAGGTGCGAGTGTTGCTTCTTCAAGGATTTGTGTCATTTCTTCTTTTGAGATCTTCACGTCTGTATCGTAGTTACGAATCGAACGGCGTCCTTTGACGATTTCCATGAAGTCTGTTTGAGTTTGCGTTGCCATATTAAATCGACTCCTCTTTTAATTTAGGTAATGTGTCGGCGTTCGCTTCGATGCGTTGAATCATCTCAGCTAACGTCCGTTGTTCTTCAGCGGAGAATCCTTCGAGTAAGTTCTCGAGGAACTCATCTTTTTGTTCGCGTAATCGTGCGATGCGCGTCGCCCCTTGTTCCGTTAAGGAAACAAGAATCACCCGATTGTCAGCGGCTGAACGCTCACGAGCAATCATCCCGGTCGATTCTAGGTGTTTGAGGTGACGGGTCACCGCCGCGTGATCGACATTGACGCGTTTTTGCAATTCTTTTTGACTGATCGTTTGATCGACTTGTAGTTGAGCAAGTAGATCCATTCGCGTCTGACTGAAACCATCCGTACAGAGATCGAATTTTTGAGCAATCGTCTTATTGACGGAGACGAGTGCATAGATCAAACGTCCTTTTTCGTTGCAGGAAATACTCAATCCATCACATCCTTCCCTTCGTTCGAAGAAACCTTTGACGTATCAAAGATTGATATGTAAACGAATATAACGTGTTTATTTTGGTGACGCAACTTATCTGCTTCTGACATAAAAAAAGATATCATTCACGCAGAATGATATCGAGTCAGGCGACTTAACTAATTTGGCGTTCAGACGCTGAAAGTCCTTTTGCATCAATCGCTGCAATGATCCGGCGGAAATAGAACAACCAAAATTGCAGGAACGGTCCGATTAAGAAAATCGAGAGGACCGTACCGAAGAAAACAGGTCCCCCAAGCAACCAGCCAATGCCGCATGCCGTAACTTCCATGATCGTCCGCATCAGACGAATCGACGTTCCAAAGCGCTCTGCAAGTGTCAATGTCAACCCATCGCGTGGACCGGCCCCGTATCCGACAGCGACATACAGACCAGCGCCCATTCCAATGATAAAGATGCCGAAAATCAGCCAGAGTGTATTCAACCAGATCGATTCAAAAGACGGTAAGAGATGAGAACCAAGAACAAGATTCATGAAGACACCGACGAAAATCGCGTTGACGAGCGTTCCGATTTGCGGTGTGACACGGTCTAACGCGTATTTAACGAACACGAGTAAGAGACCAACAAGCAAGATGATCGTTCCGACGGATAGTGGTGTCTTCTTTTGAAGACCGAGATGCAACACGTCCCACGTCGAGACACCGAGTTCAGCCGTGATCATCATCGATGAGCCAAGAGCGAGTAAAAATAAACCGAGTAGGAAGAGTCCCCACTTTAACGTAGCGCGTAACAACCAGGAAGCGCGATGACGCGTCATGTCTGGCACCTCATTTCTTAAAAATAATTGATTCGTTAACTGTATCATGAGGAAAGTGGAAGAAGAAAGACGAAATTTTCCGTTTTTTCCATCTTAAGAAGGAGGGGAAGGTCAAAAGAGAAACGTATACTGAAGAAAAAGGAGGGATAGAATGAAAGCGATCCGGCACCTGATTCGTTTTACATATATAGAAGCCGTCTGTTGCGTCTTTCCCGTGATGATTTTCGCAGCGCTTGCTCTTTCACGTTATCTTCCTACTGAACCGGTTGCTCGATACGATCTCCTGTTGCTCTGGTGTATTCTCGTCCAAATCGTCTTACTCGTCACGCGTTATGAAACGATGGAAGAATTCAAACTGATCTTATTGTTTCACGTCATCGGTCTAGCACTTGAACTGTTCAAGGTGAACGTCGGGTCTTGGAGTTATCCGGAAGACGCTTTGACGAAAGTGGCTGGTGTTCCCTTATATGCAGGATTCATGTATGCAAGCGTCGCGAGCTATGTCTGCCAGGCGTTTCGGCGATTTCAATTACGATTCATAGCATTTCCTCCCCCGTGGCTTGCGATTAGCGTCGGCAGTCTCGTCTATCTCAACTTCTTCACCCACCACTGGATCTTCGATGCACGCTGGCTATTGATGGTCCTCGTCGTCCTTGTCTTCTATAAGTCTTGGGTTCATTTTACGATCGAGCAGACGATCTACCGGATGCCGCTCGTCCTGTCCTTTTTACTGATCGCCTTTTTCATTTGGATTGCAGAGAATATCGTGACGTTCTTTAAAGGCTGGGTCTATCCGCATCAAGAAGGAGGCTGGGCAGTCGTTGATCTTGGAAAATTGTCTTCTTGGTTCCTGCTTGTGATCATCACGGTTTTAATTGTCATCGTTGCAAAATATAAGCGTCAGGATCCGGCTGTGGAAATTCAGCAACGTACCTAAATAAAAAAACAACCCGGTTATTTTTTTGAACTACTTCCACGTTTTTTCGTTGCTATAGTGAAAAAAACGCAAAGGAAGTGGTTACGGATGATGCAACAGGTGTTGGAACGAGCAACTGAATTGGTACAGATGAAATTAGCAGTCGTGGAGCGGTATGAAGATTGGCAACTCTGGCTCGACGAAGTGAACGGAATCGATGAATGGGTCAAGATGTCAGCGTATTATGCACCGCGCGATGTTCAAGAAACACTAGTCATCGACGAAGTGAAACGAGAGAAGCAGACCGTCGTAATGCCACCACAAGTACCGATCGAGCCAGTACGCAAGCAACGTTATGCCTATACGTTTCAGCGGGGATTAAAAGGCGGTACTTTACTAGAGTGGTCCGGCAGTCATATTTCAGAACGAGACGTCCGCGATTGGAATCTCGAGCACGGCATGGAAGTTCGGGTCCGTGTCGATCATCAGGATGATCAAAAAACGATGTGCCGTGTTGAAGCCGTCGTCTCGACGGAGCGAATGAGAGAAAATCCGGAACGTGTCGTGTTTGAACAAGCCATCGTCAAGGCACATGGAATCATTGAGGAAACGGTGAATGGTCCACTGCAAGATGAGTCGGACAGACCGTTTTATTATGTCGTACCAGTAGAAGACATGCGCTATTTCCGACTAGAAGCAGGACAACTCGTCGATCTCGCCATGTGGCGCGGACGGAAAGATACACTAACGATTGCTTGGAAACATCCGTTCACGTATGAAGAGCCGATCGTCAACACATCATCAAACCGTCCATCTGAGGTCAAGCAACCGGTAGTGAAGACGCCTGTGACAACGAAAAAGTCAAATCGGTATGCACGAAAAATGAAACGACAAACGGTTCCGAAGGCTAAAAAAGTGCAGCGGCGCATTCGTGTTCAAAAAGAGCGAAAGATCGAACCAATCGTGACGACAGCTGTACCTGGACAATTGATGGATTTCGTCGATAAGACACCGCTTGATTTCACGCGCTTCACAGGTATGCGCCTCGTCATCGTTGGAAACGAACAACAAACGGCTGTTTATCGTGAGTTCTTTGCGCCAACAGGAATCGAATTGATTCATCTCGCAGGAGACGCACAGTCTGCGAAAAAGATTGCTTGTCTCTCCAAAAAGACGGATGCCATCGTCGTCGTGACGAGCCGTGTCTCTCATGCGGCGAGTGCACATGTCATTGCACAGGCGAAAAAACATGGTATTCCGTTCGCGATGGAACGCCTCGACGGTCGACGATCGCTATATACAGCGTGTGAACGACAACTTGAGCGTGCTTGGCTCAACCAGCAACGAGACGGGAAATTATTGAAAAAAGAGTGAAACATTAGAAGAATTCGACCGTAAAGTAAGGTGAGAACTTATTTTTCAAGGAGGACCTTACTCATGTCATCTCAATTAAAAAAAGCAGCGAAGGAGTCGCTCAGCGGTCGTTGGGGATTTGCAGTCCTAGCATTCCTGCTGTTTAGTATCATTCAGGGTGTTCCTAACTTATTTGGATCGGATATCGATGAGCCGTCAAATAGCATGGATCTCGTCGTAATGTTAATATCGATTTTACTGATTCCATTAGGAGTCGGTTGGACATGGATTGCCATGTCGATTGCTCGTGGAGAAGAAGCGAAAGTGACAGGTCTATTTGAGCCATACGGGATGTTCCTGAAAGTGGTCGGGCTCGCAATCGTTCAATTCATTTTCATTGCACTTTGGACGTTGCTCTTGATCATTCCAGGGATCATCAAATCGTTCTCTTACTTGTTGACGTTCTACATCCTTCGGGATGAACCATCGATTGGTATCCTCGAGGCAATCACACGCTCGCGTCAACTCATGGACGGTCATAAGATGGAAGCATTCTTACTCTTCCTATCATTCATTGGTTGGGCATTACTCGTGATCGTTACTCTTGGTCTTGCTATCCTGTGGGTCGGACCATACTTCAGCGTCACACTAGCCAAGTTCTATGATCGTGTTCGTGGTGAACAAGCACCAGAGCAGACATCAGATTTCGTCGCACCATATTAATACCGGATCCCGACACTACGTCGGGATTTTTTTATGCTCGAAATAATTCCGATTGGAAAAGACGGTTTAATGGTTGCTTTAGTTCAGTGAATTTTGTACGATGAATGCAACACATCTTATCTAGAGAAGTCGAGGGACTGGCCCGAAGACACTTCAGCAACCCCGCTGTGGCGGAAGGTGCTACTTCCAGGAAGGGATACCTTCTGAAGATAAGAGCGGACAGGACAAGATACCGTCGCTCTTTTCGAACTTCGAAAAGAGCGTTTTTTTATGATAAGGGGGACGATGGAGTGGAGTATGGTTTTTGGTTACCGATTTTTGGGGGATGGTTACGTAACGTCGAGGATGAACAGATGCCACCGACATTCGATTATGCAAAACAAGTCGCACAAACAGCAGAACGGATCGGCTTCTCGACGACGTTGATCGCGGAATTGAACTTGAACGACATCAAAGGCATCAAGGAACCGAGTCTTGAGGCATGGACGACGGCAGCTGCGATTGCTGCAACGACAGAACGCTTAGAAATCATGACAGCGGTTCGTCCTGGGTTCCATAATCCAGCGACGACGGCGAAGATGGCGGCAAACATCGATCAGTTGAGTGGTGGACGCTTTACGCTCAACGTCGTTTCGGCGTGGTGGGCAGAGGAAGCCAAACAATACAACGGTATCTTCACAGCACACGATGAACGCTATGCTCGGACGGAAGAATTCGTCACGGTCATGAAAGGATTATGGGCAGATGCGTCACCGTATAGCTTCTCCGGTAATCACTACACGATCGAGCAGGCGGAACTTCATCCGAAGCCCGTCCAGCGTCCAGGCATCAAGCTCTACGCTGGTGGAGAGAGTGAAGCTGGAAAGCGGACAATCGTCGAACACTGTGACGCTTATGTCATGCACGGGGGCACGGTCGAAGAAGTAGCCCATAAAATCAACGATATGAAAGTACGCCGGGAATCGACGGGACACGCACCGCTCGAGAGTTTCGGTCTTGCTGCCTACATCATTTGTCGGGATACGGAAGAAGAAGCGCTTCTTGAGTGGCAACGCATTACGGACGTCAAGGAAGACAGCGCCGGTTATGCCGGTTATCAGGATTTCATCAGTAAATCGCAACTGGAGCAACAGGTCGAGCGAAACGATTATTCCGTCTCGAACCGTGGTCTAAGACCGAACTTGATCGGAACACCAGAACAAATTGCGGAACGCATTCTAGCGTTCGAAGCCGTCGGTGTCACGTTACTCTTGTTACAATTCTCACCACAACTCGAAGAAATGGAACGCTTTGCTCGTGACGTAATGCCACTGGTCGAAGCGAAACGAAAGGTAGGTCAACAATCATGACAAAAATTCATATTCTCCACGAAAACCAAGAATGGACGGACCATCTCATCAAACGTCTCGAAGAACTTGAGTTACCGTATGAAGAGTGGCATCTAAATGAAGGAATCGTTCCACTCGATGAACTACCGCCAGAAGGCGTCTTTTACAGCCGGATGAGTGCCTCTTCGCATACACGCGGGCACCGTTACGCGCCGGAGTTGACGGAAGGGGTCCTTGCTTGGTTAGAAGAACACGACCGGACCGTCTTCAACGGAACGCGTGCGCTCCGCCTTGAAGTCAGCAAAGTCAATCAGTATACAGCACTACGTAAAGCAGGCATCCGTGTACCAAAGACGACGGCTGCAGTCGGACGTGATCAAATCGTGCAAGCGGCAAAAGAGATCGGCGTTTCGTCATTCATCACGAAACACAACCGTGCCGGGAAAGGTCTCGGCGTCCAGTTATTCCACTCAATTGAAGCACTTGAAGCCTACCTCGATGGTCCGACATTTGACGAACCAGTCGATGGCATCACGTTGATTCAAGAGTACATCCAAGCACCAGAACCGTATATCACGCGCTGTGAGTTCGTGGGTGGAAAATTCGTCTACGCGGTCCAAGTCGATACGTCGGAAGGATTCGAACTTTGCCCAGCGGATGCGTGTGTGATTGACGACCTGTTTTGCCCAGTTGGTGAAGAAGCACCGCAAACGCCGATGAAGTTCCAAATTGTTGAAGGCTTCGATGATCCGATCATCCAAAAGTATGAAGCCTTCCTCCAAGCGAACCAGATTGCGGTCGCAGGCATCGAGTTCATCAAGGATGCGTCAGGTACGATCTATACGTATGACGTCAATACGAATACGAACTATAATTCGGATGCTGAGGCAGCTGCAGGACGCTACGGTATGCTCGAACTGGCCAAGTTCCTCGGTGCAGCCCTTGAAACAAGCACAGTAAAATAAGAATCTGCTCCCGCCCTGTCACCGGACGTTACAAGACCGGATGACAGGGTATTTCTATAGAAAAGGGGGCGGATCTATGATTACGTGGAGAGAAGAAAGACAGCTCGACATCCCGATTGAGGAAGCATGGCACTTGTTTGATCACACGCGGCTGCAACGTCTGATTCCGAACGTCGTCCAGCACGAGGTAATCGAACGAAAACCGGGTGTGGTCGGTTCGACGTATCGTCAAACGTACATGCAGGGTAACCGACTTGAAACCTATATCGTGACCGATTTGGCTTATACGAACGAACCTGACTTCAAACAAAATACGATCGGATTTACGTTGGCTAAAATATTCAAGATCGAGATGACCTTTACACTCAAACCACTCGGACCTGATCGATGTCTGTTGATTTATACAGGGAAGAACGAAGGAGCCAATTTTGTTGGAAAGAGTCTGTTGTCGCTGGGAGGCGAGCGAGAGAATGAGAAAATCGTTCATGGGCTGTTGCAACGTGTCGAAGAAGAAGCGGCGAAACAAAAGAAGAACAACGCATGAAAAAACGGATTCCCGTGCCTGGGAATCCGTTTTAGCATCTTATCGATTCGTATATGATTTTTGACCGCTCGTTAAGCCGGATAGATGACCAATACGCATACCGATTCCATCTTTCATCGACTGTTCACGTACTTTTGGATCAACTAAAAGATCAGTTACCGACTGCTAATTTTAAATATAAGTATTGTGATTAAACTTTCGTTTCATCAAATGATTATATCGTTACGATAGTAGGCGCAAACGGGAAATCTGAGGATCATTTTGCATCTCATTCAGTGGTCGAAATCGAACAGCTCGTAATTCTTGTTGATCAAGTGGTAGTTCAGGATCAATCCCGAGTTGAAGTACAGAACTATTCGTGACACGTCGGACGAGAAAACACGTCTCCGTTCCTTGATCGATCGAAATCTCGTAGAGTTGTCGTTCGACCGTGACGTGAAGATGTGTCTCTTCTAATACTTCACGTACGATAGCTTCTTCTTTTGTTTCATTGCTCTCGACACCTCCGCCCGGTAACGTCCAAAATGTCCGGGAAGGCGTGTGTAACTCGACCATTAGGATCTGTTGCTCTTCAATCAACGCCGCGCATACGCGATGCCGCATATCGCATTCCTCCTTTAATGTGTTCAAAAAAAGAGACCGAAACGACAGTTCCGGTCTCTTTTAAAATCATTGCGCGTATAACGCTGTTAGTTGCTGTTGGATCGTATCATTGTTCAAGTACTCATCGTATGTCGTTTCTTTATCGACGATACCGTTTGGCGTCAACTCGATGATCCGGTTCGCGATTGTTTCGACGAACTGATGGTCATGCGAGCTGAAGAGCATTGCGCCTTTATAAGCGATCAAGCCATCGTTGAGTGCCGTAATTGATTCGAGATCCAAGTGGTTCGTTGGATCGTCGAGTACGAGGACGTTAGCACCGCTGAGCATTGCTTTTGAAAGCATACAACGGACTTTTTCGCCCCCAGATAAGACAGAAGCTTTCTTCATGACTTCTTCTCCTGAGAAGAGCATCCGACCGAGGAATCCACGGAGGAACGTATCGCTCTCATCTGCCGGCGAATACTGACGGAGCCAATCGAGAATCGTTTTATCCGAGCCTTCAAAGAATTCCGAGTTGTCTTTTGGCAAGTACGACTGCGAAGTCGTAACGCCCCATTTGAACGTACCGCTGTCCGGTTCCATCTCACCCATAAGGATTTTGAACAGTGTTGTGATTGCGATATCACTCTGGCTGATGAACGCGACCTTATCCGTTTTGTTCAATGAGAAACGAACGTTATCAAGGACTTTGACACCATCGATCGTCTTCGAGATACCGTCGACCATCAAGAGATCATTTCCGATTTCACGTTCCGGTGTGAAACCGACGAACGGATAACGGCGTGACGACGGACGAATGTCATCGAGTGTGATTTTATCAAGCAATTTCTTCCGTGACGTCGCTTGTTTCGCTTTCGAAGCGTTTGAGCTGAAACGCGCGATGAAGGCTTGAAGTTCTTTGATCTTCTCTTCTTTTTTCTTGTTTTGGTCACTTGCCATACGTGAAGCAAGCTGACTTGATTCATACCAGAAATCGTAGTTTCCGATATATAGTTGAATCTTACCGTAATCTAGATCCGCCATGTGCGTACAGACGTTGTTCAAGAAGTGACGGTCGTGGGAAATGACGATGACCGTATTCTCAAATCCGATTAGGAATTCCTCGAGCCATTTGACGGCTTTCAAATCAAGTCCGTTCGTCGGCTCATCGAGTAAGAGAATGTCTGGTTTACCGAACAACGCTTGGGCAAGCAAGACTTTGACCTTTTCCGATCCTGTCAGCTCAGCCATCGTTTTCGAATGAAGGTCTTCTTTAATGCCAAGTCCTTGAAGAAGCATTGCTGCTTCCGACTCCGCTTCCCAACCGTTCATTTCAGCGAATTCACCTTCGAGTTCAGCAGCACGCATGCCGTCCTCGTCTGAGAAGTCTTCTTTCATATAGATCGCATCTTTTTCTTTCATGACTTCGTAGAGACGTTTGTGTCCCATCATAACCGTTTCGATGACTTGGAATTCTTCGTATTCGTAATGGTTCTGACGGAGAACGCCTAACCGTTCGCCTGGTGTGATGATGACATCGCCTTGTTGTGCTTCGATATCACCAGCGAGAATTTTCAGGAATGTCGATTTACCGGCACCATTCGCGCCGATTAGACCATAACAGTTACCTGGTGTGAATTTGATGTTGACGTCTTCGAATAATTTTCGGTCTGCAAAGCGAAGACCGACGTTTTGTACTGTAATCATATAGAGATGAACCCTCGTTTCTAGTAAGTGATGTGCTCATTCGAGTGTACCACAAATCGTGATCTGTCGTAGAGCAGGCAAAGTTCCCTCCATATTAGGACAGAAATTAAAAATAAGCAACCAGACATTTTAAAAAATGAAACATTTTCCAGATGAATGCGTAGAACAAGATAAGGAATTCGTTAGAGGAGGGGTTAGATGGCCATCTTTTTCACATTATTGTTTTTCGCCCTCATCGTTTTGCTTGGCATGGAACTCTACCGCTATATCCAAGAAAAGATCGATAAAGGAGATTCAGAATGAGAGAAATCAAACCGAAGAAAAAAATTCGCCCATCGATGATCATCGCTGGTGTGCTCGTACTAGCGTTGCTTGCAACAACGCCGTTCATCGTTGAACAAATCGAACCTGGACAAGTTGGTGTCGTCTATACACCGTCAAGCGGTGTCAAAGATGAGACGTTATCGCAAGGCTGGCATGTTGTTTCACCGATCACACGAGTGACGGAGTATCCGATTCGGACACAGACAAAAGCACTTGAGAACATGACGCTTGCGACCAAGGACGGAAAGAACATCGTCGTTGACTTTACATACAGCTTCTCCGTCTCACCGGATAAGGTGACGAAAGTCTTCAATAAGTTCGGACCGATTGAAATCGATGAGATTGCAAAAGGGTATCTGAAACAACGTCTCTATGATGCATCGCGTGAGCAAATCTCGAAAGTTACTGTCCTTGAACTGTTCGGTGAAAAATCAGGGAATGTCTCGACGAGCATTCAGACGCAGTTTGCAGAAGACGTCAAGGACATCGGTTTTATCATCGAAGATGTCGCACTCAGTGCGCCGAAACCAGATGAAAAGACACAGGAAGCAATCGATGCGCGTGTCAAAGCGTCGCAGGAACTCGATAAAAAGAAAACGGATCTTGAAATCGCTAAAGCAGAAGCAGAGCGTCTTCGCGTAGAAGCGAAAGGAGCAGCAGATGCCCGTTTGATCGAAGCCCAAGGTTTAGCAAAAGCTCAAAAAGAACTACAGAAGACACTGACAGAAGAAATGATTCAATACGAAGCTGTCAAGAAATGGGACGGGAAGTCACCACTCGTCAGTGGATCGGGGAGTATGGTCCAACTACCGATTCCAGATGCTACAACAGAAGAAAAGAATTAAAACTCGATGTGCTTGGAGACAAGCACATCTTTTTATTTCATTATAATAAATCAACTGACTAAACCTTTATTGGTACTAAATTTTATTATATTAATAAATAACGATACATTTTTTATCTTTTAAATTCCATTTTAATGGTTTATTTACCTTATTCAGAAGGTAGATAGAGATATAGGTCAATAGAAATAGGTCATAAGGATGGGAGGGGTGCATTTGTATCGAAATCGATCGCCGAATCTTTTTATCATCTTAATGATTCTACTGGCAACAAGCTTTCCGATTCCGCACAGTCATGCGACGACTGAGGAATTCGAGATTCCAGACCCTTTGACGTCATCGTTTTGTGAAGAGACGTTGAGTGATCCAAAGAAAAAGGACTTGTTGGAAAAAGAGGAAATTGAACAATGCGAAGAGCTTGTAGAAGTAGAGAAGACGCCATCAACCGAGAGTGAAGACCCATCAACACCCGAGACACCTCCAACCGAGAGCGAAGACCTACCAACACCTGAGACACCTCCAACCGAAAATGAAGATCCACCAACACCTGAGACACCTCCAACCGAGAGTGAAGACCCACCGACACCCGAGACACCTCCAACCGAGAGCGAAGACCTACCAACACCTGAGACACCCCCAACCGAGAATGAAGATCCATCAACACCTGAGATAGCTCCAGATGAAGAGGACAATGAAGTTCCCGAGCAGCCTGATTCTGAAGAAGAATCATCGAGCGAAATTACAGCACCTGTCTTAAATCCAATTAAACCAAGACAAGAGAAGCAACAAGCGGTTGCACCGACACTTGCTGGAGTAGCACTGCTCGGAACATCAAGCTTAGATGCTTCCTATAATGGAACGACTCAAACGATTACATTAGAAAATACTGTTTCTGGATTGTTGAGCTTAAATTTATCAAGTGGATATATTATTTTTCGACTACCACCAGAAGTGATGCGAAGTATTGAAACGAGTTCCGTCCAACTGCAATATCGCTATAGTGGATTACTTGGGATTGGAACGCAAACGAGAGATGTGACAGCAATAATCGATCGAACAAATAACCAAATCTATGCTGATGTTAGCTCTTTATTAAAGCTATCTCTTCTAAGTAGCGATCGATTCACCTTATCTTTCAAAGTTGGAAATTTACCAGTCGGAGTCGATAAAGTCTACACATTTCGGAGTGTTTTAGCAGAGGGGTTAGTCGATTTAAATGTTTTAAGTGGTGGTACGGCAACAGCAACACTTGGAATCGGACCAACATTCAACTTAATCGTACCGGATACGTTAGACTTCGGAAGTCATGAGTTGACAGGACGTGAGAAAATTATTCCTCGCTTGTCTCCAATGACGATTTCTATTTCGCATGAAAATGCAGAAGGTTACAACTGGAAGTTACAAGCAAGTCTCAGTCGTCCTTTGACGAGTAAAGAAAATCATGTGTTAAATGATGTTCTTTATTTTAAGACAACTTCCAAAACTCAATTGTTACAAGCGACTGCTATTGAAATCGCAACAGGAACGATGTCGGTAAGCTCGAATCAGACACCGTTAACCTACGCAGAAAACGAAGGGATTATTCTCGACTTAACTGGCAAATATCCAAAACCTTCATCGTATAGCGCGGACATCCAATGGAGTTTAATCAATGCACCATGAAAAGGAGAGAACAGAGATGAAGAAACGTTTCGCTGTTTCGACGGTATTGATGAGTACGGCTTTGGTTTTAGGAACAACCACTGCATGGGCGGCGACTTCTACTGGCGAGTCGACGGCAAAAATTACGTTCACGTCGAATGAAGCACCGGTCATCGTGGATCCAGATGATCGGGATCCGAACAATCCATATGAACCAGACAAAAACGGCGGAAATACCCCTACAGGAAATACTGGAGCATTGACACTCGACTATGCACCTAACTTTGATTTTGGATCAAACGAATTGCTTTCCAATAAAGCTGAGTTTAAGGCGACCGATCAAAAACCATTTCTCCAAGTAACGGATCGACGGGTTAATCGGACAGAATGGGAAGTAACCGTGAAGTTGGGAGACTTTATAGATGGAGGTGGAACACCCTCGTTAATAGGTTCGACGTTATCCATTGATGCCGGTACTGTTCAAACATTAGTGAATGTATCAGGATTCGCGGCACCTACGACAGGAGATATAACATTGACACCAGGAAATGCAGGAGATGCGCAAACGATATTAACATCCCCAGAAGGAACGTTCTCAACTTGGCAAATTTACTGGAAGGGTAACGGAACCGATAACGATTACATCAAACTCAATGTACCAATCAATTCTCAAGTGCAAGGCACACACACCGCAACACTCGACTGGACGCTTACGGATGTCGTGAATTGACTTGAAAGCAGGTGAAGACAAAGATGAAACGATGGGGAGCCAGTTGTCTTGCTATACTACTTTATGGATTGTTATTCTGCGTCATACCTTCGACTAGTTTTGCAGAAGATCGCGTCAATTTTTCGATTGAAGCCGTTCCGAATGCCTACCAAGTGGATTCTGGTGTCTCGTACTTTGATTTACGTATGACGGCAAAACAAAAGACGAACATTCAAGTTCGGATTTTCAATCACGGACCTGATGATCATACGTTTTTGACATCAATCCGGAATGCAACGACGAACGATAATGGTTTGATCGTTTACGATCAAAAGAAACCGGTCCCGTTAGCTCCGACTTCGTTGACGGATCTCATTCAACCGAACGCGACATCGACGTTCATCAAGGGCGGCGAATCGAAAGTCGTTTCTTTACCACTTGAGATCGTGAACGATTTAGACGGTACCTTGTTAGCTGGTGTTCGGGTCGAGAAGAAACCAGAAAAAGAAACAGCTGAAAAAAATACAATCGGTATTCAAAATCGTCACTCTTACATCATCGGTTTGAAAGTCCGATCTTCGATTAAAGATCTGGCGCCCGAGATTACGTACGAAGGGGTAGAGGCAAAGTCGTCTTTTTCTAGACCGACTGTCTTTGTTAAGCTAGCCAATCAGGCACCGACGATCAGTCAGCCTATGAAGTTCGAAGCCGTCGTCACGCAAGGCAAAAAAGTCGTCGTTCGGAAAGCGACGGAAGTTCGATTTGCTCCGTCGATTTATATGAGAACACCGATTGAAACGACAGGAATCTTAGAACCAGGTACGTATCAAATTAATATCCGTGTTGAAGGAAAAGAAAAGACGTGGAAGTGGAAAGACAGCTTTAAAATCACGAAGCGCCAAGCAGACCAGATGAAAGAACAGATGCCTGAGCGAGAGATTGAGGAAAATTCCAACTCCTTCGTCGGTGAATGGTCGAAGGAACTCATGATTGCCTCGACGTTGATTATCTTTTTGCTGATTGGTTACATCTATCGCTTGAAAAAACAACAACGCCAGACATGAAAAAAAGCAGATTCTCAGCGCTGAGAATCTGCTTTTTAATTAGCGCGAAGCTTGTTCAAATCCTTGAGCGATGGTAATGATCACTTGTGTTGCTTTGACCATATTATCGACCGAAATGAATTCAAACTTGCCATGGTAGTTCTCGCCACCGGTAAAGATGTTCGGTGTCGGAAGACCCATGTATGAAAGTTGTGATCCATCCGTTCCACCACGAATTGGCTTAATAATTGGTGTGATGTCAAGCGACTCCATCGCTGCATGAGCGATATCAATGATGTGCATGTGGGGTTCGATTTTTTCGCGCATGTTGTAGTACTGATCATGTAAATCGATTTCGACACTGCCGGCGCCATACTTTTTGTTCCACTCATCGACAAGGGCAGACAAGAAATGTTTCCGTCCTTCGAACGCCTCACGATCGAAATCACGAATGATGTAGTCGAGCGTCGTTTTTTCGACAGAACCGTCAAAGGAAATCAGGTGGAAGAATCCTTCAAAACCATCCGTGAATTCAGGAGACTCTTCTCCAGGAAGACGATCGTGGAATGCCATCGCATGTTTCTGCGAATTAACCATCTTATCTTTTGCTGTTCCTGGATGAACATTCGTTCCGTGGAAGACGATTTTTGCCGCCGCCGCATTAAAGCTTTCGTATTCGAGTTCACCTAGCGGACCGCCGTCGACCGTATAAGCATACGTGGCATCGAATGCTTCGACATTGAATTGATGCGGTCCACGACCGATTTCTTCATCTGGCGTAAAGGCAACACGAATACGACCATGTTTGATTTCTGGATGTGAAATCAAATGATGCATTGCTGTCATGATTTCTGCGATTCCGGCTTTATTATCGGCACCGAGTAATGTCGTACCATCCGTTGTTATTAAGGTATGACCAACATAGTTGTGTAGTGCCGGAAAATCAGTTGGCGACAGGATGACGGACGGTACTTCACTTAACGTGATTGGATTTCCGTCATATGCTTCCACGAGTTGCGGACGGACATTCGTACCTGTAAAGTCCGTTGCCGTATCCAGGTGAGCAAGGAAACCAATTGTCGGAATGTCTGCATCTGTATTAGCGGGTAACGTCGCCATGACATAACCATTGTCATCGACCGTGACCTCTTCCATGCCAATTGTCTTTAATTCTTCTACGAGCAAACGAGCCAGTGTCCATTGCCCTTCAGTTGTTGGAACAGTTGTACTCTCATAGTTCGACTGTGTATCGACTTTCACGTATGTAGTTAGACGATCAATCAATTCTTGTTTCAAATCAAAAACGTCCCTTCTCGTCATAAGATACCTTCATCATAGCATGAACGACTAATGTGAGAGAATTCTGAATCATGATAGACTAATAATGAAAAAGGGGGAATTCTTCATGAGAGCATTCGTAGTCGATCGGTATGGAAAAGACGCATCACTTACAGAAAAAGACGTCACACCTGAAAAAGCGGGGAAACACGAATTACGGGTTCAAATCGAGGGGTCGAGCATCAATCCACTTGATACGAAGATGTTCTTCGGACATGTGGCGGCGGCTTCGACGACTGGAATCCTCCAGGGCGATGTAACGGGGAAAGTCATTGAGATCGGCGAGGGTGTGACGTCTTTTTCTATCGGCGATCGCATCGTCGCATTCGGTGGCGGACTTGGTACACGTGCCGGTGCGCTAGCGGAAGAAATGCTTGTACCTGAACAGATGGCAGTCTTACGACCGGAAGGGGTCTCGGCTGAGGTTGCTGGTTGTTTACCGGTGATTGGGTTGACGGCGATGGAAATTTTAAAAGAGCGGATCGCGATTACCCCAGGCATCCGTGTTTATGTAGCAGGTGGAACGGGTGGAGTAGGACATCTTACCGTACAACTTGCTCGTCATTATGGATGTGACGTCACAGCGAGCGCCTCTTCTGACGAGAAGGCAGCTTGGCTAGAAGCAAAAGGGATCCGCGTTCATCGGTACAAGGAAGAATCGGCTGAAGCGTTGCTAAACCGACTGGATCTGGACGGATTCGACGTCATCATTGATACAGTCGGCGGTGACCATTTACA
The DNA here is from genome assembly GCF_000702605.1 of Exiguobacterium acetylicum DSM 20416. NCBI lineage: Bacteria > Bacillati > Bacillota > Bacilli > Caryophanales > Exiguobacterium > Exiguobacterium acetylicum. Next base: position 2,625,046 of record NZ_JNIR01000001.1, on the reverse strand, counting down.
AGAATCGTTCATACTCGCAAAAGAGCGGGGACGCATCATTTCGATCGCGACACGGACGACACAAGATTTAACGATGATGCATAGTAAAGCCTTGTCCCTTGAAGCTGTGTTCGTCGCGCTTCCGTTACTGAAAGGAAAAGTAGAGGAGATGAAACAACAGCAACGTCACTTATCAGAACTTGTTCATTTAGTGGAAGAGGGTGTCATCGAGATTCGGATTGAAGAGCAGATTCCTTATGAACGCGATGCGTTAAACGATCTCTATCAACGATTTGATCAAACATCACATTTTGGTAAAGTAAGTGTCTATCCAACTCATAAAAAATGATTCTCCATTCATTTTACATTTCCTGTTAAAATTATAAAAAAATCCGTTACTGAAAAATTCAGTAGCGGATTTTTTAGATAACAGATCATTTACGGCGAACAAGAATGCTTTTTGGAGCGAGTTGTGGCATGGAAGGAGGAGTCGGGAAATCTTTCTGCTCCGGTTGCTCCCACACGACTTCGAATTTTTGACGCAATTTGTTGAAAGCCTGCTCCACAGCTTTTTTCAATTGTGACGCATCAAGAGTAGGACTATCTGTCGTAATCGCAAGCAGTCCTCCGCGATTCGTCAGATGAATGACTTTTTGGATCCAAAGGGCGAGATCCTGTTCGGTCCGAAACTGACGTGTCCGTGTATTGACTTGTACAGGCGGATGGAACAAGACAACGTCAAAACGAGTCTTTTTATCCGCTTGTTCGATGTAGTCGAACGCATCCTGAACTAAAATCTTCTGTTTCTCAGGAGTAAAACTATTCAACATCAGATTATCTTTTGTCTTATTTCGACTACGTGTCGAGAAATCAACGCTTGTCGTTCGAGCAGCTTCACCATAAAGGGCAGTTACTGTCAGCGTTCCTGTATCGGAAAAGAGGTTAAGCACGGTCTTTCGTTCGACGGAATCGAGAAGGATTCGGCGAAGTTCACGTTGGGCGATGTCAAAACCAGTCCGCATACCAGCGTCCAAGTCATATTCATACAACACACCATATTCTTGTGCGACTTCAGGAAAATCGCCTCGTTCCCCCTTCAAAAAGTCGTCGCCTTTGACCGGTTGAAGATCGACGAGGAAATCTCGTTTTTCATAAATGCTTCTATAATTCAGTAGTGATTCAAGAGCCTCAAGAATCAGTGGGCGGAATGTATAGATGCCTTCATTTTCGAATGTAATGAGGTAATGATGATCATAACAGTCGATCGTCAAACCACCAATACCATCCCCAGCACCGTTAAAGATACGGAATGCTTCTGAATACTCTTCAAAAAATTCATTTCGTTTGTCTAACGCTTTTTCAAAAAGTTGTTTGAAGAAGGCGACATCAATCGCTTTTTGCTCGTCCATTGAGAGAGTCCAACCGACACCTTTTTCCTGCTTGCCAAAATAACCGGTCGCGAGGTATTCTTTATGTTCTGTCATCAGATGAAGCAGTCCGCCTGCCTCTTTGACATGGTGCAAAGCTTCGAACATTTCCTTGCGTAACGCGGGATACCCGCTTTGAATCGATTCAATCCATTCTGGTTTGACGACAACTGGATAAAGTTCACGGGGCATGTTAGTTTCCTCATTTCTACTTGTGGATAAGTGCCATAAGTATACCATAAATGGGGTTATCCACATGTGGATAACTGGATATAAATAAAACCGCTATTCTTTGTATAAGTCAAAGGAATAACGGTTTTTGTTATGATAAGCAGAGAACTGAAAAATCTATAATGATTTGGAGTGAAACATAAAAATGAAAAAACATATTCAAGTCGTAGGGGCTGTCATTCGCAATGATCATAATGAAATATTGTGTGCACTTCGTAGTAGCCAAATGTCATTGCCCAACTTATGGGAGTTTCCTGGGGGGAAAATTGAGCTACATGAAACGCCTTCACAGTCTTTAGTTCGCGAGATCAATGAAGAATTAAAATGTAACATTAAGGTCAAACAACCAATCGAAAAAACGACGTACGAGTACGATGCTATTATTGTTACACTGCATACGTTTGAAGCTGAAATCGTAACAGGAGAACCGATTGCCGTAGAACATGCAGAGCTTCGCTGGGTATCTGTTTCAGACCTTGATCAGCTTGAATGGGCCCCTGCTGATATTCCTGCAGTTGAGTACATTAAGAAAGAGTTTGCCACTCCTTAAACAGTTCAATTGATAGTGGAGAATGAAGTGACCAAGTCACACTAATCGGTTTAGAACCTGTACTTTGAAGATGCTTTAACTGGCCAAAGTATGTGAACGGTAGCGCTCTTCCTTGTTCTTTATCTGCTTTGCGCATGAACAAATGAATACGAATTCCTTCGCTCTCATGGTTTTGATATAAAGTACCCGCTTTACCTGTAGCGGTTGCATTGCTTTGAGACTGCCAGTGGAAACGATATTGATCTAAGAAATAATCGTTATATTTTAGTTGCTCATCAATGGCTTCATCTTTGTGTAAATTCACGAATAAAATGTAGTCGTCACCAGCTTGAGCTACGCCTTCACGCCAAGAACCTTCCTGACTTGGTGAACATAGGAGACGTTGGATAACAGAACGATTGTATGTTTGATGTAATAGAAACGCCTGATCTTCGATCAACCAATTAATTCGATCTGGTAGTTGGTGAAATGCAAGTAGACCTGCTTGGATAAAATGCATCATATATGAACGTAATTCAGTTAATTGTTGAAGTGCTTGAACGACTGTATTTGAAAAGCGATAGCGTTCTTCTGATACAGCATCTAGCAATTGAATACGATCATTTTTAAACGCAGTAGACCAGCGTTTAAAAAGATGATGAATAATTGGTCGCTTTGAAAAAGAGTGATTCGGTGATAAGGCGAATTCTTTGAAAACTTCTTGTTCAATATCTTGTACTGAAGCAGAGGGGTGATGCAGTAAATGTTTTAAAATTAGTAAGCTGAAGGGCTCACGAATTGGAAATAGTCCTTCGAGCTGTTCAACAATTTTGCGTGTAGTGTCATCGAGCAATAAACGTAGTTCTTCATCGGTAGCATGTTTTTCAAGTTGTTTAAGACGTAATGTACTTCTCCATTGCTGAACAATACTTTCAACAGCTGGCGCCTCTTTATGTGTAACTAAATCATTTAAACTCGGAGGATTTCCGATCATGCGTGTCAGCCTTTGATAACTTTCACGGAGCTGTTTGCTAGCTGAAAACTCTATTTTTTTCATTTGTTCAATAATAAATCTTTCTGTAATTGAATCTAGAATGGCTAAAGAACCTTCCGGTAAAATCGGAAAATGCTGTTTTACAGCAGTAGCAATTTTATAACGATCAATAGAATGAAACGATTGTTGACCAGACAACACAAGCGGTGCAACAAAAGCCTTTTGACTATTTCCGATAAAATCTAAAATCGTAACAAATTCTTTTGAGCTATGTTTACGTAAGCCTCTCCCCAATTGTTGAATAAAAATTGTAGGAGACTCCGTTGGACGTAAAAATAGCATTAGATTGACTTTTGGAATATCGACTCCTTCGTTAAACAAGTCAACTGTAAAAATATATTGCAGTGGATCTTGATCGTCCTCTAGTCGGCGAATGGCCTCTTCGCGTTCATCTTCGGACTGTTTACTTGTAACGGCCATTGCTTCAATCTGATGTCGTTTAAATTCTTGCTCCATAAACTCTGCATGATTGATATTGACGCAGAATCCTAATCCAACAGCCTGATTACCACTAAACCCAAATTTACGAATCATTTCAACAATATAATCTGTTCGTGTTGATCGTTCGAGTGCAACAACAAGATCTTGTTCTACATAAAAGCCGTTTTGCTGAGGAATAAGAGAATAATCAATCGATTCATCATCTTGAATCCCAAAATAATGGAATGGTGAAAGTAAATCTTGTGCTAAGGCATCATACAGACGAACTTCGTAAGCGACATTATAGTCAACAAGCTGGAAGATATTTTGACCATCCATTCGTTCTGGCGTTGCCGTTACGCCAAGCAAAAATTGAGGTGTAAAATAGTTAAGAATGTTTTGGTAAGAAGCAGATGAAGCGTGATGGAATTCATCAATAATGATGTAGTCAAACGTATCCTGTAAAAATTGTTTGAGATGAACCTCTTTTGAAAGTGTTTGAACGGTAGCAAAGGTAAATTGTGCATCTTGAATTTGTTGTGATCCTGAATATCTACCAAATGTATAACTTTCATTTGAAAAAACTTGCCTAAATGTATTCTCAGCTTGTGATAGTAACTTTCCACGATGTGCAACAAATAATACTTTTTTAGCCTGAGCTTGACGGACATCAAATGCTGCTAAGTACGTTTTCCCCGTTCCTGTTGCCGCAATGACCATTGCTTTTTTTTCTTTTCGCTCGCGCAAACGATTCAGTTCTTCTAAAGCTGGAATCTGCATGAGGTTTGGTTCAATAACGGTGTAATCGACAGCGGGTTCGGCAACTGTATCGCGGATAGAAAATGATCTTATAGGTGGTGTTTCTTGTTGGTACTGTTCGTATTGAACTAATAATTCTTCTGTACATATAGTCGCTTCGTGGCTGTTCCAAAGCTGTTCAAACAAGTTTTTCGCTTGAGTGACTAATGTTGTGACGGGTGTAGAAGGTATGCGAATATTCCATTCCATGCCGTGCGTTAAAGCTGATTTTGATAAATTAGAAGATCCAACAATAGCACTATCCAACTGATCAGGACGTGAAAATAAATAGGCTTTCGGATGAAACGCATGATTTTTTTTAATCGGTTCATAAATTTTTACTTCGATATTGCTGAATTCCATCAACTGTCGGATAGCCTTCGCTTCTGTAATATTCATATAGAATGAAGTCAAAATACGAATTGGTTTGTTTTGAGCTTCTGCTTCTTTTAAAGCTGGGACAAGCGTTTGGATTCCAGAATGTCGTGTAAAACTTACCATCCAATCAGCAGCAGATGCTGTCCACAATTCTTGATTGATGTGATGCAATAACTGTTCTTGTTCAAGTTGGCCAGGAGCAATGAGTTCCCAAGCACGCAAAGAATTTTTATATTGTGTAGGTAAAGCATGAGTTGTGCTAGTAGTGAGTTCACGATGAAGCGGCGAGTCGATCGGAGGTTGATTTAAATGAAGGAGCCATTCATTGACCGTTTCAACCATTTGATCAGGTTTATCTTGTTTTTGTAAATGGTCTAAAGATTGATATAGTACTTGATTAAGGTGTGTAAGTAATTCTGTTGTGTAGTCATGTGCTGGTACAGAGACACTTGTTGTATCAGATTGTGAGTTAGTTTCAGTTGAAGAACGTAGTGTTTCATAATAAGACATGGTTATCCTCCGAATGATAGTAAATGGTATTTATAATGAGTAAATCATCAATAATATACCAATAAATAGATAAATAAAGTAAAAAATCATCGTTTAACTAAAAAGTTAAACGATGATTTTTGTTTATTAATTTGAGATTCGCTCCACAACAGCCTCAAGCGATACTTTTACATTACCAGCTAGTGCCCGCGTAATCATACACGAACCTTCCGCTTTTTCAGCGAGACGTTGTGCCTTCTCTACATCACGATCCGACAGATCGGCTGGTAATAAGAGAGTAGGGCGATGAATAATCGCGTCGTAAGTGAAGACACCGTTCGTAACATCGACGATACCTTCAGATTCCATCGTTAACGAAACCTTTGGAATGTGACTACGCTCAAGCATCGCGGCAAGCGTGATGATGTAGCACGTAGCAGCTGCCCCAAGTAACATCTCATCTGGATTCGTACCAACTCCTGGACCATCCATGGCGTCCGGAATTGAGATTTTTGTTTTTAGTTCACCCGTCTCGATCTGACCAACATCATTGCGATTGCCCGGCCAGTCTGCGGTTAAATGAAAATGGTGCTTCATGATCAATCGCCTCCATGCCTCCATCATACGAAGTTCAGCATGATTTTTCGCCTATTCTGCTCATGTTCATAAAAAGAGAACGATCAGCTAAAAATTTGGTCGATCTTTTCGATATCTTCTTGCGACAACTGAACGTCTAATGTACGCAACGTATCCGTCACCTGATCTGGTCGTTTTGCACCAGGAATGATGGCATCGATACCGTCCTGTGCCAGATACCACGCGAGTACGATGTGTGCGACTTCTGCATCGTGTGCTTCTGCAATCGGGCGCAGTTGATCGACTTTTGCGAGGTTTTGTTCGAAGACATCTTTTTGGAACAAGGGATCGTTTTTTCGTAAATCGTCAAATGTCGTCTCTTTCGTATATTTCCCTGCCAATAATCCAGCAGCGAGTGGGAAGTACGGGACGAAGGACATACCGTTCTCAACGATGTACGGGAGTAACTCTTTTTCCGCATCCCGTTTGAATAGGTTGTATTCTCCTTGATAGACGTCGACGTGTCCGTCTTTATTCGCTTCCTTCAGTTGTTCGAGTGAGAAATTCGAGACACCGATTGCGCGAATCTTTCCTTCTTTTTTCAGTTCAGCAAGTGCTGCGACGGCTTCGTCCTTTGGTGTCGATTCATCCGGAAAATGAATGTAATACAAATCGATATAGTCTGTCTGAAGACGTTTTAAACTCTCTTCGACCGATTGACGGAGAAAGTCTGGTGAATTGTTCATGACGACGTTTCCGTCAACGAACTGATGCGCACCTTTCGTCGCGAGCACGACATCTTCTCGAGCGACTGTGTCGTTCCAGACCTCACCGACGAGTTCCTCCGAACGTTCTGGTCCGTAGATGAAAGCTGTGTCGAGGAAATTGATTCCTTGCTTCAAAGCGACACGGACGAGATCGCGTCCGGCTTGCTCATCGAGATTTGGATACAAGTTGTGTCCACCGACAGCATTCGTACCGAGACCGATGGGGTGAACGAATAATTTAGATTGACCGAGTTGAACATGTTTTGTCATGAAAATGACCTCCTTAAACGATATCGAGTGGTTCTTTTTTTGTTGGTGCTGGGAATGCTTGATCAAGTGCAACCAGCTCTTCCTCTGTCAAATTCAGGAGCGCGGCGCGACCGTTGGCTTCGACATGATGTGCTTGTCCTGCTTTAGGAATTGCGATGACGTCACCTTCACGCATCGCCCAAGCAAGTAAAATCTGTGCCGGTTCAACACCATGTGTCTCAGCGAGTTCCTCAACGGTTGGATGATTCAGGAGTTGATCGCGTAGTGAACCACCTTCAGCTAGTGGGCAATACGCCATTACTGGAATACCATGTTCGCGTAGTAACGGTAGCAATTCATACTCGATTCCGCGTGATCCGAGATGATAGAGTACCTGATTGACAGCGCATTGATCACCGTTTGGCAGTGCCAACAGTTCTTTCATGTCTGATACGTCAAAGTTTGATACACCCCAACGGCGAATCTTGCCTTCCTGTTTTAAAGCTTCCAGTCCTTCGACGGTTTCTTCAAGTGGAATGTCACCACGCCAATGAAGAAGATAGAGATCAAGATAATCCGTACCGAGGCGTTCAAGCGATTCGGAACAAGCTTTTTTTAACGCTTCCCCACCAGCGTGATGCGGGTAGACTTTCGAGACGAGAAAGACTTCTTCTCGTCGATCAGCGATCGCGTCACGAATCAATTCTTCAGAAGCACCTTCTCCATACATCTCTGCCGTATCGATGAGTTCCATCCCACTGTCGAGACCGACAAGGAGCGCTTCGATTTCAGCCTCATGCTTCTCCGACTCTTCCCCCATGCGCCATGTACCTTGTCCGAGTGCCCGAACGTGCGTCTGATCGGGAAGCGTCACCGTTTTTTGCTTTAATGCAGCGAGTATCAACGTCTTTTCTGTTTCGTTCATCGTTCTTCCTCCTTTAGTAGAGAGACAATAGTAGGGTTTACCACGCGAACTCGGAACAAAAACGTCTTCTTCAAGAGAAGGAGACGTCACCAATGTTCAAACAAGGGACCGTGATCACCGAATACAGGATCTTGAGTAGGACGCCTCACCTGACGAATACGTTGAAGATTTTCCGGGCGTTCACTTGTTTGACCTGTCAGGGTGTCGTAATCTTGACCATCCGGATAGGCACCGATTACTCGAAAGTGTCGACTTGTATCAAGTGCTTTATGGCCCGTACCGGCAGGAAGTAAGAGAACATCGCCACTCGTCAAAGTGAAGGTCTTACCGAGCGGACCACCCAGCTGAACGGTTGCATGCCCTTCGAGAATACCGATCACTTCATGGGCGATACTATGATAATGATGAAAGTCAAAAATGCCATCCACCCAGCTGTTACGCCAGTCATGTGCATGGAAGGTCTGTTTGATGTGTGATGGCTCTTCAAATGCATGCCGATAAATCAACACCGGGAATGTCGGGTTGTTCGGAATGTGACCGTCATCCTCAAAATAAAATACCTCAACGCGCATCTTCGTTGCTCCTTTCTCTGATGTGGCACAAAGTAATAATTACATCTGTAATTACCCGTAATTAAATATCATCAATCGTCCGAGCATCTTTATGGCGTAACGAATTCGGAGGTGCTAAGATGCTTAAGTTAACGAAATTACAAAGGAGGCTTTCCGATGATCGCCATCGAAGCAAAATTAGAAGTACAACCCGCAAAACGAGAAGAATTTTTAGAAGCAACTAAAACACTAGTGGCAGGATCACGTGCTGAAGCAGGTAACATCAGCTATGACTTGTTCCAAAGCACAGAAGACGAAAATGTCTTCATGATGATTGAAAAATGGGAAGACCAAGCTGCAATTGAAGCACACAACACGAGTGCCCATTTCGGACAATTCGTTGCGTTTGCTCAAACGGCTCTTGCTAAACCATTAGACGTTCAATCGTTCCAAGCATAATCATAAGAGATTGACGTAACACATAAGGAAGGTATTCGGGGTTCATGGCCTAGAATACCTTCCTTTTTTATTTCATGCGACACGGTTGATCAAAGCCTCTACTTTTAACGAAACTTTAAGTTAGCAGTATTCCACTTTTCTTTTACAATCATATGACATTTCATTGAAACTGTTAGTTTTTCCCTGATTAGGGCATTATTCTTATAAAGACACAAAAAGGAGGCTTTTATCATGAATGAACGAACGAATGCACCAGGGTCGAAGCGATCATTCTTCAAGATGCCTCATACATACGCCATTATCATGGCAATTCTCATCATCTCAGTCATCTTGACGTATACACTTCCAGCAGGATAATTCGATCGTGAAAAGCAAGATGGACAGACTGTCGTCATCGATGGTACATATCGCGCGGTAGAGTCTGCGCCTGTCAATCTCTTTGGTTTATTTGAAGCAATTCCGCAAGGCATGGAAGCGGGTGCTGCGATCATTTTTTACATTTTCTTAGTTGGCGGTGTCTTCGGTATCATTCGTCAAACCGGTGCTATTGAAGCGGGAATCAATCAATTAATCCGTCGATTTGGTCAAAAAGGGCACATCATGATTCCGATGACGATGTTCGTCTTTTCGATTGCCGGAGCAACGATTGGTATGGCAGAGGAAACGATCATCTTCGTGCCGATTGGGATCATGTTAGCGCGTGCCCTTGGATATGATGCGATGACAGGAGCCGCGATTGTCAGTCTAGGGGCGGCGGTTGGTTTTGCCGGCGGGATGTTGAATCCGTTTACGGTAGGTGTCGCTCAATCAATTGCGGAAGTACCGCTCTTTAGTGGTCTTGGGTATCGAACGGCTGTGTATATCGTATTTTTAGCGGTGACAATTCTTTATGTCATGAACTACGCACGGAAAGTCAAACATGATCCGGCGCGCAGTCTTGTTTATGATCTAGAACAACGTCGTTCGGAAGAAGCAGCGACGACGATTTCGCGCTTTTCGAAACGTCATGCTTTCGTCTTACTGGTTTTAATCGGTGGGATCACGCTCAATGTGATCGGAATCTTTGAGTGGGGCTGGTATTTGACGGAATTAACCGCATCCTTCTTGATCATCGGGATGATTGCGGGAATCGTTACGCTTGGTGTGAACGGTACGTTCGAGAGTTTGATTGACGGCGCAAAAGCCGTAACGTTCGGCGCGTTGATTGTTGGATTTGCTCGTGCGATTGTCGTCATTCTCGAAGAAGGACGTGTTATCGATACGGTCATTTACGGCTTATCAAATGCCGTAGGACATTTACCGACGTTCTTTGCCGTCATCGGGATGTACGCCGTGCAATTGATTACGAATTTCTTCATTCCATCGGGAAGTGGACAAGCGGCGACGACGATGCCCATCATGGCACCATTGTCGGATTTACTGGGAATCGAGCGTCAAGTGGCTGTCTTAGCATTCCAATATGGAGATGGACTGACGAACATGATTTTCCCGACGAGTGCTCATTTGATGGCATTTCTCGCAATCGCAGGCATTCCGTACGAAAAATGGCTTCGTTTCGTCTGGAAGCTTTTCGCGATCTGGATTGCCTTGGCATGTGCCGCCTTACTACTTGCCGTGACACTTGGCATTCAATGAAGTCTACCTTCCGGACAGATGTTCGGAAGGTTTTTCAGTTGCAGGAATCGGGAAGCGTTATCACGAACGGAATAGGTAATGACTAAAGGGGGAACTGAAGTGACATATTCAATCGTTGGGTATTGTGAAAAAGAACAAGCATGGGGCGTTGCCGTTCAGTCGAAGTTTTTAGCCGTCGGGAGCGCTGTTCCGTTTGCGAAGGCGGGAGTAGGTGCTGTAGCGACACAATCGTTTGCAAATACGACGTATGGTCCTGAAGGATTACGGATGATCGAACAAGGGGCTTCAGCAGACGAAGTACTGCGTCGATTGACGGAAGCAGATGAAGGACTAGCGGATCGTCAGGTCGGGATCATCGATGCTACTGGAAAGAGTGCGACATTCACGGGAGAAGGATGTAATGACTGGGCAGGTGGTATTGCCGGGAAACATTTTGCAGCGCAAGGGAATATTCTTGTAGACGGTAATACGGTGAAAGAGATGGCACGTGTCTTTGAATCAACGCAAGGTCCGCTTGCAGAACGTTTATTGCGTGCGTTAGCAGCAGGTCAAGCAGCAGGTGGGGACTCACGCGGAATGCAGTCAGCGGCACTTCTCGTCGTCAAGGAGGGTGGCGGATACGGTGGATTCAACGACCGCTATATTGATTTACGCGTTGACGATCATCCGAGTCCGATTGAAGAACTCGAACGCATCTATCAACTGCATACCCTTTATCTACAACCGAGTAAGCCGGAAGAAATCAAGCCGATTGATGACGCCTTAGAGTCAGAGTTGATGGATAAGTTGTTATCGCTTGGTTACCGCGGTGATTTCGAAGACGCGTTCCGAACGTATCTGCATACGGAAAACTTCGAGATGCGCGAACAAGCGGATCGTGCGATTGATACACGTGTTCTCGCATATATTCGATCTCAATGAAAAAATGACAGGATGGACCGCGGTCCATCCTGTCATTTTGTTCATACTTGTGTCGACTGGGCGCGAATCGGTACTTTGAATCCGGTCGCGATGAATCGTTCCATTTCCGGTTCCGATTTAGCGTTCAAACCGACTGTTCCGTCTCCTTTTAGTGCTACGTTCGTCAGCTTGACGTGAGTGATGTCTGGACCGATCGTAATCCCATGTTTGGCGGAATCTTCAATGCGGATATCACGAAGGCGCACGTCTTCAGCCCCGTTTTCTCCACCAAAGATTTGGATGTCTGTTTTCGCTTGACGGAATCCGCTCATCTTCAACTGACTGATCGTGACGTTCCGTGCCTTATATTGAATCCCAATCATCGGTTGTTCTTGATAGTCATAATACGGATCACCGAGCACCGTGAAATCATGAATGACGACATTACGATAAGCAGAAACGACGAGTGCGCGCGGTTTTGAATTCGCATATAGCTCCGTATATTGAGGTGTCTGAGCGATCAAACGCGTTGCGATGATATTATAAGCCGTCTGAGACGTCGGATCAGTTGCTTGATGATGTCCGATGTGTCGGAAGTTAAAGGCGCGATGATCATCAATCGATAGGTGTCCGACGATTTTGACGGTCGAGGCAGCAGAAGAGGTCGCATGTGCCTTAATCTCAAGTCCACCGAAACAACGACTTGTTGCGTTGTTGAACAACCAGACGTCGCGTGATCCATCATCGATCTCGATTCCATTTGAATTGGAGAAGCCTTCTGCATGGGCACGTCCACTTGGATCATGCATGAAACAGTTCGAGATGAAGAGGTGATCACTATGATGCGTCGTAATCCCGTCATCTCCGAATCCAGAACCGGTCAATCCATCGAACCAGATGAATGAACTACTTAAATTTGCTCGAGCTCCGTCTCCATTGTAATTGTAATACGGTGTCGAGATATCAAAACAGTGAAGTCCCGGGTTGACGGCCTCGACATCAAAGACCCAGCCATAGGTGACATGCGCATACGTAAGACAACTGGAGTGATTGCCCCATGTGCTACTTTTTTTCGCGTCACCGATGCGCTTAATGTTCCAGTCAAGTGTCATTTTCTCGACGAGTAGGTGATGATTGCCGAGAAGATAATTTTGGTTCGTCACGAGACGACGACCTTTGGGTGCGTCATCGTGCATCTTTAAAATCGTTTTCCCTTTGCCGGCTCCTGTTAAGATCGTATAACTAGGCAAACGAATTCCCCGAACGATGTACGTACCGGCTGGGACATGGACTTGTCGATGTCCATCACCGAGTGCGTCGATGAATGCTTGTGTATCATCCGTTTGTCCATCACCGACTGCTCCAAAGTCAGTGACATCGACGGTTTCGACATCGCTGATCAAATGTTCGAACTCATGATTGAGCCGGCCGAACCAACTTGGTCGAATCTCATCGCGTGGCGTTACAAAAGCCGGTGTCAGCGGTAGAATATGTTTATCACGATTCGTCAAAAATAATGGTGAGATCATCGAACGAAGTGTCCGACTAAGATTAGGATCACGTCGTGGTGCGATGAATGGACTATCATGTAGCAGTTGTTCCGCTTGTCGAACTGCTTGTTCGTTGGTTGACGTTTCAACATATTCCTGAATCAACGCCGCATTTTGATACGGATCATGCGTGTGATCGAGTTTTAACATGAAATGGTTCCCCTCTCTGAATAGGTCTGTCTACCTTTTCCCCTCTCCTTACACAATCATTCCTCGTTTCGATACATCCATAAAAATACATGTAAAATTCTTAAATGGATTATAATGGATGTTAAAAGGGGGTCTTCTGATGTCACTTCGCAAACGACTCATAACGGGTATCGGACTGATTTTGCTAATCTTAGGGATTGGTAAGCCACTGACAGAAGCGGCTGTTCAAGCACTGAAGCCAAAAGCGGTTCAGACGTCTGTGGTCGAAACGAATGGATCGTGTAAACCGAACTGCAATAGAAACGGCAAGCTGTTAAATATTCCGTTTCTTTCGTGGTTGCCTAAAAAGCAAATGAAGAACGATGAAGATCTATGTGTTTGGGACACGAATGAAAAGCCAAAGAAACAGAAAGACCTCAAACCGAAAAAGAAAAAGAATAAGCTCATCGTTGTAGGGGTTGAAAATGCTAAGCGAGGTACGAACGAAAAAGGGGGATCGTCCTCATCGATGTTACTGATGAGCCTGCTTGTTTTACCTCTAGTCATAATAGGTTATATCGTTTGGCGAAAACGTCGAAAGACCAAGAAGCAGGACGAGGAATCGATAAGAGCCGACATCCCGTTACAGCCCTTATCCAACGACTTTGTTTTAACTGAGAATCCGGTCGAGCTACCAGATGCCTGGATTCGCAAACAACTCATTCAGTTCAATCACATACTCCCGACCCGCTCACGACGACATGATACAGAAACACTTCAGGAATGGTGCCTGCGGATCGGATTCAAACCGTCACATATCCTAATAAAAGCCTACCTCTTAGAACGCTACACAGAACGAACTGCTACGATATCGGAGATGGACAAGCAAACGATTCAGGGAGAATTTGGTGCCTTCGTCCATCAATTTGATTGAAACCTTTTGAAAGGAATGACGTAAATGGAACAGGAAAGGGGAGATGATGATGTACCTAGCAGATGCCGTGAAACTAAAGAGTATTTTGAGGAAGCAACTCGATCAGCTAATCGAAGAAATGGATCGCGTCGCGTTCATTGATTTAGAAAAGGGAGAAGCACTCCCCGCGCAACAAGGACGGACTTTAATCGACGTCGAAGCCGCGATGGACATCGTGCGTCACGATATGCGAGTCTTGGATCGTCTCGTCTATTCAGCGAATCTAAACACTGTGATCGTGACAGATGAAGGAGAAATGCCGCTCGTCGAAGCAATCGAATGGGCTACCCAATTACGAGCGAAAGCACAAAATTACCAGATGCTTGCAAGTCGACCGAAACGCGAGTTCCAATATGGATTCGAAGGGACGACGGTCATTCGCCATGCCTTATTCGATCCCGATACTTATCGCCTAAAAGCGGAGGAAGTGGAGCGACAAGCGCACAAAGTATCAAATGCGATTAATGCCGCGAACTACCAGACGACGATCGATTTTGATGGTGGACGTTACATGTAGCTCCTTGGCGTGGTGAGACTCCACGTCAAGGGGAGGGGACGGACCTCAATTTTCCTCTGTGGAGAAGAAATGGCGACGGCAAACCGATGACCATGAACCATTGACAGATTGACCTGTTACCTTTGACCACCTATGGAACCCTGATGCTTTTTCCGTCCCCGATCCCTGCCGTTTCTTTGAGAAACGGCAGGGATTTTTAGTGTGTCGATGGAAACAACAGGGTATAGAGAAGCACAAGAGAAAGGAGAGAAATCATGGAACACACTTTTTCAGCCTTCGTCGTACGAGAAGTGGACGGATCGTATAAGGGAACAATCGAGACGAAACGTGTCGACGATTTACCGGAGGGAGACGTCCTGATTCGTGTCACGCACTCATGTGTCAACTATAAGGATGCTTTATCGATGTCGGGTAATCGAGGGGTGACAAAATCCTATCCGCATACACCAGGCGTTGATGCAGCAGGATACATCGAGCAGACGACAGATGAACGTTTTCAAACGGGTCAAGCCGTCGTTGTCAATGGCTTTGATTTCGGGATGAACACTTCAGGCGGATTTCAAGAATACATACGTGTGCCGGCCGATTGGGTAACGCCACTCCCGGAAACAATCCGTCCGTTAGAAGCGATGCAATACGGAACGGCAGGATTGACGGCGGCGCAATCGGTTGATGAATTGTCACGAATCGTCTCGAAGGATGCAGGACCGATTCTTGTAACAGGTGCGACGGGCGGTGTTGGTACGATTACGATCGCCTTACTCATTCGCTTAGGCTATACGGTACACGCCGTGACCGGTAAACGCGCAGAACAAGAACGGCTGCTAAAAAAGGGTGTGGCTGAGGTGTTAGACCGCACTACGTTCTTAGACGAAACGGTCCGTCCATTAAAAAAAGGAACATATGCTGGTGTCATAGATACGGTAGGAGGACCATTGCTCGCGTCCGTCATTCGCTTCGTACAATATAGTGGTGTCGTCACGACGTGTGGGAACGTCGGTGGGGCAGAAATGACGTTGACAGTCTATCCGTTCATCCTACGTGGCGTCCGCTTGATTGGAATCGATGCGGTACAAACACCAATCGCCTATCGTGAAGAGCTATGGCAACGTTTAGCGAGTGACTGGCAGGTCGATCTTGCGTCAGAAGTCGATGTCAAAACACTAAACGATTTACCTGAAATCGCAGAAGCCTTGCTGACTTCACGTCATCGTGGTCGAACTGTCATCGAAATTTAAATCTTTCGAGTAAACATTGGTGGTATAGTGGGGAAAAACTGTGTCGACTTTTTCAGGAGGAACCATACATGAGTGAACACCAACAAGAACAAGAACGACAGTCTCGACAAGAAAGACGGAAACAAAAACGAAATCGTCGAGGGATTGCCTTTGGTGGTATTCTCGCGACATTATTCATCGTCGGTGGTTGGTTGTATATGTTGACGAATAACGATGCTTCTCAAGCAACATCAACACTCGAGAAGCCGAAAACGACGGATCAAGCAACGAAAAACGATGAGTCGAAAAAAGAAACAGCAACAACGGATGATAAAAAAGAAGCGAAAAAAGAAAAGAAGAAATCAAAGAAAAAAGCAGCAGAGTATGCGCAAGCGGCTTGGGTAACGCGTCCGTTTGCGAACGTCTACGGCGATGCGAGTCGTAGTAGTGTCATCTACAAAGCAGATTTAGGTGATGTCTATGAGGTACTGGATGCGAAGGACGGCATGGTCCATCTCAAACTCAATGACAGCATCGAAGGATACTTACCGGAAAGTGATGTTCGTTTGGAAGCACCAAAAGGGACGTCAGACGAAGCCGTTCTTGCGGCGCTCTCGCAAGCAGTCGCCAACCAACCGATCGACAAGCCGGAGCAATATCTCGGAAAACCGATCGCTGAATTCGAAGCGAAGTATGGTGCTGTCGGGAATACACAACAGGATGCTGTCAATACGTATTACTTCTCGAATGCTGGATATCTGCTCGTCGTTTCGGATGGAATCATTGAAGCGATCGACTGGACGAATGCTTCGACTGGTGGATTATCGACACTGGGTGAACCCGTCGTCGATACGAGCTACGGTACGTGGTACGAAGGAGAATCCTTACAACTAAAAGTGTTCCCGGATAACGGAAAGATGCGTTTACGTCTTGCGCGTGATCCTGGACAAGAATGAATGAACGGCGGATTCGCTTGAAGCGAATCCGTCCTTTTTTGCGCAAAAAACCTCCCGAGTCCGACACTCGGGAGGAAATATGAAAATCCTTTGGGAGGAGATTTTCTTAGTAGACGCCTACTGCATCAAATGATTTTGCTGCAGCTGTTGCTTCTGCACTTGTTGAACCATAAAGGTCTTTCGCCGATTGAACGACTGCTGCACGGAGTGAGCTGAAGTTCGAGTTCGGAGTCAAGTACACGTTGAGAGCACGGTAGTAGATCGCACCGAGTTTCGGTACGCCGATTCCTGTGACAGATACGTTGTAGAACGTTCCACCGTTACCGAGGAGGTAAGCCGCTTTGTTGATGATACCAGAGTTGATGTGGACACCACCGTTATCTTGTGTACCTGTGTAACGTTTAGAGTAGTGATCTGGATCGCCGTAAGCAGCTGGGTTAGACATCGAACGGAGGGCGTCACCGCTGACTCCAGGTGTGTAGATGTCTTCTCCTACGAGCCAGTCGAAGTTCGATCCAACTGTATATTCAGCTACTGTACCCATGATATCTGAAACGGCTTCGTTGATCGCACCAGATTCGTTTTGATACACGAGACCAGCTGTGTATTCTGTGACAGCGTGCGTCAATTCGTGAGCGACGACGTCAAGTGCGCCTGAGAGTGCGACGAATGTCGTGCCATCTCCGTCACCATAGACCATCTTCGTGCCATCCCAGAATGCGTTGTTGTAGTTCGTTGAATAGTGGACCGTTGAGTTCAAGCGTGCACCAGCGTTATCGTAACTGTTACGACCATATGTGTTTTTATAGAAGTCATATGTTTTTGCAGCGTTGACGTGTGCACTGACAGCAGCGCGGTCATATGTTGCGTTGAAGACGTTATCTGCATCTGCCCAGAGTGTTCCCGGAAGTGATGTCCGGTTTTTCGCGTCGTATGTGTAGACACCTTTTCCGCGCGTCGTATCTTGAAGATAGTATTTCCCAGCACTCAACGTCGTGTTGAATGTTGCGCTTGTGCCAAGTACTGTCGTACCTGTTGCGTGAGCGAGTTGGTCGAACTTGTTAAGTACTTTACCTGAGTTCGCATCGATGAAGTATGTCCAACGTGATGGCTCTTTGCCAGCGAGGACAGTCGATGTGACTTTGTATGCATAGACAGCATCATCTTTTACTGGATAGATGACGAGTTCTGCTTTTGGAGCGACTTCGAATTTAGAAGCCTTGATTGCTTTTTGATAAAGTTTGATCGCTTTCTTTTCAGAGAGCGTTGCTTTTTTCGCGAGACCTGGTTTTCCTTTGACGTTGATCGCATCGTTTACGACTGCTTTCAAAGTACCGTCTTTCGCGACGTTCCCGACGACGACACTACCAAAGACAGGGACGCCATCCACTTCTTGTTGGAGACGTACGATCTGTGAAGATCCGTCTTTTTCGACGTTCTGAACAGCAAAGTCACCTTTTTTGTTCACGAAATCTTTAACGATCGTTGCAGCTGGTTCTGACGAAGCTTTCGTGAGTTTACCAGCTTGAAGACCTTCTGCACCTACGACCGTAGGAACAACAAGTACACTTGCGACAAGCGATGTAGCGAGAAACTTTTTCAAAATAAATCGCCTCCTTGTTTGGGTTGAGTCTAACTATGCCAAAGAATTAGAGAAGCGAGAATAAGTCATTCGAATTAAATCGAATTTTCTGAATATAGTCCGTAGTACCTGTACTGAAATATTAAGTGTGAAAGATATTTCAACGCAAAAAAAGAACCATTCAAGAGAATGGTTCATCGAATCCTTTGGTAGAGATGATGGACATCGTCTCGTGTCTCATCAATCTTAAAGTCATGAGGATCAAGTTCAATCCCTTGTTTTGAGGCAAAGCGTTGAATCTTTTCGAATGACTTCCAAATTTCGATATCGGGTCCTTCATGTTTCCAAAAGACATAACGCGCAGCAGGGATCCGGTGACCTTTCATTCCTTTTGGAATACCGTCGAGTGATGCAACAGGATACCCGACACATTGCGAGTATTTGGTTCCGTTTCGTTCGAGTGAGATATCGAGCGGATAGCTATCTGGTTTCGCAGGAATCTCATGCGAACGTCTTGAAAATTCACGCCAGAGTTCCGGCATCAACGTATGCAGTTCGTTTTCTTCACATGTCAGTCCAAGACCGACAAAATAAAATTCATGACGTTCCACGATTTTAGGATGCATGAGAAACTCCTTTCCGTACTTATGACACGTCTTCGATCGGCGAACGTTTCAAGTCTAGAAAAAGACGCGTAAAGGTGGCGTCCCACTGTGTACCCATGCCCTCTTCCAAGATGGATAAAGCTTTTTCCACTGGCATTCCTTTTCGATAAGGACGATCGGATGTCATCGCATCATAGGCATCGGCAATCGCCATGATTCGACCAAAGAGTGGGATGTCCTCTCCTATAAGACCTTCCGGATACCCCTTTCCGTCGTAGCGTTCGTGATGGTACTTTACCCCAGGAAGAATCGGTTGTAACGTCTTTGGAAGCTGAACTTGCGATAGAATGTGCACGCCGATCACTGGATGTTGCTGAATGGCATGAAATTCTTCATCGGTGAGGCGTCCTTCTTTCAATAACACATCGTCTCGAATCCCAATTTTCCCGATGTCATGCAACAGCGCTGATTTACGTAATAGTTCGATTTGTTCGTTCGATAGATTGGCAGCGGTAGCGATTTCGACTGAATAGGCAGCGACACGAACGGAATGACCGGCTGTGTAAGGATCGCGGGCATCTAATGTCGCGGCAAACAAGGTGAACAAACTATCTAGTAACTGTTCGTTTTCCGCATCACGCTTTTTGATACCTTCCATCATCAAGTTAAAACCAGAAACGAGGTGGGAGAACTCGTCCGAATAGGGATTCGGTAACGAGACGAGTCGATTGCTTTCGACATCTTGAATCCCTTGTTGCAGGGTGACGATCGGTTTGCGAATATTTTCATACAGAAGAAGACTACAAAACGTCGCAACGGATAAGATGACGATTAAAATGAGTGTCGCCCAACTCCAGTAAGAGCGAAGACTTTCATTTTCCGTTAACTGGACAGCAGAGGCGAGAACGAACAGCATGACGGGAAAAACACCGATGATCAGTGTACTGATCAGCATTTTTTGCTTTAGCGTGACGACCGTCGTTTTTTCAGGAAAATCAAATTCGTGTTCGAACGCGTATTTTTCTAACGTAAGTAGCATGCGTTCGGTAACACGATAAGTAAGAAAAAACTCAATTAAAGCATGAAGGATGGCGACGAGGACCGCACCAAAACAAGCAAGACCAATTAAATAGTACGGCATCTGTAACCACCCTTGAGAGATCGCCAGGGCTGTCAGAAGTGAAGCAGGAACGGAAAGACCTAAAAAGTGTGGTCCCATGATGCGCTTTACAGTCAGTATCGGAAAACGATGTGTCGTTTGATAGGCCTCTTGAAACGAGACGAGAGAAGGAATATCGTTTTTGAAAAAGCGGCGTAAGGAAGCGACATGTCGGGAGTAGAGCATGTATTCCAGTGAAAACATCAGGCTGACGGACGCAGCCATGATACCGATTAAAATCAATTGTTCTATTCCGGTGAAGGTAAGCGTCTCGAAAATAAATAGGCAACCGACGCCGAAGACAGCGACGAATGAACCAATCAGATAGTTTCTAAGTAAATGACGTTCAAAATGTTGTAAAGGGCTCATTGGATCCTCCTTATGGTAATCAGAGTGCCTTCAGCGTAACGTTTTCTAAAATGAGAGAAGCGTATTTTTTTGAAAAAGAGGTGAAAGAATCCTTTGAAAATCATTTAAAATTACTACCTAAAAATAGGTATGGTTACAAAGCACTAATTGTCTTAAAAGCAATTGATTAACGAAATAAAATAATCTATGATTTGAATATTCAGAAAAGTATAGTAATCACATGCTTTTCACTACTACATAGGGGGTCAATTCACGTGGGAAAAAAGAAAAAGCTTAGCCTAGCCGTTCTATCTGGAATTACGGCAGCTGCTTTTGCTGTTGGTCCGGTCTTACCTGGTGGGCAGGTAACGTCCGTACAAGCAGCAGAAAAAGTAGCACCTGGTGCACCGATGGACTTGAACACGGTCGATCAGGATCGATTAGCAAAAGTGCTTGAAAAACGTGGGGTCATCTCAAAAGCAGCTTCAGCAGAAGCAAAACAAAAAGCCGTTCAAAAGTATCTAGATAAAAAGGCGAATGGAAAACCGGCCGTCGATCATGACCACGATCATGAATCAAATAAAGAAGCAGCGTTTGATAAGAAAACAAAAGACTTCTTAACAAAACAAAAGGAACAACTTGCTAAACAATTGAAGAAAAAACACGACAACTACAAAAAAGGCAATCCGAATGGCTTCGTCAAAGTTGATAAAGCAAAACAGGCAGCCTATAACGGTGCTACACGAACGGATAAAGTCCTCGTCCTCCTCGTCGAGTACAGCGACTTCAAGCACAATAATGTCGTTCAAGAGCCTGGATATATGTATTCGGATGACTTCAACCAAAAACATTATCAAGATTTAATGTTTGGTGATCAAGAGTTCGAACTCTTCAACGGAGACAAAGTAAAGACGTTCAAGCAATATTATGAAGAACAATCAGGTGGTAGTTATTCGGTAGATGGTACGGTGTCCAATTGGTTGACTGTTCCTGGAACAGCTAAAGATTATGGTGCTGACAGTCCTGTGAGTGGAAATGATAACCTTCCTGGCGCAAAAGGCCCACGCGGTCTCGTCAAGGATTCCTTGAATGCAGCTGTTAAAGCCGGCATTAACTTAGCCGATTACGATAAGTTCGACCAGTACGATATGGACGGCGATGGCGACTTGAATGAGCCAGATGGTCTCGTCGATCACTTGATGATCATTCATGCTGGTACAGGACAAGAAGCAGGCGGCGGTAAGCTCGGTGACGACGCGATCTGGTCACACCGCTGGACACTTGGTAGCGTGTATCCTGTAGCGGATACGACGGCAAGCGTCAATTACTGGGGCGGAAAAATGGCTGCTTATGATTACACAGTTCAACCAGAAGATGGCGCGGTCGGTGTCTTCGCGCACGAATTTGGTCATGATCTAGGACTTCCTGATGAGTACGATACACAGTATACAGGTCAAGGTGAACCGGTCGCTTCATGGTCGATCATGAGTGGTGGTAGCTGGAATGGTAACATCGCCGGAACAGAGCCGACAAGTTTCTCGCCACAAAACAAAGAGTTCTTCCAAAATGTGATGGGTGGAAACTGGGCGAACATCCAACAGATTGATTTTGATTCACTTACTAAGGCAGGAACGGCATCGTACCTCGACCAGAGTGTAACGAAATCAAAAAATCCAGGTATCATCAAAGTCAACTTACCAAAAAAACCGGTAAAAGGTATCACGCCGGCTTACGGTAAGAAGTATTACTACAGTACGAAAGGTGACGATCTTCATACGTCGATGACTTCACCAGAGTTCGATTTGACGAATGCAAAAGAAGCGAAGTTCGACTTCAAAGCCTTTTACGATGTTGAATTTGATTACGATTACTTGACAGTCACAGCTACTGCTGACGGTCAATCGAAAGTCATCGATAAAATTGGTGATCAAGATACAGATGGCGATCAGCGTGCCGAATCAACAAAAGGAGCATGGGTCGATAAATCATATGACCTGAGCGAATTTGCGGGTAAAAAAGTCACGTTGAAATTTGAATACGTGACAGATGGTGGACTTGCACTAGACGGATTTGCACTTGATAACGCGAAGTTGACAGTTGACGGTAAAGTCGTCTTTGAAGATGATGCAGAGGGTACTCCTAAGTTCACTCTAGATGGTTTCGTTGCTTCAGACGGTTTCTCTTATGCAGATAACGCGTACTACCTCGAATGGCGTAACTATGCAGGCTCGGATAAAGCACTCGAGCATGCACGAGGCGTTAAGTACAACACAGGTCTTGTCGTCTGGTATGGCGATTCAAGCTTCAACGATAACTGGGTTGGCGTACACCCAGGTGAGGGATTCCTCGGAGTCGTCGACTCACATCCTGAAGCAATCGTTGGAACACTCAACGGTAAGCCGGTCACGACAGGAAGCACACGTTACCAGATCGCAGATGCTGCTTTCAGTTATGATAAAGCACCTGCATGGCTCATCGATTCGCCATCACGTGGACTCTATGACTACAAAGGTCTCCCTGGTGTGACGAAGTTTGATGATTCGAAATCGTACATCAACCAGTTGATTCCGGACGCAGGGAAATTGCTTCCGAACAACGGGCTGAAGATTCAAGTCATCGGTGAAGCGAAAGATAACTCTGCTGGAGCAGTCTGGATCCACCGTTAAAAACAGAAGAACAGGTTCAGTTTCGGCTGAACCTGTTTTTTATTTTGATTATGTATAAGAAGTGGAATCAATTGGAAAAAACATTGGTCTGACAACTTGACTTTTAAAGCGCATCCATTCTATACTTACGTTAGCTTAATATTGTTATTGTCATTACGGATTCACATCGTGTCACGAACAATCTTTTCGTTGCTCCATGTATTTCGGGACAATAATGAATTCTTTTCATATGCCCAGCATATGTATTAAGTAATTTATTTTTGGAGGTTGTTCCCATGAACACAGGTAAAGTAAAATGGTTTAACGCAGAAAAAGGTTTCGGTTTCATCGAAGTTGAAGGCGGAGAAGACGTATTCGTACATTTCTCAGCAATCACTGGTGAAGGCTTCAAAACTCTTGACGAAGGTCAAGAAGTTGAGTTCGAAATCACTGAAGGCGCACGTGGAGCACAAGCTGCTAACGTCGTAAAACTTTAATTTCAACTATTCAATCGTCCCTTTTCGGAGGGACGGTTTTTTATTAGACTAATATCTTGAATTCAAGATAAATATGAGATATACTCCAATTACCAAATCATTGACAAGGAGTGAGGAAAATGGAATTACTCGGAATTCATCATGTATCGATCTTAACAGGCATGGCGGAACGCAATTATCAATTCTACACACAAATACTTGGCATGCGTCTGATCAAAAAGACTGTCAATCAAGATGACACGACATCGTATCATTTGTTTTATGGAGATGCGGAAGGGAATCCAGGAACAGACTTGACGTTTTTTGATATTCCGCATCTTGGAACGGGCGTACCGGGGGCATCGAGTATCTCTTCGACATCGCTTCGTGTCAAAACAACGGCTGCACTTCATTTTTGGAAACAACGTTTTGAAGCGAAAAATGTGGATCACGATGAAATCGTCGAACGAGCAGGGCGTCGAACACTCGCCTTTCGCGATCAGGAAGGAACACGTTTGATTCTTGTTGCGGAAGATGGTGAGGTAGGTGTCGCAGGTGGTGTACCGTGGCCGCAAAAAGAGATTCCATCGGATTATGCCATCGTTGGACTGGGAGCCGTCACATTGACGGTCAACGATCCGACGTTGACGATCCGTGTACTGACGGAAGTCATGGGATTCCGAAAAGTAGGTTCTTATCCATCTTTAGCAGGTGACTTTGCACCGATTGAAGTCTATGCAACCGGAGAAGGTGGTATCGGAGCAGAGATTCATATTGAGGCACGTCCAGATCTCGACCGAGAACGTCTAGGTCGTGGTGGTGTGCATCACGTCGCGTTCCGAGTGCCGAACAGTGATGAATATGAAAAGTGGGTCGAACGCTTGAATGCCTATCACTTACCGAACTCCGGTAAAGTCGATCGTCACTATTTCCAAGCTCTTTACTTCCGGGAACCGAACCATATTTTGTTTGAACTCTCGACTGATACACCGGGATTCGCGACGGATGAGTCGGTTGAAACGTTAGGGGAGACGCTTGCATTACCACCGTTTCTTGAACCAAAGCGAGCTGCTATCGAAGCACGGTTACGTCCACTCGAAATCTGACAATCCTGTGACACAGGTCACAGAAGGATCGTCCATCCCGTATACTAAGAACAGGAATTAAGAAAAAGGAGTGACGGGATGTTAAGAACTACGCTTGGGCAATTCCGAATGATTGCGATACTAGAAGGAATCTCGTTTTTAGTCTTACTGTTGATTGCGATGCCGTTGAAGTATATGGCGGATATTCCGCAAGCCGTTTCAGTCGTGGGTGCACTTCACGGTGTCTTGTTCGTCATGTATGCACTCTGGCTCGCAGTCGTGAAATTCAAATACGATTGGTCGATCGTCAAGGCAGGGATTGCGTTCATCGCATCATTCATCCCGTTTGGTACATTTGTGCTCGACTGGAAGCTAAAACAGGAAGCAACAAACGCGTAAATTGTGTATACTGAATAGAGCACGGCTGTGGATAACTGTTTTTGTCTATGCGAAGCAGGTTATCCACAGCTTTTTTCTGTGGATAATTTTTAGGAGGATATATCATGTCAACATTTGAAACATTACACATCAGTGACCTGTGGATAAAAAAATTACAAAAACAAGGCATCAAGGAGCCGACACCGATTCAAGAACAAGCGATTCCGTCATTACTCGAAGGACGCGACTTGATTGGACAGGCGCAAACGGGAACAGGGAAGACGTTGGCGTTTCTCTTACCCATCCTTGAGCAAATTGATGTCGAATCACAAACGGTTCAAGCATTGATCGTCGCACCGACACGTGAACTTGCGCGTCAAATTGCCGACGAGACGCATAAACTGATTCGGAATACAGAGCAGTATCGTGCGCTTGCTGTATACGGCGGACAAGACGTCTTTAAACAGATTCAACGTCTCGGTCGGATGCCACAAATTATCATCGGAACGCCAGGACGGATACTCGATCATGTCGGTCGTGGCACACTTGATTTAAGTGAATTACGGACGCTTGTTTTGGATGAAGCAGATCAAATGCTGCAAATCGGTTTCTTGCCAGAAATCGAAGACATCATCGAGGCGGCACCGGTTGATCGTCAATTCGTCATGTTATCTGCAACGATGCCACCGAAAGTAGAGGAACTGGCGAAAACGTATTTGCGTAACCCGGTCGAAGTGCAAGTAGAAGCGGAAAGCATCACCGTAGAAGCGATCGAGCAGTTCGTCGTTGAGACGACGGATCGCCGCAAACAAGCGACACTGCGGACGATGCTTGACGAGATGCGTCCGTACGCAGCCATCATTTTCTGCCGTACACAACGTCGCGTTAGTAAATTGAACGAAGAAATGCAGATGCAAGGGTATCCGACGGATGAATTGCACGGTGGACTAACGCAAGGGAAACGGGAAAAAGCGATGGCGAAGTTCTATCAAGGAAAAACACAATTCCTGATCGCAACAGATGTCGCTTCGCGTGGACTTGATGTGACAGGTGTGACACACGTCTTTAACTATGATTTACCAGATGATGCGGAAAGTTACGTTCACCGGATTGGTCGGACAGGACGTGCTGGGAACGACGGGATTGCCGTTTCGATCGTGACACCAAAAGATGGTCGGACGTTCCGTGATATGGAGCGGGAATTGAACATCTCGGTCACACCAATCGTCGTCGAATTGTCTGAAGAAGCGATTCGCGCACAGCACGACCAAAGCAAAGGAACTCGAAAAGTGACGGAAGGACGTGGAAACACACGTCGTTCGAACAACCGTCGCCCAGGACGTGCACATCGTAAGTAATATAGAAACAACATAAAAGAGCCGGTCTACTTCTCTCATCAAAAGAGAAAATAGATCGGCTCTTGTTTTATTTGGCATACACCATCTGACCACCGAGATGTCCGGTATAAGCAAGTAATCCGCTACCGACGATGGCAGCAACGAAACTGAGTAATAAAAACATTTTTTTGTTTGAGCGGTAACCCAATAACAGAAATAACAGCGAGACACTAAAGGCAATCAGACCGAACAACGCGTCACTGATGTGCAACTACGACAAGGCGCGGTCGCGACATCGAACCGTGTCTATCGATCGTGGAAGACGGACGGACAGACGCATCATCATTTGTTAGATGGACGAACAGGACGCCCGACGAAAAGCCCGATCCTTCAAGTGACTGCATCTGCACCACAACTCTATGAAGCGGAAGTCATGACGAAGCTTGCCTTTCAGATGACAGAGGCAGAACGTCAAGAAAAGCTGTTTCGTTGGTTTCCAAAAGGACGATTACTGATTTTGGATACTGCTGGGGAATGGCGAAGTGAACAGAAGGGAGTGAGTGAGATATGGACTGGATGAAATGGTTGTTCTCGACATGGACGATGATTCGATTGAGTGGATTAAGTGGACACTTCTTCATGACGATTTCTGTCTTAGCTGGATTGCTCGGTTCCTACCCGGCACTCAAAAAACAAAAAGCACGACTGCATCACGTGCATTTATATAGTGGCTGGGCAGGTTTACTCGCAATCGTCTTACATGCGACGCTCATCATCGTCGATTCATACGCACCACTGACGATTTTTGAGGTCCTGATTCCGGGGCAAGCTTCTTATGAACCACTCTGGAATGCGCTAGGAACGATCAGTCTCTACTTATTCGGGTTCGTTCTCGTGACTTCGGATTTCTTAAAGGAGACGCTAGGCAAGACGCTTTGGAAATTGACACACTGGCTCGTCTTACCTGCTTGGCTATTAATGACGGTACACGGTCTACTCATCGGTACGGATACGGGAACTCTGTTTACGACGATTTGGTACGCTGTCTCAACACTGACGATGTTTACGCTCGTCCTATACCGGATGCGGATCCGTCCTGTTCAACGGACTCGAACTTCAGCAAAAGAGCGCTCAGTCGTACGCTGAGCGCTCTTTTCATTGTCGTGCGAGCCAAGACGTCCATTCGTTAAAGGCAGCATCCCGATTCTCGATATAGTTGTGATCACTATCGACGATCGCTTCCTCAAACGGGCTGTCTGATAGTAGTAAGTCATGATGGAGTGCTTTGATCGACGTTTCGTCCCGTTCTGACGTCATAAGTAACATCGAGCGATCGGCTAGACGTTCTTTTAGCGTCAGTAAGTTCCAAGTCGTATGATGGTGCTTCAACTCGTCTAGTAACGCGTCAGCAACGGCACCATTTAGGAAAGCAGCTCCACGCTCGAGTACACCGTGTAGCGCAGCTTCGTATTCTGGATGTTCAAGGACGAGCTGACCGACGAGACCGAAATTAAACGGAGAGATCCCGACATAATGTGCAGCCTCTGGTGTCTCAGCAAAAGCATGCAGACCGGCGAAGCCGCCCATGCTATGACCAACGACGGTAATCTGATCTGCCTTGATGCCATGTTCGGTAGTGAAAGACTCTGAGCAGACGTACTGTAATGTGGCAGTTGCGTCTTCCAAAACATGCTGGAATCGGAATGTTCCGGGACTTCCAATCGTTCCACGATATGACGTGACGAGTACATGGTATCCTGCGCTTTGAAGTTGAACTGCCCAGTCCATATTCAACTGTTTCCCGGGAAATCCGTGGAAGAGGACAATCAGTGGAGCATCCTCTGTGTGTTCAGGTGAATAGAGACGGACAATCAACTGTTCTGAACCACCGCTTGGAACATGGAGATAGGATAGTGTTGCTTTTTTCGTGATCGTTTCCAAAAAAACACGCTCCTTCATAATCATTTTCTAAGTCTTAGTGTGCGTGAAGATGCACAATCATGCAATGATTAAGTGTGTGAACTAAAAAGATGGGATACCCTTTTGGGCATCCCATCTTTTGTAAAGCATCGCTTAGAATACTTTTGTCGTCCATGATTCACAGTTCCATAAGTCTGTCGCAACAGCTTCATAGAATTCTGGTTCGTGTGAGATCAACAAGACTGTTCCTTTGTACTCTTGTAACGCACGTTTTAATTCTTCTTTGGCTTCGACGTCCAAGTGGTTCGTCGGCTCATCGAGTACGAGGATGTTCGATTCCGTATTCATCAATTTACAAAGACGGACTTTCGCTTTTTCCCCACCGCTGAGCACTTCGATTTTCGATTCGATGTGTTTCGTCATCAAACCACACTTCGCGAGCATGGCGCGGACTTGTTGTTGTGTCAGAGACGGGAACGTATTCCAAATCTCTTCGATACACGTATTCGAGTTCTTCTCTTTAACTTCTTGTTCGAAGTACCCGATATGCAGGTTTTCTCCTCGCTCAACGACACCAGAGACAGCTGGAATTTCACCGAGCAAACTCTTGAGCAACGTCGATTTACCAATTCCGTTCGCACCGTGCAAGGCAATCTTCTGCCCACGTTCGATCGTCAGATCGAGAGGACGAGAAAGTGGCTCATCGTATCCGATGACGAGACCTTTTGCTTCGAACATCAATTTACTTGGTGTCCGTGCTTGGAGGAAATGGAACTCTGGTTTTGGACGTTCTTGCGCAAGTTCAATAACATCCATCTTATCGAGCTTCTTCTGACGTGACATCGCCATGTTCCGTGTCGAGACACGTGCTTTGTTCCGAGCAACAAAATCCTTCAACTCAGAGATTTCCTGCTGTTGACGCTTAAACGCAGACTCGAGTTGTTTTTTCTTCGCTTCATGGATCGTGACGAAGTTGTCATAGTCACCGACATAACGATTCAATTCTTGATTTTCCATATGATAAATCAAGTTGATGACACTGTTAAGGAATGGGATATCGTGCGAAATCAAGATGAACGCATTCTCATATTCATTCAAGTAGCGTTTCAACCATTCGATATGCTGGACATCGAGATAGTTGGTCGGCTCATCGAGTAAGAGAATGTCTGGTTTTTCAAGGAGAAGTTTAGCAAGCAGGATTTTCGTCCGCTGTCCACCACTGAGCTCCTGTACATCCCGATCGAGTCCGATCTCATCGAGACCAAGACCGCGCGCGATTTCTTCAACTTTTGCATCGATCGTATAGAAGTCGTTATTCGTCAAAATATCTTGTAAGACGCCGACTTCTTCGAGCATCTTTTCAAGTTCTTCTGGCTCGACTTCGCCCATTTTACCGTACAAATCATTGATTTCCTGTTCGATGTCGAACATGTACTGGAATGCGCCTTTAAGGGCATCGCGAATTGTTAATCCTTTTTCAAGGACAGCGTGCTGATCCAAATAACCGACGCGTACATGCTTTGCCCATTCGACTTTTCCATCATCCGGCTCAAGTTGAGACGTAATGATGTTCATGAACGTCGATTTTCCTTCACCGTTCGCACCGACGAGACCGATGTGCTCGCCTTTTAACAGGCGGAAGGAGACATTTTCGAAAATGGCGCGGTCACCGAATCCGTGACTTAAGTTAGATACCGTTAAAATACTCATAATTGCTCCTTATTTCATGAATTCCTGTGACTTAGACGCCTGTCCGTTTTTTCTGGTTGTTCGCTTTTTTCGTCTGTTGGCTCGTCAATTGTTTCGTTTGTGTCCCTTGTAAGCCGGTCGGACGTTTTGTTTGCGCTTGTTTTTTTGCCTTCAAGCGCTCGATCATTGCCTCTTGCAATGATAGTTTTTTTGGTTGTTCACTCATGTTCGTTCACCTCGATTGATTCGTTCTTACCTTCTAGTATGCCAAAAAAACGTCTCTTGGAAATGAAGAGACTTGATTTTACTTCTTAAAGTGTATCTGCGAGATAAACGACGTAACAATTGCGATCGATATCGATTTCACAGCTATCACGCTCGAAAATGCCGTGACCTTCGACTTCGATCTTGTCCTTGATCAAGAAACGCATCGCTTGAACATGGTTCGGAACCGTTGATGTTTTTAAAAGCGGTTGGGCACTATCTGATAGATACTTTCTGAATTCAATGTGGATTTGATGAGGTGGATACACGCGCTCTTCCGTTGCACGGGGCGATGCTTTGATATGGTCGACGATCAATTGATCGTATTCGCCTGCCATTTCATTGGAACGAAGCTCATATTGATGTCCTTCGATGATATGGAATTCACAGAGTTGATGGGCGATGATCTCTTCTGGCTCAATTGCATAGCGATCGTATTGATAAATCGGATGGAATTCATCATTTTCTTCAACATAATAGGCAAGTGACATGCGTAAATCCTCCTTTTTGTTCTATAGATACTATTACCACGTTCGGAGAAAAAAAGTTCCGGTAGAACAAAGAAACTTTTCTCTCTGAAAAAGCGTATACTATCCATAACGAGAGTAAATGGAAAGGGGACTGAGACGGTGAATTGGATGAAACAAGCGACATTAGCTGCAACACTGTTGATTGGAACGACACTGAGTGGTTGCGGATCGGATGATGCACGAGCGGAACGACCAGACGATCCGGATTGTGATGACTATGAATACGATAATGATGAAGGCGTTTGGTACTGTGATGATAGCTCGTCGACCCATTCAGGATTCTATTACTGGGGTGGTAGTTATTTCGCATCCCGTGCCTTGATGCATAGTGCGATGCGAACAAAAGGATATACGCCGAAATCAAAAGCAGTGAAAAGCTATAACACGAAGACAAAAGGATTCGGAACAGGCTCGTCTTCCGGCTTTTTCGGCGGATGAACAAGCGGCAAACGTTTTATGGAGACATTGATCGTTTTTGGGATGTGTTGGACGGGGAACCGTACGCTGTGACGGAAATCATGCCCATCTCGGACGAACGAATCGATCAACTGCATATCGCAGCGCAAGAAGTTTACCAGATATTTGAGAAAGTGCTTCCGATTCTTCGGTCGATGGATGATGAGGCGCTGCTCGAGCTTGGCTTTCCAGTTGAAAGTCTCGCTTTTTTACGACTCGAGACGATGCGACCGTTGACCGTCATCGGACGCTTTGATTTCATTGCGACGGCAAATCGTATTTCACTCATGGAATGGAACTCGGATACGCCGACTTTCATTAAGGAAGTATTTGAAGTCAATGATGTCGTAGCGGAAAAACAAGGTTTTGAACGGGTCAACGATGGGGAAAACAAATGGCTGAAGGCAACGGTCCGTCGTGCGATCGAAGCCGCGACACATCGGACGAAACAGCATCCGCACGTCGTCTTCACCTCACATGGTGACCATATCGAGGATCGGTTGACGGCTGAGTATTTGCAGTCGTTTTGGAGTGATGCGACCTACTGTCCACTTCATGCTTTAGAGATTCGTCCGGAAGAAGGTTTGTACGATGAGGCAGGTAAAAGAATCGATATTTTATATCGTCAAACCTTTCCGATCGAGATGGCCTTACTTGACCGGGATGAGGACGGAAGAAATTTAGGACAATTACTCCTGCAACTCGTTGAGACGGGGCGACTGGAAATCATCAACCCGCCGTCTGCCTTTTTAATGCAAGCCAAGTCGGTTCTTGCATTAATCTGGATGTTGCATGAAACCAATCATCCGTACTTGAGCGAAACGGACCACATGATGATTGCGCGTTATTTTTTACCGACATACTTATCCGCTGATCCATTCATTTCAAGTCAGCGATCATTCGTTAAAAAACCGATCTTCGGCCGTGAGGGAGATACTGTGACGGTCCATGATGAACGCGGAAATATCATGCTAAAAAACGAACAGCATACGTTTCGTGATCAACCGGCTGTTTATCAAGCATATCAAGAATTACCGACGTACTCACTTCGGGAAGAGGGAGAAGTCGCGTATATGTACGGTGTCTTTATTTTAGGAGGAAGACCAAGTGCGATCGGTGTACGTGCCGGAGAACGGATCACTGGAAACCGTTCCTATTTCGTACCAATTGGTCGACAGCATGAAGGAGGGAGAAACGTATGAGAGCAGCAATTTTAGGAGCATCTGGTCTAGTCGGACAAGAACTCGTCGATCGTTTGTTGGCAGAAGATGCATACAGCGAGGTACATGTTCTCGTTCGCCGCCCGATGCGCCGTTTTCATCCGAAATTGGAAGAATGGGTGATTGATTTTGATCGTGTGACAGAAATTGAATTACCTGTCGTTGACCATGTCTATTGTGCACTGGGCACGACGATCAAACAAGCAGGATCGCAAGAGGCATTTCGTCTGGTTGACTACACATATCCGATTGAACTTGGTCGTGAATTGTTAGACCTCGGGGCGACACGATTTGCCTTGATTTCGGCGCTCGGTGCCCATCCGAATGCCAAAACCTTCTACAATCGCGTAAAAGGGGACACGGAAAACGGATTACGTGTACTGGGGTATGACGCGTTATTGATTTTTAGACCATCATTGTTACTAGGGGATCGAGATGAATTCCGCTTCGGCGAACAAGCGGCTGCGAAAATTTCAACGGTCTTACGCCCCTTGTTGAAGCGGAGCGCCATTGCTCCGATCGAAGCTGGTCAAGTCGCTGCAGCGATGATCCGTGAAACGTTACATGCACCGCCTGGAATTACAATCATCGAATCGAAACAGATGCAATCCTGAGCAGTCGAGTAGTCGACTGCTCTTTTTGTTATTCTTGTAACGTAAATAATATTTGACTCATCAAATGATTTGCGGTTGAATGGTAAAGTGCTGTCTCATATATAAAAAAAGAAGTGAGACAATTCAGGCAAAACAGTGTATTCGTATCCTATCTGTTTCGTCACGCTTATCGTTTGAGGAAAGCGGGAAAAGATGATGGATTATGCACTTATTTAGGATTGATGAAAGGAGCCGATCATATGGCAGAGTTTGATCGCGATCAGGTCTATAAGACCGTTCCGCAAAAAGGATTCTTCGGGAATCCAAAAGGGTTGTTCACCCTCTTCTTCACTGAGTTTTGGGAGCGTTTCTCCTACTATGGCATGCGTGCCATCCTTATCTTCTACATGTACGATTCAGTTGCCAATGGTGGGCTAGGTATTGATAAGACGACAGCTGCGTCAATCATGGCCGTTTATGGTTCGCTCGTCTACATGTCAGGGATCATTGGGGGATGGGTAGCTGACCGTTTACTCGGTACGTCACGGACCGTCTTCTATGGTGGTATCTTGATCATGCTAGGGCATATCGTCCTTGCTTTACCAGCAGGCATTACAGCCCTCTTCATCTCGATGGGACTCATCGTCATCGGTACTGGTTTCTTGAAACCGAACGT
This sequence comes from Exiguobacterium acetylicum DSM 20416, assembly GCF_000702605.1. Lineage (NCBI taxonomy): Bacteria > Bacillati > Bacillota > Bacilli > Caryophanales > Exiguobacterium > Exiguobacterium acetylicum. The sequence goes on along the minus strand of NZ_JNIR01000001.1, from coordinate 2,591,374 downwards.
ATCGAATATCGTTGGTGATTTGTACAGCAAGACGGATAACCGTCGCGATGCTGGTTTTAGTATCTTCTACATGGGGATCAACGCTGGGGCATTCCTCTCACCACTCGTCGTCGGTGAAGTGGCTGACCGCGGTGGATATCACGCTGGTTTCGCACTCGCTGCCATCGGGATGTTCGCAGGACTTGTCGTCTTCGTCTTGACGAAAAAGAAAAACCTCGGTCAAGCGGGTACGTATGTCTTGAACCCATTAAAAGGGGACGAGAAAAAACGTTTCATCACGATCGCATCAATCGTTGTCGTCGTCGTTGCGGTACTCGGTGTCGTTGCATCGATGACAGGACTGTTGACGATTTCTCGTTTTACTTTAATGGTTACGATTCTCGGGATCTTGATTCCGATTGCTTACTTCACAGTCATGCTTCGTAGTCCAAAGATCACGGATGATGAGCGCTCACGTTTGATTGCGTATATTCCGCTCTTCATCGCAGCAGCGATTTTCTGGGCAATCCAAGAACAAGGTTCATACGTCCTCTCCATCTTCGCAAGTGAACGGACGAACCTTTCATTCTTAGGATTCGAGATTCAACCAGCGTTCTTCCAATCGTTGAATCCGCTCTTCATCATCGTATTAGCACCTGTGTTTGCGAGCTTCTGGGTCAAACTCGGTGACCGTCAACCAACGACGATGCAAAAGTTCTCGTTTGGTCTTCTGTTCGCCGGACTTTCATTCATCGTCATGACACTACCAGGGATCCTGTTCGGTGTTGAGACATCAGTTAGTCCACTCTGGCTTGCACTGAGCTTCTTCCTCGTCGTCATCGGTGAGCTCTTCTTGTCACCAGTCGGTCTATCGGCAACAACAAAACTGGCGCCGGCAGCCTTCTCAGCGCAAACGATGAGTTTGTGGTTCTTGACGAACGCAACAGGTCAAGCGGTCAACGCACAAATTGTTAAATACTACACGAATGACACGGAGATTTTGTACTTCGGTATCACGGGTATCGTTGCCGTCATCTTCGGATTACTCTTGTTCGCTTTCGCACCAAAACTTCAAAAATACATGCGCGGCATTCGCTGATGCATGAAAAAGACGCTTTCTCAATCGAGAAAGCGTCTTTTTATTAATCGTTCGTCCGAATATGGCGTAACCCTTCTGCAAGCAAGGCGACCAATGTTCCGAGGACGAGACCGTTCGACATCAGGGTCGTCACAAGTGGTGGTAAATCGGCCGTTGCTCCTTTCGGTAGTAACAACGCACCGATACCGACGAGGACCGGGAGACCAACCGTGATCATCGCCGTTTGACGATTCAAGTCACGGGCTGCTTCCGTGACGCCGATGATTGCCATGCCGGCAACGATTGGTGCGACCATCGCATAACCGACAGCGACGGGGATTTTAGCGATCAATCCGACGAATGGTGTCACGATACTAAGGAAGAGACACGTGATGTTCGCATAGACGAACGCTTTCCGGTCCGTGTTATCTGTTGAGGCAATGAACCCAGCCGTTCCGGAAATCGCGACAGGACCGACTGTACCGAACAGACCAGCGAAGAGTTGTCCGATACCAGCCGTGATACCAGCTGTTCCGACTTGTCCTTTGACGGTTTCTCCGCGCTTGGCACTGATGATCCGTTCGATGACTTTAATGTTTGCTAAGACGTTCGTCATTAACAACAATGAGATGATGAGAGCTGTCGGTAATAAGCTCCAGTCGACATGAATACCGCCAAACGGCAACAAGCTCGGTAAAGTGAACAGTGGACCATCAAAGCTTGGCATCTCGGCACGACCGATTAATGCAAACATGCTCCAACCGACGAGTAGCGTGATTAATAAAGCATACTGGCGTAAGCGATCACTGCGTTCTAAATAAAGCGAGATCAAGACCGTCAGAATCGAGATGACGGCAGGTAATACTTGAATTCGTCCATCCTCGATATTGAGCAATCCTTTCATGACGGATCCGGACAGTTGTGCCGACAGCAACAGCATATAGACACCGATGACTTGCGGTGTAAAAAGAGGGACTAAGCGCCGTAAGACACCCGTCATCGTCAAGACGATACAGATGATACCGCTGAGTAGGAGTAAGAATCCAAGCGACTGTAACGTGTTTGAGTAACTGCCGTACAATGTGACACCAATCGACGAATAGAGAGCAAATACACCCCACCAAATTCCAGCAGGACCTTCCATGATCGGTAGACGATGTCCGAGCAGGACTTGAAAGAGACTTAAGATGGCAAATACGAATAGACAACGAGATAAGAAGGAAAGCGTCTCGGCACCCGAGAGTTCAAACGATGCTGCGATGGCAAGGGGCGGGGCAATGTTGGTACAAATGATGAATAAAAACCATTGAATCGTAGACACAAGGGTACGCGGCAAAACGTGAATCTCCTTTCGAAAAAACAATATTGGTTTCATCTTAAACCAATTCATGAAAAAGAGATAGGCATGCTTACAATGACTGAAAATTCTAATATTTGTTTTCATATGTGATTTAACACATAATATTGGGTATAACGGTAACAGGAGGGAATGACATGAAAAAGTGGATTATACGAATCATCGGAACGATTGCTGCGATCTTGGCACTGCTTGTATGTGCCTTCATGATCTGGGCACAGTTCGATTATGATGCTTCCTCGCAAGCGATATCTTACGTGGAAACAGAGACACCCCGTGAAGTGACGTTCGGGAAAGAGGCGAGTGACGTCGGATTCATTTTTTATCAAGGAGCAAAAGTTGATGCAGCGGCTTACAGTTATTACGGCAAACAACTAGCGAAAGAAGGGCACTTTGTCGTCATCCCGAAGCTACCGTTTCGAATTGCGTTGCTTGACTCAAACGAAGGACTCGCTATCATCGAGGAATATCCGCAGGTCAAAAAGTGGTATCTGATCGGGCATTCGCTCGGCGGAAGCGCGGCTTCGACGATCGTCGAACAACATCCGAAAATTAAGGGGATCGTTTTTCTCGCGTCCTATCCGATTGATTCGATTGATATACCCTCATTGACGATTTATGGTGGACGAGATGGTGTCTTACCCGTCGCTGATATCGAAAAAAGTAAACAGGACGTTCGAAAAGATGCGGTATTCCATGAAATCAAGCAAGGGAACCATGCAAACTTTGGTATGTACGGTCGACAAAAGGGAGACAATAGTAGCCCATTAACGCCAAAAGAACAACAGGACGAGTCATTAGATGAAATCAAACGATTTATCGATACACCTTAATCGATGCTCTTAGTGAATAAACGATTCATCAATCAAACGAAAAGGATGGAGAGATTTCGGCACTGAGTCCGGAATCTCTCCATCCTTATTTCTAATGAGTCATCGATTTAACTCAAGCGATGAGCGACTTCGTCAAGCGTTGGCAAAGCAGCCATCGCTCCTTTGACAGAAGCAGCAAGTCCGCCTGAAATTGCTGCGAATCGACCGATGTCGCGAAGTTCATCTTCAGACCAATCAAATGAAAAATCGCGTAACGCACACTGGTAGAGTAAACCGGACATGAAGGTATCTCCAGCACCTGTCGTATCGATTGCGTCGACCGTAATCGCATCGATGACAGCCATCGCACGATCCGTATAGAGAATCGATCCTTCACTTCCTCGCGTGATGGCAAGAAGACGAATCGGATATTCAGCTAACAATTCAGCAGCCCCGTCATCAAGATTCGTTTGTCCAGTTAGAAACGTCAATTCTTCCTCAGCAAGTTTGACAATTTGTGCATCCGGTAGGACAGACCGAATCGTCGTCCGCGCTTCGTCAAGATTCGGCCATAACGACTCTCGTAAGTTCGGATCGTAAGAGACGGGTACTTCGTGTGCTTTTGCACGTGCGATGGCTTTTCGTGTCGCGTTGACGGATTCTCCAGTAATCAAAGAGATCGAACCGATGTGTAATAAATCGACGGACGTGAAATCCTCTGGGACATGCGTTTCGTGGAATTGCATATCAGCGCGCTCCGCGTTGATGAACTCGAACGATCGCTCTCCATCCTGACCGTTCGTAACGAGCACAAGTCCTGTTTTTTGCGTCGAATCGTGGACGAGATGATCGGTACGAACACCATAATGATGTAACGTATCTTTCAAGAAGTGCCCCATCGAATCATCACCGACAGCTCCAAGAAAATAACTATCAGCACCTAATCGAGCGAGTCCGACAGAGACATTGGCAGGAGCACCTCCAGGATTTTTTTGAAACGTCATGTTATCAGCATCGAGAGGAATCAAATCAATCAATGCTTCCCCTAAACTAAAGATTTTCATACGTAGAACTCCTTTCAAGATCCGGACGAATCCGTTCGATGTGTAAAGCCATATAGCCGATTTCTGATTCAGGTACACGTGTATCGAGTTCGACAGTCAACCAATTGCCCATTTGACTCGCACAGGCATAAGCCTCGGCATAACGTGTTTTGACGGCAGATAAAATCACATCATCCATGTCGTGTAAGGTTTCTCCTTGTTCAATCCGGGCGAGGACCAGTTTCATATGCGTAAAGAAACGATAATACGTCATCGATGAGGTCTCGATCGTTTGTCCAAAAAAGACTTCGATCTGTTCACGTAGTTCATTGAGTAACGTGACCGTTTGTAATGCAGTAGCCATGTTCGGATGCGTTTGACGTGCATTATATAAGTGGAGCGCGATGTTCGCCGCTTCTTCTTTCGGTAGTGTGACCTGTAAAGCACGCTCGATTTCAAGAACTGCCCATTCTCCGATTGCATACTCCGGTCCATACAAAAGGCGAATCTCTTCTGCCAATCGATTATGCACGACGAGTTGTTCACGTGCTAATCGTACGCCGTGAGCAAGGTGGTCCGTCAGACTGACATGAATATAGTCATGAAACGGTGTCTGAAGCTCACCTTCTGCATGCGAGATGATCCGTTCCGATAAATCAATGATCTCGAGTGGTGTCGTTGTCAGAATCTCTTTAAACTGTTCTGCATTTTCAAATGAAGGGATGAACATTTTTTCGATTTTCGTCGCTTGAATCGGATCTTTTTTCTTTTTTCCAAAAGCAATGCCTGGTCCCATGACGATGCGTTCCTGTCCATTTTCTTTGACGACAACAGCGTTGTTATTGAGGATTTTATGAATAATCAGCCTGACGTCCTCCTTTCCGGTCTTTTCTTCTATTATAAAGCGAACTCCGGCGCTTTGCGAACCGACAAATGCGACCACCGAGCCCGAGGACTCGGTTTGGTCGCATGAAGGATTAAGCAGCAACGTCCGTTTCTTTTTGTTTTCGTGCATCGAGACGCATCAAGACGACAGTCGAGATGAAAGCAGTGACGACTGCAATGGCGAACCCAACGAGATAGTTAATCAAGTTTGATGCACCGAGTGGCGCGACGATCGCAATCATTGGAATTCCAGTTAATCCATAAGCGTTCGCAGCGACTTGTGTCAAGACGACATAACCGCCACCGATCGCACCACCAATGGCACCACCGATGAATGGTTTTCCAAGACGTAAGTTGACGCCATAAATGACGGGTTCCGTGATTCCGAGAAAGGCCGAGAACGCAGACGGTAGGGCGAGTGCTTTGAGTTTGACGTTCTTCGTTAAGAAGTAAACGGCAAGTCCGGCACCACCTTGAGCGACATTCGCCATTGACCAAATCGGTAAGAGGAAGTTCTTTCCGATACTCTTGTCGGCAAGTAATCCTGCCTCAATGGCATGGAAACTGTGGTGCATCCCCGTGATGACGATTGTCGAATAAAGTCCACCGAAGAGAAGACCGGCGACGACTGAGAACTGCTCATAGAAGAAGACGAGTACGAATGAAATGCCTTTTCCGAGTAACGTTCCAATCGGACCAATAACGATCAATGCCAAGAATCCAGTGACGAGGACAGTGACGAATGGTGTGACAAGTAGATCGAGTGTTTCTGGCGTCCGCTTACGAACTTGTTGTTCAATCTTTGCCATGACCCAAACCGTTAAGAGAACCGGGAAGACCGTTCCTTGATAACCGATCAACTCGATGTTCATTCCGAGGAACTTCATGACTTCCGGATCACTATTACCGAGCGTCCAAGGGTTTAAGAGGGACGGGTGTGTCATGATTCCCCCGATGACGGCACCGAGGTACGGGTTCGCACCGAATTCACGAGCTGCCGAGAAACCGATCAGAATCGGTAAGATGATGAAGGCAGAAGACGAGAACATATCCAGTAGTTGGACGATCGGTGAATCACCGTCAACCCAACCGAAGGCCTTGATCATACCGAGTAATCCCATCAAAAGACCGGCTGCGACGATTGCCGGAATGAGTGGAACGAAGACGTTCGAGAGCGAGCGGGCAAGACGGGCGAACGGATTTAATTTTTGCGATGCAGCCTTTTTAACGTCGAGTGGTTCTTCTCCATCGACCTTTACACCGGCAAGTGGTGCAAACGCAGCAAATACCTTGTTGACGGTACCGGTTCCAAAGATGATCTGGTATTGACCAGAACTTGAGAAGGCGCCGCTGACACCATCTAAGTCTTCAAGTGCTGCTTGATCGACCTTTGATTCATCATGCAAGACAAGACGTAAACGCGTCGCACAATGAGCAGCAGTGATGATGTTCTCGCGTCCACCGACGAGTTCGAGCACACGTTTAGCAGTTTGTTGATAATCCATCGGAAAAATCCTCCTTTTTCATGAAACGTGCTGAATGAGACAAAAAAAGGCAAGACCGAACGACACCTCTCCTAAGGAGGCATCATTTCGGTCTTGCCAGCCGTACTGTCACAATCCGCACTATTGATTTGATTTCATCATAAAGGAGAAAAGAAAGCGTTGTCAACAATCAATTTTCATTTTTTTGAATTTGAATATCGACCTCAACCCCGTAGTGATCGGAAACGACCGGTCCGTGAACCCCATCAAACACGACACCGACGCGTTCGACGTCAATTTTCCGATTCGATAAGACGAGATCGATCCGCAATCCTTGTTGATTGTCTTCCCATCCATCGATGTTGCCATTGATCGTCTCAATTCCAACCGTTTCCTTAGCTAGCAGGAAGACGTCGTGCAATCCCCGTTGCATCATATAGTCATAACCTGTATTTCGTTCTAAGGCATCGTTGTTGAAATCACCGAGGAAGAATGTCCATTCGAGTGGATCCATCCGAGCCATCAAATGATTGAATTGTTCCTGGAACGGTTCGACTTCATCTGCCCACCAGCCAAGATGGCATGTATTGAACGTAATCGGTATTCCGTCGACTTGGATCGTCGCACGAACGATTTTTCGCGATTTCCAATCGAATGTATCTTGACTGCGGCTGACATAATAACTGTCCGATTTTAAGATTGGATGTTTCGTCAAAAGAGCGAGTCCTTCTTCGTACTTATCATAGCCGATATGAGCAAAATCCCAGACGAGGGAGTAGGTTTGACCTTGGTCTTTTAACGCTTGCTGGATCAAATAGGCAAAGTTATCGTTGCGCACATCGTCATAGACGATGGGTGTATCCATCAATTGACTCACTTCTTGTAGTGCGATGACATCATAATCTTGAGCGAGAATTTGTTGGACGATCTGGTTTAATTTTTCAAGTGGTTGTTCTTCTTGCCACGAATGACAGTTTAATGTGAGTAGACGCATGAGTGGTCCTCCTGATTTTTCAAATAAGAAAGGTGAAACTCTTATAAAAGAGCTTCACCTTTAGGTAGTTCCCCAATCTCGCAGGTTTATGCGCCGATCCGGTCTTGGATATCTGATTTTAAGATATCGGCTTTTGGACCGTAGATGGCTTGCACGCCATTGTTCTTAAGGATCAGACCAAGTGCACCGTTTGCTTTCCAGTCTGCTTCTTTTGCAACAAGCGCTGGATCTTTGACAGTGACACGAAGACGCGTCATGCAGGCATCGACGTCCTCGATGTTTTGCTGTCCACCAAGCAAATCGATGATTTGTGAAGCTTGCGAACCGTCGGCAGGAGCTGATGTCGCAGCAGCCTCACCTGAAGCTTCAGTTGTAGATACGTTGATATCGTCCAGATAGTTCCCGTTACGACCTGGTGTCGCATAGTTGAACTTCTTGATGACGAAACGGAACGTGAAGAAGTTCAAGAAGAAGAAGAACACACAGACACCGATGAAACGAATTAAATCACCAATTAAACCAGCTTTTGCGATCAATGGAATCCGCGTCAAGAGTTCGATCGCACCGAATGCGTGAATCCGAAGATGCATGACATCTGCTAGTGCGAAGGCAACACCCGTCAATACAGCGTAGATGACGTAAAGAACAGGAGCGATGAACATGAACATGAATTCGATTGGCTCCGTGACACCTGTCAAGAAGACTGCAAGTCCAGCAGATAAGAAGACAGGTTTGTATGCTTTCTTCTTATCTTCATCAACTGACATGTACATTGCAACAGCAATACCGATCAATGAAGCAAGTGATGTGACGACTTGTCCTTCTTTAAAACGAGCAGGAACGACACTGTTGATTAAGTCATTGTATCCTTGTGTGTTACCGGCTTGTTTTAAGTTAACAAGGTCAGTGATCCAAGCTAACCAAAGCGGATCTTGACCCGCAACCGTCGATCCTTGAGCAGCACCTGTCAGGATTTTGTACGTTCCACCGAGTTCCGTGTAGTTCATCGGTACAGTCAACATGTGATGAAGACCGAACGGAAGTAATAGACGCTCGAGTGTACCGTATACGAACGGTGCAATGATCGGTGCAGAATCACGTGAAGAGGCAATCCAGCGACCGAAGTCATTTAATAAGCCTTGAACGAACGGCCAAACGAGTGATAAGGCGAATGCTGCCACGACTGATCCACCGATAACGACGAATGGAACAAAACGTTTTCCGTTGAAGAATGCAAGCGCATCTGGCAATTTACTGAAGTTATAAAATTTATTAAAGAGAACAGCACCAAGGAAACCAGAGATGATTCCAACGAATACCCCCATGTTGAGAGCAGGTGCCCCTAAAACTGAAGTGAAATAATCTTTTACGATGAGCTCAGAACCAAGCAATGAATCGACCGTTGCTTTTGGATCCGCGATCATGTCAGCGTTGACGCCGAAGATAGCTCCTGTGACGCGGTTGATCAAAATGAAGGCGAGTAACGCTGCGAACGCACCACCAGCACGTTCTTTTGCCCATGATCCACCAATCGCTACGGCAAACAAGACGTGAAGGTTCGTAATGATGGCCCAACCTAAATCTTCAACGATTCGAGCAATCGTTTGCATTAACGCGATATCGCCTCCGTACATGCCGATCAGTTTCCCGACCGAGATCATGATTCCTGCAGCAGGCATAACAGCGATGACGACCATCAACGCTTTACCGAGTTTTTGCCAAAAATCGAACGAAATAGCATTTTTCAAGATCATTCACTCCTTTTGTATCTCTTTTTCTCTAATATGTGTGTAAGAACAGTGCAATAATGTAAGCGATTAATGCAACCGTTTGCATATAGAATTGTAAGCGATAACTTTTTAAAAAGCTAGTGTTTTACAAGAAAAATATTTGAAATTTTATTTAGATTAAAAATTGGTAGTTCGGAAAGGTATTCAGATTTAAAAAAAGTGGGAATAAGACTACAGTGAACGTTGTCTAGTTTTAAAAGAAGAAAGGATGTTTGAAGCGGATGAAAGAAGGGATTCAACCGATCGGACAGTACGGACAGCGAATTCGTACATTACGAGAACGTCATCAGTTAGATCAGCATACATTAGCAGAGTTAACTGAGACGACACCTGAGATGATCCAGCGTATTGAAAGTAGCATTGCCCATCCCTCATTTTCAATGATTGAGCGACTGGCCCGTGTCTTACATGTCCCTTCGGATCACTTAATTCGGCATATCTGGCCACCTGAGGTCATCCGTCAGCATGATAGCACGTCCTTGATCGACCTTCCATCTAGTTGATGAGTATTAAAAAAGAGGAACAAAGGGATTTCCCCTTGTTCCTCTTTTAGTCGTCTTAACGATTATCGATCGTTTCAGGATAGAGATCGTGATTGAATAGACGGTGCTCTGCCATTTGTTCGTATTTTGTACCAGGCTTCCCATAATTGTAGTACGGATCAATTGAGATTCCACCGCGTGGCGTGAATTTGCCCCATACTTCAAGGTAGCGAGGTTCCATCAATTTCACGAGATCCTTTCCGATGACGTTGATGCAGTTCTCATGAAAATCACCATGGTTACGGAAACTGAATAAGTACAACTTCAGTGATTTTGATTCGACAAGTTTTTCGTCTGGGATGTACGAGATGTAGATTGTCGCGAAGTCCGGTTGATTCGTGATCGGACAAAGACTCGTAAACTCTGGTGCATTGAATTTCACGAAGTAATCATTCTCAGGGTGACGATTCGGAAACGCTTCGAGAACTTCTGGTTGGTATTCAAAAATGTATGGGACGGCTTTTTGGCCGAGTAACGATAAGTCGTTTAAATCTTCAGGTCGCATGAATCATTTCTCCTTAGACGCCACGATCGTTCGCGAAAACGAGGGCATGTAGTTGTGGTAGGACGCGCGCATGATTAAAGCGTTCATCACGAGCAACGCGTTCCCATAGTGTTTTTAAATCATGTAGCATGCGCGGAGCGATCGTTCCTTCTTCGTGCGGATCAGGATTACCGAGCGATAGATAAAGCGTCTTTAGCGCATATCGTTCTGAAATCATCGCCGCGAAGTCAAGGTCTTCCTCATTAAAGATGACGATTTTAACAGCACGTTGTTGTTCCGGTAAACGTTTGAAAAAGACATCCAACCGATCGAAATCAATCTTCATCCCGCTTGAAGGTGGTTTAGGGCTAAGGGTGACATCATCGATATCAAGCAACCAATTTTGCCAGTAAGAACCTTGGGTCTCAACGGACATCGTGATGTTTCGTTCTTTTAATGCCGTAACCAGTGTGCCGATTGATGCATGAAGTAACGGATTCCCACCAGAAATCGTGACATGTCCGTAAGAGCCGAGTGCATCAAGGCGTTCCACGATCGTCTCTGCCGTCAAGAGTTCTGGTTTTTCAGAGCCATCCCATGTGAAGGCGGAGTCACGCCACGAACAGGAGTAGTCGCATCCGCCGGTCCGGACGAACATCGTCTTTTGACCAATCGATCGTCCTTCTCCTTGAAATGTTGGTCCGAAAATCTCGAGAACCGGAATTTTTGGTGTTTTCGTTAAAGCACTCATGCTTCGTTCATCCACTCACGACGAACTTCAGCAAAAGCAGTCGGTGTCTCATAGAGTTTAACGAATTCGACACGGAGTCCACGTTCGTCTGGGAGGTGTTGTCCGAGCGTCTCGAAAATCCAAGCCGCCATGTTTTCAGCTGTCGTATTCATGTATGGTAATGATTCATTTAAATAACGGTGATCGAGAAGTGGTTCGAGATGTGTTTTAAAGATTTTCTTAAGATCACCAAAATCGAGTGTCATACCGCGGTGATCCAGAAAACCACTGATCCCCATATCGACATGGTACGTGTGACCATGAAGGGCACGGCATTTTCCATCGTAATCATATAAATGGTGCGCTGCATCGAACGTTAATTTTTTAACGATCATGACGCGGGATTTTGTATAGATAAGCGAGTCGCCAGTCGGGCGCTCGACCGTTTCAGGTGCTTCGTAATTGAATGTCATGTGTGTTGAACCTCCTTGATGTATGCATCTAAGCCATTTTTACGTAATTCACAGGCTGGGCATTCGCCGCAACCATCTCCAATGACGCCGTTGTAACACGTCAACGTGCGATTTCGAACGAAATCAAATGCACCGAGCGAATCGGCAAGCGCCCACGTCTCTTTTTTGTCGAGCCACATGAGTGGCGTGTGAAGTACGAATGGATAGTCCATCGCAAGGTTCAATGTCACGTTGAGTGACTTGATGAAGGCATCACGGCAGTCAGGGTAACCGGAAAAGTCCGTTTCACATACGCCAGTGACGATATGACGGATTCCGCGTCCTTTCGCAAGGACGGCTGCGAACGAAAGAAACAGGTGGTTCCGTCCATCTACGAAAGTAGAAGGAAGACCATCTTCGTTCGTCGTGATGGTTTGGCTGTGGTCAGTCAAGGCGTTACTCGTCAGTTGACTGAGAAGAGAGAGATCAAGCTCATGGTGTTTGACACCGAGCTCAGAGGCGATGTCGCGTGCGACTTCAAGTTCTTGTGCATGACGTTGTCCGTAATTAAACGTCACGACTTCGACTTCTTCGTATTGTTTCAGTGCCTGAAACAAACAAGTCGTTGAGTCTTGGCCGCCACTAAAGACGACAAGAGCACGTTCATTTTTCATAATGTACACTTCCATTCCTAGTTTTTGTAACGGAGGAGGTTACGAACTCCGGAGACATAGTCTCAACTATTCACACTAGCAGAAGCTATTGAAAAAGTCGACGTTTTCTGATGAAGACAAAAAAAGAGATGCGTATCGTCGGTCGGACGGTACGCATCTCTTGCAATAAGATTAAAGTGGATAGTGGTAGTAGCGTTCTTTGACGAGCAAGTCACGGATGTTCGAGTCTTCCGAGATGACTTTCATCAGACCACCTGTTTGTGAAGCGTGGGCTTCGAGTGCCTTGATCTTTTGATCCGTATAGACACTGACATCATGAATGAACGTTCCTTCCCCGAGTTCTTCTTTCGTATTGTTCGCGAAAGCGACCGCAAGAAACTCTGGGCGATCAGCAGGATCCATCATCCGAAGGGCACGAACGACGGCGCGAGCTGTTGCTTCATGATCGGGATGGACCGCGTAACCCGGATAGAACGAAATCAAACGAGTTGGTCGTGTTTGTTGAATCAAGGCAAGAATACGGTCGGCAAGTGCTGCTTCATCCTCAAATTCAACAGTCTTATCACGAAGTCCCCACATTTGAAGATCCGAAATCTTCATTTTCGCAGCAGCATCGATCAACTCACGTTTACGAATCGTTGCGAGCTGTTCCCGGTTCGTAAAGACAGGGCGTCCCATGTTACGTCCCATCTCACCAAGCGTCAGACAAGCGTATGTGACAGGACCACGATTTTCAGCGTGCTCGATGATCGTACCAGCAGAACTGAAGGCTTCGTCATCCGGGTGAGGGAAGACGACGAGTAAATGATCTTCGTGTGTCATGCGTCTACCTCCTCTGCACCTTGAGCGAACGGTGTCGGGCTAAGTTCAAAAGCAATTGCAAGACGTCCTTCGATATCGTGACCGGCAATCAATAATTGATCCCCAGCAAATTCGAAGTCAGTCAATCCTTCACCGTATAACCAGCCGTGTGCGAGTTTCAAACCGATCCGGTAAGGTCCGTTTCCTGTGATCAGACCACGTTCATAAGTGATTTCCGCATTACGGAAAAACATCCCTGCACTATGGAAAGTTGGATCTTGGTGCGTCGCGTAGGCACCGTTCGTCGTCTCGACGTGAACATACAGAGGTGTATTCGCATGTTCGTCGATATAACGCTGTATTTCTTGTAAATCAATGGCTTGCATAAACTTTTCTCCTCTCCTATACAGAAAGAAGTCCGCGGATATCGCGGACTTCTTAAGCGGATCAAGACTGGACTGTACGATGTGCAGCGTGATCAGTTGGTCCGACGTATTCATTCAAACGGAATGAATGACGAATCGCAGAAGTGATGAAAGATTTTGCTGTACGGACAGCAGCTTCTACCGATGCACCTTTTGCGAGTTCGGCCGTGATTGCTGCAGAGTACGTGCAGCCGGCACCGTGCGTGTACGGTGTCTCGATTCGTTCGTCCTCAATCAGGATAAACTCTTTTCCATCATAAAGCACGTCAACTGCTTGTGGATGGTCAATCTTGCTGCCGCCTTTGACAAGAACGTATTGCGCACCTTTTTCGTGAATCCGTGCTGCTGCAAGTTTCATCTCGTCGATCGTTGCTGGTGTCTTGCCAAGACCCGACAGTTGTCCGGCTTCGAAGACGTTCGGTGTGACGACCGTTGCAAGTGGCGTCAAGACATCACGGAGTGCGTTTGCCGTATCAGGGTTCAGCACTTCGTCTTCGCCTTTACAGACCATGACAGGATCGATCACGACGTTTTGAACGCCGGATGATTTAATTTTCTCAGCAACGGCTTCAATGATTTCGACAGTCGGGAGCATACCCGTCTTCATCGCATCAACACCAATACCTCCAAGGACCGTGTGGATTTGTGTCCGGACGAGTTCTGTGTCGATTGGGTAAACCGCATGGTGCCAAGAGTGATCAGGGTCTTGTGCGACGATGACCGTCAAAGCATTCATTCCATAGACACCAAGTTCTTGGAATGTTTTCAAATCAGCTTGAATACCAGCTCCACCACTCGTGTCGGAACCAGCAATCGTTAAGGCTTTACGTTTTGTCATGGGGCATTCCTCCTAAAGAAATAGACAATCCTTCTTGTTCTTCATCATAGCGAATTATGGGAAAAACAACAACTGTCGACGCTTCTAACGTACACAAAACCCCACCTCTTTTGAGTAGGCGGGGCAAGTACTTATTTAATGAATAAGAAGTCGAGAATATAGTAGATCAAGGCAGCGAAAGCCATCGAAATCGGCAATGTGATGACCCATGTAATGAGCATACGTTGTGCAGTTCCCCATTTTGCACCTTTCTTACGGTGCGATGTACCTACACCCAAGATGGCAGAAGAGATGACGTGTGTCGTCGAAACCGGAAGATGAATCGCCGTTGCACCAAAGATGATCGCTGCTGATGTTAAGTCAGCTGCAACCCCGTTGACCGGACGGATTTTCATGATTTGACCACCAACGGTTTTGATGATCCGCCATCCACCGACAGATGTTCCGAGACCCATCGCAATCGCACATGAGAGTTTAACCCAAGTCGCAACTTCGTGATCTGTTTGATAACCAGATGAGATCAAAGCAAGCGTGATGATACCCATCGCTTTTTGTGCGTCGTTCGTACCGTGTGTATACGACTGCAAAGCAGCGGTTGCAATTTGAACATGACGGAAGCGACGATTCGTCTTCGCCAAGTTTCCTTTTTTGAAGATGACTTTAAAGATTGCATAAACGATGAAACCGAGTGTGAATGCAAGCACTGGTGAAATCAGCAAGGCTTGAACGATTTTCAAGAAGCCTTTTGCTTCGATTCCTCCGAATCCGACAGAGGCAACAGCAGCACCAGCAATCGAACCGATCAGTGTATGCGAAGAACTTGACGGAATACCGAAGTACCAAGTCAAAAGGTTCCAAGCAATGGCTGAAATCAAGGCAGCGATAACGACGTAGCTACCATGTTCAAGTGTTGACGGGTCAACGATGTCACCAGAGATCGTTTTTGCGACTCCAGTGAACGTGATTGCACCTAGGAAGTTCATCGATGCAGCCAAGATGATGGCATGACGTGGTTTCAAAGCACGAGTCGACACCGAAGTCGCGATCGAGTTCGCTGTATCGTGGAAACCGTTGATGAAGTCGAAGCTAAGTGCGAGAATCACGATTATGGCGGTGATGATAAACAGGCTATCCATCTCGTTAGCTCCTCACTTAAGCGTTTTTCATGATGATCGTTTCAATGACGTTAGCTGCATCTTGGCAGTAGTCCGCGATTGATTCGAGCGATTCATAGATTTCTTTGTATTGAATGATTTTAATTGGATCTGTTTCTGTTGCGAACAATGCTTTGATCGATTTACGGCGTAGGTTGTCACAAATCGTCTCTTGCTCTTTGATTTTAATGACGTGTTCACGCATCGGTTGTAATTTACGGGCAACAAGAAGATCCATTGCCATCGCGAGTTCTGTGACAGCGATGTTGATTTCATCGACGAACTTGATCATGTGCTCGTCTGCTTGAACGATATTGTAGATTTCGAAGATCGCTGAACATTCTTCAAAGCCATCTAAGACGTCATCAAGTGCGTTAGCAAGTGCGAGTAAGTCTTCACGATCGATTGGTGTGATGAACGCGTTGTTCAAGTCGATGATCAACTGGTGCATCAAATCGTCCCCAGCTGTTTCGAAGTCTTTTACTTTATGGGCAAATTCTTTTACATCCGCGATGCCGTTGATTTTAAAGTCAACGAAGAATTGCGAAGTCGTTTTTAAGTGTCCTGCGATTTCTGATAATTTCACTGCAAATGGATCTTGTTTTTTACTAAACATTTCTTCTGCCTCCATATTAAGAACAAGAATAGAATAGTGAAGTAACTTCACGAGTTCGATTGTAGCAGACGGTATTGTAAAAGAATACATTTATGAAGCGTCTTTACGAAATCTTAATAAATCTTAATATGAAGCTGATTGTGGATTTAATAAATTGTCTGACAATAGGGAGATAAAGTGTACTTGATTGAAATGAGTTGGATTACGTTGTGATTTCAAGAGATTGTTTTGTGATTGTAAGAATAAAAGCGCATCAGAAGTGGGAAAAGAGGATATGGCGCATGAAAATCGAATGATATGATTAAGTCTGCGTAATCAGGTAAAAGAGGAGGATTTTATTATGCTCGTACAAAGTTTATGTATTCCGAAGCATCAATGTGTCACGATTTCCGAGACAGCGACGATTCGTGAAGCACTCGACACACTTGAAAAAACCGGATACCGCTGTGTTCCAGTCCTTGACCAATCAGGACAGGACTTCAAAGGTAACATCTATAAGATGCACATCTATCGGCATGGGATGAATGGTGGCAGCTTAGACGACAACGTCATGTCGCTGATTAAGAATACATCCAAATACATCTATACAGGAAGTAATTTCTTTGAAGTTTTCTTCTCGATCAAGGAATTGCCGTATATCGCTGTACTAAATGACGACGGTCATTTCTTCGGCATCCTGCCGCACGGAAAAATGCTCGGAATGCTTGAAGAAGCGTGGAACCGTGATTCTGGAAGTTACGTCCTGACAGTTGCTTTAAGTGAACAAAAAGGGGCACTTGAGAAAATTTCGAAGATCGTCAACAAATATTCGACGGTCGCGAGTCTGATGACGCTCGATGCGAAGAGTAGCGTCATGCGTCGTGTATTGATTACATTACCGACGGATTGTGACGAGAAGACGAAGAAAAAAATCGTCAAGAAACTTGACGACAAGGGACTTCGTGTCGTTGCTGTCGAAGATTTAGCCGTTCGTGTATAATGGACCCGCACAAGACCAGTTCATGACTGGTCTTTTTTTGAGGGAAAGGAAGGATAGACGATGAAATTGTTAGTAGTAGGAGCCGGTGCGATGAGTGAGGCACTCGTTCAAGGGTGGGTCGCTTCTGGATTTGCACGAGAAGATATCACGATGACGAATCGGAGTGGCGGGGCACGTTTAACGGAAGTCGCAGCGCGACATGGTGTTCAGACGGTCGAGCAGGAGGACGTCTCACTATACGATATCGTCATGCTGGGCATGCAACCCGATGGTGTACTCGACTATGTAGCGAATCAAGAATGGACGAATCAGACGATCGTTTCGATTGCCGCACACATTACACCACATGAAATCGAACAGTTGGCAAAATGTCCGACAGTCGCTGCCATGCCGAATACCCCAGTCGCACACCGTTTAGGAATGACTGGACTATGGTTCGGCTCACGTGTGAACGAAGAGATCCGAAGTGTAGTCGAGGCATTATTTGGACGTGTCGGAGAAATTGCGGAAGCAAATGAATCGACGATGCCTGCATTCATGGCGGCAGCTGGATGTAGTCCTGCTTTCTTCTATGAAATCGTAGCTGGCATGGTGCCGGTTTTGACGGATGCTGGTTTTGAAGAAGAAAATGCACGTCGAATCGTGGCTCAAGCGATGAAAGGTTCAGCCGAAATTCTCATGCGCTCCGACGCAAGTACGGATCGTCTTATTGCCGATGTTGCAGCACCTGGTGGACCAACGGATCGTGGCGTCCAAGTGCTACGCGAGCGTCAGCTGTTCGATACGATGCAAGCGGCACTGCGAGAGAGTGCACGCGAAACAGAAGAATAATGTATTTAAAAATCTTTTGCGTATATCATCGTACGCAAGCGATTTTTCGTTCACGAAAGTTTCACGTGAAACATAAGCAAAGCGATTGCATCTTGAAATCAAAATTCGTACACTGTAAAAAGAAACCGTCCAGACGGTACAGTAAATATGAGGGAAGGGGGAGACTATTGGCCAGTGCAAAAGCGCAAGAGACACGGCGTCGGATTCTTGAAGCAACGACGACGATCATTTTGCAACAAGGATTCACCCAATTGACGCTTGAAGAAGTAGCGAAACAAGCGAATGTCTCAAAAGGTGGATTGCTGTATCATTTCGCTTCGAAGGAAGCCTTATTAATGGGTGTCATCGAGGCGCAGGAAGCACGTCAATTTGAACTATATGAACAGCATCAGTTGACGATGGGACCGATGGAAGCGTTCGTGACGTTGCAAATCCAGCAGCAAGAGGAATTCCATCTCGATATGGATGCGCTTCTTTATTTATTGTCCTTGTTAAAGAATCACGCGACGTTCGTCGAGGAACGAAAGCGACAAGCGGAGCAATTCTTCCGCCAACTGACAGAACAGATGGATTCGGTTGAAGTATTATCGATTCGTTTTACATTGGACGGTTTGAAATTGTCGGAGCATTTTCAGTTCGGTGCGCCGTCTCCAGATGTGCGACAACGATTGATTCAGCAATTAATAGAACGTGCACGACGACTAGATAAACAAATTGAAGAGTGAGGGAGAACCATACGATGAAAAAGATCATCCAGTTTTCGGTGAACAATAAGTTTGCCCTCTGGCTTATGACGATCATCATTACGGTTGCCGGTATTTATGCGGGAACATCGATGAAGCTCGAGACATTGCCAGACATCACGACACCGACCGTGTCGGTGACGACGATTTATCCAGGTGCTACACCAGAACAAGTTCTAGATGAAGTCAGTCGAGAACTTGAAAGTAAGGTCGAAAATTTATCAGGAGTCGATACAGTACGTTCGACGTCCTTCCAAAATGCATCGAACCTGCAAATCGACTATAACTTCAGTACGGATATGGAAGAAGCCGAGCAAAAAGTAAAAGAAGCTCTTTCAAACGTCGAACTGCCAGAAGGTGTTCAGGAACCACAAGTATCCCGGATTTCCTTTGATGCCTTCCCGGTCATCGGTTTTGCCGTTTCGGATAAGGAACGTTCCCTGTCTGAGTTGACGAAACTCGTTGAAAACGAACTTCAACCGAAGCTTGAAGGAATCGAAGGGGCACAGACGGTTCAAGTCGCGGGTCAAGAGATTCGTCGGATCGAAATTCGCTTCGATGAGAAAAAACTCGAACGTTACGGTCTAACCGAAGAGAATGCGAAACAATTGATTCAAGCTAATGATTCCCGTTTAGCGCTTGGCTTGTACGAGTTAGGAGATAAAGAACAAGCAGTCGTATTAGATGGAAAAGCAACGACGGTCAAGGAATTAAAAGATCTTCGTCTTCCCTATACACCACCAGCATCGAATACTCCTGAAGCAGGACAAGCAGGACAAGCAGGACAAGCAGGACAAGCAGGACAAGCAGGACAAGCAGGACAAGCAGGACAAGCACCATCGTCAGCTCCTGCGTCATCTCAAACGACACCATCGACAGGTGCAGCATCAGGTCAAGCAACACAGACGGCGCCTACGCAAGTACCAACTATCACCTTGTCGCAAGTCGCGACGATCGAAGATAAAGGGATCGAAGAATCGATCTCGCGTTCGAATGGTGAACGATCGATTGGTGTTCAAGTGACGAAGTCGCAAGATGCGAATACCGTCGATGTCGTCAATGCAGTGAAGCAGACGATCAAAGACTTTGAAAAAGAAAACGGTTCGGTCAAGGCATCTGTGACACTTGATCAAGGAAAACCAATTGAGGAATCTGTTTCGACGATGATCAGCAAAGCATTGATTGGTGCATTATTTGCGATCGTCATCATTTTGCTGTTCTTACGAAACATCAAATCAACGATCATCGCTGTTATTTCGATTCCGTTATCTCTTTTGATGGCAATCTTTGTGCTGAAGCAGATGGATATTTCCTTGAATATCATGACACTCGGAGCCATGACGGTCGCGATTGGTCGAGTCGTTGATGATTCCATCGTCGTTATCGAAAATATTTATCGTCGTTTGACGGATCCGACGGAAAAGTTAAAAGGAAAAGAACTAATTATCAGTGCAACACGAGAGGTATTCATTCCAATCGCATCGTCTACGGTTGTCACGATCGCGGTCTTCTTGCCGCTCGGATTCGTTACGGGATTCGTTGGTGAGCTCTTCTTACCATTCGCGTTGACAGTCGTCTTTGCACTGTTCGCGTCCTTGATCGTTGCGGTTACAGTCGTTCCGATGTTCGCTGATTCGCTCTTTAAGCGTGGTAAAGCACCAAAACCGGAAAAAGAAGAGGGCGGAAAGCTAGCGAATGGATATCGCCGTATGCTGAATTGGTCTCTCAACCATAAACTTATCGTCTTTGGTCTCTCAGTCTTACTATTGATCGGTAGTTTTGCTCTCGTACCAACGATTGGCGTCAACTTCTTGAATCAAGAAGGAGAAAAGACACTCTATGTCACGTACAATCCAAAACCAGGTCAAACGCTAGATGATTCGTTAAAAGCAGCTGATCAAGCAGAAGATTATTTCAACAAACAAAAAAAATATCGATAATCTTCAGTTTACTGTCGGTGGAGAAAATCCATTAAATCCAGGGAACACGAAACAAGGTGTCTTCATCGTTCAATACAATCCAGATACGGAAGATTTCGCAGATGTTAAACAGACAGCCATCAAACAGCTGAATGCTGACATTCCGACAGGAGAATGGAAAGAGCAAGACTTTAGTGGTGGCGCAGCTTCGTCAGGCGTCTCGTATTCAATCTTTGCGAATAATATTGAAGACTTAGAAGCAGTAACGCCGAAATTCGTCGACGCCATCGAAGGTGAATCGAAGTATGTTCGAAAAGTAACGACAGATTTAAAAGAAGCTTATACGCAATATACGTTCGAAGTCGATCAGCAAAAAGCGGCTGAATTCGGCGTTTCAACAGCACAACTTGCGCAAGGCATTGCCAATGTCCAAGGAGAAGAAAAACCACTTTCTACTATTAAGGTAGATGGAAAGGAACTCGATGTCATCGTTCCAAACGAACAAACGACATATGATTCCGTTCAAGACTTGGAAGAGACGGATGTCGTGACACCGCTTGGCGTGCGCAAACTGTCAGATTTCGTTGAAGTGAAAAAAGGAACGACTCCTGATTCGCTCAATGAACGTGATGGAAAGCTCGTTGCTACCGTTACAGCAGAGCTAAAAACGGATAAAGCAACAGAGGCTTCTCAAGCGATTGAAAAATCTGTTAAAAACATTGATCGTCCGACAGGTGTCTCGTATGAGCAAGGTGGAGTCACAGAACAAATCCAAGAGTCGTTCACACAGCTTGGTCTAGCAATGGCAGCAGCTGTAGCGATCGTCTATCTCGTCCTCGTCATTACGTTTGGAGGAGCATTGACACCCCTCGTCATCTTGTTCTCACTTCCATTCGCAATCATCGGTGGACTGGTTGCCCTGTTGATTACAGGAGAGACGATTTCTGTGTCATCCTTGATTGGTGCTTTGATGTTGATCGGAATCGTCGTGACGAATGCGATCGTCTTGATCGACCGTGTCATTCATAAAGAAGCGGAAGGTTTATCGACGCGTGAAGCACTACTCGATGCAGCAGGTACACGTTTACGTCCAATCTTGATGACAGCACTTGCGACGATTGGTGCACTTGCACCACTTGCGCTTGGACTCGAAGGTGGCGCATTGATTTCAAAAGGGTTAGGTGTGACGGTCATCGGTGGACTGACAAGTTCGACGTTGTTGACACTCCTTATCGTGCCGATCGTCTATGAATTCTTAGCACGTTTCCGTAAAAAGAAGTCAATTGATTCTTGAAAAAACGATTAAGTGACTCAAACTGACAGGTATGTAGAAATGGCTATCCTAAGCCGTTCTACAACCTGTTTTTTTATTTTGTTACAAAAGTATTACGAAAAAGAATGCGCGTTAAAGAACTGTAATATGATGAAAATCTGGAACATGATAGGATAAATACATAAATTATCTGACAATTCAGACGTACAATACATTCATACATAAGAGGAGAATGAATCGATGAAAGCTGTCACTCGTGTTTTGTTAACCTTAACGTTACTCATCAGTAGTTGGACACTCGTCCCAGCATCAACGCAAGCTGCAACAAGTAAAAAAGTAGTGGTGTCAGTGGATGTGCTGAATATTCGTGCAAAAGCTGCTGTATCAAGTAAACGAGTCGGGCAATTGAAACTTGGACAAGCTGTAACCGTCGTAGGTCAGGTCAAAGAATGGTATCAAATTCGTCATCAAGGGAAATCAGCATACATCGCCTCTACATACACGAAAGCATATAACGCTAAAGCGACGAAAGGTCTTAGTAAAACAGGATCAACGATCGTTTCGGTAGCAGAAGGTCTCAAAGGACGTCCTTATGTTTTTGGTGCGACAGGTCCTGTTAGCTTTGATTGCTCTGGATTTACACGTTACGTCTATCAAGCACTAGGAAAATCACTCCCACGTACGGCAGCGGCTCAATACTCAGCAACAAAACGTACGGCACCTGGCGCTGGGGATCTCGTCTTCTTTACACATGGAAGTGGGATTCAACACGTTGGAATCGCTGTTGATGGCGGTACGATGATCAACGCGAACTCGTATTATGGAAGAGTCGTCAAAGAATCGTTCCGTGGCGGCTACTGGGGATCACGGTATGTAGCGGCAGGAACTCTTTAAACGAAAATGAAGCGACGAATTCAAATCGATGAACTCGTCGCTTTTTTATATGGATTCAGGTATGAGGAAGAACGGTCGTTCCATCAATGAACGCCGAAGGAACTTCGATTTGTGGACGAGCAACAAGATCTTCACGGATGGTTAATTGAAAAGCATGTCGTCCGATCGTGGCATACGGAATCGCGATGGTCGTCATCGCTAAGACTTCAGCGAGTTCACTTCCATCAAAACCAATGACAGACAGGTCTCCGGGAACCTGATAGCCTTGTTTTCGGAGTTCCAAGATCAGACCCGCTGCGACGTGATCACTTGCGGTCAAGATGGCGGTCGGTCGTTGTTTTTGTTGCATCCAACGCCTTGCGATAGTCGCGCCATCTTCAATCGTCAAGGTCTGTTCATAGACGAATTCGTCACGCACGACCTCTTGATACGCATGTTTACGTGCCAAGCTATTCGTGCTGTCCGGTCGCCCAAGACAGATGCCGATGCTCGTATGTCCTTGTTGTCGCAGATGTGAAAGTCCTTGTTGAAAGGCCGTATAGTGATCGATATAGACGGCAGCGACATCTTCATGGTGTTCACAAAAGACGATGGGTCCATAACGTTCATATGGTAAAATCGCTGATAACGGAAGACTGTGCGACACGACGATGAGTGCGTCGATTTCCTGTTGTGCCAGCGCATCCAGTGCCAGTTGCTCATGCGTTTCCACATAATTCGTTTGCCACGTCAAGAACCGATAACTCGCGTCAAAGGCAGCTTGTGCGATGCCTTGAAGAATAGCAGCGTGATACGGATGATCAACGAACGGGAGCATGACTCCGACCGTTTTTGTCATACCTGTCGATAGATGAACGGCAGTCTGATTACGGATATATCCGAGTTTTTCGATGGCTTCTCGAACAGCTTGTCGTTTCTCGTTCGCCACATAAGGGTGATCATTTAGTACACGTGAGACTGTCGTAACGGACACGTTGGCTTCACGTGCCAAGTCTCGGATGTTCGTCATCGCGCATCCCTCCTGGATTACATCTTACGAGATAATCGTCGTTCAAGTCGGCGCCAATCCTGTCGAGAGACGGGAGCCGAAAATGGAGCTGTCTGCTCAGCCAGTTCATTGATTTTTGAGAGCAGTCGCGTTTTTTCTTGAGGAGACAAATCAGGGTATTGATCGACCAACGTGTGCTGACACAAATAATAGCCTGCTGGTGTATGCAATTGTTCGATGGCCCACTCAAAAGCAACATTTCGTTTAAACAGCTGGATTAATCGTGTATGAATCGACATGATATTACCTCCTTTTTAGTGTATATCAAGACGATAGGCTATGAAACGCGTTTCACGGCAAGAACTATTTTTACGCAGCGAATCGATTGGAAAAATTCAGCAAGAATTGACCAGGTAGACAAAGAAGTCTATGATTGTGACGATACAACACAAAGAGGGGCGAACGTAAAATGGAATCGACAGACTCGAAGCTGGCATTGAAAATGCTCGTTGTTCTATCTCGGACGATGCATGCGGTGACGGAGCAAGTGAAGGCAGACATCAAAACACATCAGTTGAATTTATCGGAATTCGGCGTTCTGGAATTGCTGTACCACAAAGGGGACACGCCTCTACAACAAATTGGCGATAAAATTCTATTAACGAGCGGAAGTGTGACGTATGTCGTGGATAAACTTGAAAAGCGTGGGTTGATTGCGCGAAAATCATGTGCGACGGATCGTCGTGTCACGTTTGGGACATTAACCGAAGCTGGGCGCGAACTAATGGAAGAGACATTCCCGAAACACGAAGCCTTTTTAGCAGACCTATTCAAGGATTTGTCGGTTTCTGAAAAGGAACAATTGATTGATCAGTTAAAACGAATCGGTTTACGAGCCGAACATTATACGCCGCTCGAAAATGTGTAAGAATTAGCACTTATAAGATCAAGCAAGCTCAAGTCACGGACTTGGGCTTTTTTTTATTCGTTAAGAAGTCAAACTAATTGACAAACGAAAAGGTGGTTGGTATGTTTAGTTACAGAATTTACTTTAAATAAAAGGGAGAAATAATAATGACTAAATTACTTTATGTAACTGTTAACCCGAAAGCTACAGAACACTCTTTCAGCCTTCAAGTCGGCGAAGCATTCCTCGAAAGCTACAAAGCAGCGAATCCTTCAGCTGAAGTAGAAGTTCTTGATCTATATAACGAAACAGTCCAAGAAATCGACACAGACGTGTTAAGCGCATGGGGCAAATTCGCAACTGGCGAAGAATTAACAGAAGTGGAGATCGCAAAAGTTGGTACGATGACAAAACATCTCGAGCAATACATGGAAGCAGATGAGTATGTCTTCGTCACACCAATGTGGAACTTCTCTTTCCCAGCACGTCTCAAAATGTACATCGACAGCGTTCTTCTTGCAGGTAAAACATTCGCTTACACTGCAGAAGGTCCAAAAGGTTTGATGGAAGGCAAAAAAGCACTCCACATCCAAGCAACAGGCGGCGTCTACACAGGATCTGGTCTCAACTTCGGTGATGACTACCTCCGTCAAGCACTTGCTTTCACTGGTGTAACAGACTACGATGCACTCTTCATCGAAGGTATGGCAATGAACCCAGAAAAAGCAGAAGAAATCAAAGAAGCAGCAATCGCTAAAGCGAAAGAACTCGGTCGTTCATTCTCGACTGTCAACGCATAAGATAAGCGTAGAAAAGGCTCCCGCCGTGTCGGGAGCCTTTTTGTGTGCTCTCAAGAGAGCGTTGATTTTTTACGAAGCACGAGCGTCAGGAAAAGTAACAAATCCTTGAGTTTCTCGAATCCACGAGGGTGCGTCGAGATACGATAGAGCCACTCTAGCTTGAAGCGACGGAATAATTTAGGCGCACGTTTACTATGTCCTGACCAGACGTCGAACGCACCACCAACACCGATGAAGATGCCGTGATCGACTTGATCATAGATGGAAGCAATCCATTCTTCCTGTTTTGGCGCACCTAGCGCGACGAGAACAAGATCAGCGTCTGCTTCTGTAATGGCTTTCGTTGCTTCTTCTGTCTTTCCAAAACCATGAAACGTTCCAACGAAGTGGATGTTCGGAAAACGAATCGATAACTGACGGATCAGCGATTTCATAACTTCCGGGCGTCCACCGAGTAAAAAGACACGCTTCTCGAGTGCGTCTGCCGTCCGCAATAGTTCACGTGCGGTCTCGATTCCTGGCAATGTCGCAGTGAGCGGTGCTCCCATCCGTTTACTGGCAGCGGTCACACCGATTCCGTCTGGTGTGATGAACGTCGCCCGTCGTAAAATGGCTTCGTAGGAAGGTTCACGCAATGCACGCAATACGAGCTCTGGATTTGCGGTGACAAGAAAGGCTTTTCCGCGGTCGTGTAAGATTGTTTTAATATGGGTATACCATTGCGAAGGTGCCGAATCGACGAATGGTAGTCCGAATAATTGTTTTGTCTGAATCATAGTTTTCCACCTCATCATCCATCATAGCAGAATCAAGACGGACGAACAGCGACTTGAGGCTGAAAAAGGAGCGGATTCACATGCATCCATCTTGGCAAACCGTGTTAAAAGAAGAAAAGGAAAAACCCTACTTTCAAGAACTGTGGGCTTTTTTGAAGGAAGCCTATCAAACGACGACTGTCTATCCTCCGAAGGACCGGATCTTTCATGCGTTTGATGCGGTCGCGCCAGAAGATGTCCGGTGCGTCATTTTAGGGCAAGATCCTTATCATGGTCCGCGACAGGCGAATGGACTCAGCTTTTCCGTCCATGACGGAGTTCCGATTCCTCCGTCCCTTCGAAACATGTATAAAGAACTCGTCGCGGATATCGGTTGTCCGGTACCGACATCCGGAAATCTCGAAGCATGGTCTCAGCAAGGAGTATTCTTACTCAATACGTCGCTTACGGTTGAGGAGGGGAAAGCAGGATCCCATGCTAAAAAAGGTTGGGCACAGTTCACGGATCGGGTCATCGAAGTATTAGGAACACAGACACAACCGATCGTGTTCATCCTCTGGGGGAATCACGCGAAGAGTAAAAAAGCGCTGATCGATACGGATCGTCATCTTGTTCTTGAAGCCGTTCATCCGAGCCCTTTATCAGCGAGTCGTGGATTTTTCGGTAGTAAACCGTATTCACAGACGAATGCCTGGCTCAAAGAGCAGGGGAGAGAACCGATCGACTGGTGTTTGTCGTAAATCAAAAGCGTGTGTTCCGTTGAATGCGGAACACACGCTTTTTGAGTTAATTAACGGCTTGAAACGGTTGGTTCTTCATCCATCATGAACTTTTCGACGACGAGAGCAACACCATCTTCATCGTTCGAAGCAGTCATATACTGTGCTTTTTCTTTGACGGTATCGGCTGCGTTCGCCATCGCGACGCCAAGACCTGCCCATTCGATCATCGATAGATCGTTGTTGCCGTCTCCACAAGCAATGACTTCTTCTTGAGCGATTCCCAGTTTTTCAGACAGTAAGGCAAGGCTTGTGCCTTTTGTCACACCATCTTCTGTGAATTCAAGGAAAAATGGCTTCGAGCGAGCTACCGCGAGTTCACCCGCAAGTTCCTGTTGAAGCGTCTGTTCGACGCGCGCAAGGTGCGTCTCTTCTGCCATCATTAAACACTTGACGACAGGTGTTTGAATCGCTGCTTTAAAATCAGCGACAGGAATGACCTCCATGCCTGTCAATTGTCCTTCGAGCGTCGTATATTCATTCGGTTCCTCTGTCAGGATCTCATGTCCGACATACGTGTGGATGTAGACACCCTCCCGTTTACTTAAATCGTCGAGACGGTGGACCGTCTCCGGGGAAAGCGTGCTGAGGAAGAGCGACTCGTTCGTTTTACAATCGATGATGGACGCGCCATTGAAGCTTAGGATGTAACTTCCATAGCGTGCGAGTTCTAGTTCTTTTGCGAGATCGAGCATGGCAAAAGTCGGACGACCGCTAGCGAGCACAACCTTCTTCCCGCGACGTTGCGCAGCGAGTAAAGCTTCTTTCGTACGTGGTGAAATCGTATGGTCACTTGTCAACAAGGTATCATCTAAATCGAGAACAATCATTTTATATGTCATACATTCAAACCCCTTTCAATTATCTGTATATCGTAACAACTTGTACCCCGTTCGACAATATACTCTCCTCGAAGAGAGTATGATAAAGTGGAAACAGAGCCCGTACGGAAAGGATTCCAACTTTATGAAATATCTCTTCATAGTCATATCAAGTCTATTATTAGCAGGTTGTAGTACGATGTTTCCGCATCCTGCCTCTCTACTCGAACATCCGTCCCTTCCGGCATGGGAGCAGTCGTTGAAAGAACGGATTGACCGCGATTTGCCGAAACAGGCAGAAATCGTGGCACCACGAAATCAAGCGGTATCACGCCTATACGAACTGATCGATTTAGATCGAAACGGTAAAGATGAGGCGATCACCTTCTACCGCAGCGAGCAGGACGGGCGCTTCACGATTCATCTTCTCGTCCATGAACGACAAGGCGAAAAATGGCGACTCGTGGCGCGACAGACGGTAGCTGACGGTCGAGCCATCGATCGACTCGAAGTCATAACTGACGCACGACATAAACAAAACCACCTGGTCATCGGTATTACCAGTTATGGTGAAAATACGTTATACATCATTGAGCAGTTATTATCGAAGCAACGAGACGTCACGAAAGTCGATCGGTATGATCGTCTGTCGGTAGCTGATTTGAATCAAGATCGAGAGCGGGATATGGTGCTTCTGCAAAAGGGCAGTCCGTCTCGTTTGATTTATTATAAAGACATCCTGTCGAAAGAGCACCAAGAGACGACACTTTCAACGCAGGATGGCGATTTATTCGCAGAACATGATTTATTTGAAGTCGATACGATCAATGCTGCTCGGAATAAAGGCTTGATCGTCTCGTATACACGCGATGCAAAAATGCACATTGCATTATTCCGCTTAGCGAACGATACGTTGGAACAGATCCGTTTCGGTCAGGTCGACGAGATCGTCGAACCGATGTACACCTTCCCGAAAGATGTCGATCAAGACGGAATCGTCGAGTTTGGTCATCAATATACGCCAGAAGGTAGTAAAGGGCGTGAAGGAGAACCGAAACCACGCATCACGGCATACTACACATGGAATGGGTCAGATAATCCGCCATTTCTCGAGAGCGGGTTCGAACTGCGAGAAGAGCAATACATCGATCAAGAATACAATTTCGTCATGCGGTTCCCTGCCAACTGGGCGACGCGTGAAACGATCGAAAAACGCGAAAATCGTGTTCGGTTCATCAATCGGGAAACGAAGCAGATTGATTTCGAATTAGAGGTCATTCCGAAGAATCAATACATTGCCAATGATCAAAAAAGAAAAATCAAAGAAGGTATCGATTATGTCTATGTGATTGATGCGACGAAGGATTATGAAGTGTTCGTCAATCGTGTCACACTCGTGGAATAAAGAATCAGGGGGAGAAGAGAATGACCAAAATACTAGTAGC
Source organism: Exiguobacterium acetylicum DSM 20416 (assembly GCF_000702605.1). Lineage (NCBI taxonomy): Bacteria > Bacillati > Bacillota > Bacilli > Caryophanales > Exiguobacterium > Exiguobacterium acetylicum. Next base: position 2,562,081 of record NZ_JNIR01000001.1, on the reverse strand, counting down.
CGAGGATGAACATGCGATTCGCAGTTTCATTGTCATTAATTTGAAACGGGCAGGCTATGATGTCATCGAGGCGGAGAATGGGAAAGAAGCGCTTGCGCAGTTTGATCAACAAACCTTCGATATTCTGTTACTCGATATCATGATGCCGGAAGTCGACGGTTTTGCCGTCTGTGAACAGGCGCGGGCAAAGGATGAGGTCGTCGGGATCATCATGCTGACGGCACGAACACGAGAAGAGGATAAAGTCATGGGACTGAGCGTAGGCGCGGACGACTACATCGCGAAGCCATTCAGTCCAGCAGAGCTACTCGCGCGCATCCAGTCGCTCCTGCGACGGGTAGAGACGTTACGTCGTCGGAAACAGCCGCGTGAACTCGTCTCTGGACCGTTCCGGATTGATTTAGGGGCGAAGCGCGTCCAAAAAGAAGGTGTCGACGTCGAAGTGACGCCAACTGAATACGATTTACTTTGCCACTTCATCAAAAACGAAGATCAAGTCATGTCGCGAGATGAGTTACTCGATGCGGTATGGGGTGAGAATTACTTTGGTGATCGGAAGACGGTTGATGTCAACATTCGCCGTCTTCGTCAAAAAATCGAAGAGAATCCAGCGGAACCGAAGTTCATCGAAACATTGTGGGGACATGGATACAAGTGGCGTAACGAAGAATGAAGCGCCAGATATTGATGCGGTTCATGACGATTATCACGGTGACAGTCTTACTCGTCATCGGGATCCTCTCGTTCGTGACCTATAACTATTACTACGTGACGGCGACGGATGTCTTGAAACGTCATGCGAATGCGAGTGCTGTCTTATTTGTGAATAGCGGTCTTGCTTATGATTACGCCGATTCAGAAGCGACGATCCATGATGTACTCGACTCTTACGCTTATCCAGACGCTGAGATCGAAGTGTTGGATGCGACAGGGATTCCGCGTTACTCTTCGACTGGATTCATCTCAGAACGGAAGTTGACGCGAGAGGCGGTCAATCAAGTAAGGGCGGGACAGACCGTCACGAAACGATATGACGATGAGACAACGGGAGAACATTTACTGGAAGTAACAGAACCTGTCGTGTCGTTCGGTCAGACGACGGGAGCGCTTCGTTATACGACGTCGCTTGAGCGAATCGACCGACGTGTGATCGAAATTTGTTTAGCGATCGTCCTCCTGGGTACAGTAATTTGGGGACTTGCCTTCATCTATTCCTCACGTCTCGTCTCGTCGATCGTCCGACCGATTCAAGAAGTCATCGGTGCATCGGACCAAATCGCGAAACAGCATTACGACGTCAAGGTGAACGAGGAATACTCGTTCGAGCTTGGAGAATTAGCGCGGACGATCAATTATATGGGGCAACAGATCAAACAGCAGGAAACGTTGAAAGATGAATTCATTTCTGGTATTTCTCATGAATTGCGGACACCGCTGACATCAATCAAAGGCTGGAGTGAAACGTTACTCGTCGAACAGGATCAGTTGCCGGAAGAGGCGTCGCTTGGGATGGGCATCATTCATTCGGAGACGGAGCGTTTGATTTCGCTCGTTGAGCAGTTACTCGATTTCTCAAAACTCGAGACGAGTCGCCTCGTCTTATATCGTCAGGAAGTCAATTTGACAGAAATCATCGAGACCGTGACGGCGCAACTTCGTCAAAAGCTAGAAGAAAAAAATGTCCAGATCGTACAGAAGTTACCGGCGCAAGTCGTTGGTTTATACGACGAAAACCGATTAAAACAAGTCTTCTTGAACCTGCTTGATAATGCGATCCGCTTTTCTCCAGTCGGTGGCACGATCACCATTCGACTCGTTCGTTCAGAGCGTGTGTTGTTCCTCTCCTTCAGTGATGAAGGTCCCGGCATTCCGAAAGAGCACTTACGTCACGTCACAGAAAAGTTCTATCAAGTGCAAAAAGGAAAGGGCGGAACAGGGCTCGGACTATCGATTTGTCGAGAACTCGTCGAAGCACATGAAGGCAAGCTATTCATTGATAATCAGCCGGAAGGTGGCGTCATTGCGACGATTCTGTTACCTGTCACGAAAGCGTAAACACTGAGACGGGCAGAGTGAAACAGAAACTGGTAAAGTTAAGTGGATTATAGTACAAAATGGATCAGATGATAGGAAACGGAGGAATCAGTCATGGCACTTGGTGTTTCAAATGGTACGCTTCAACCGCTCTCCGGAAAACCGAACGCGGTATCTACTCAAACCGATCTACAGGAAATGAAAATGCGACCGCTCCCGTTCAAAGGAACGCTTGCAGATTCGAAGTTTCAACTCTTACGCATCCTTCAAAGCCTCGACCGCGTCAAAGTCGTCAAGGAAGAAGGAACATACATTCACGCTATCTTCACGAGTAAAGTCTTTCGCTTCAAGGATGACGTCGAATTTTACTTCGATGAAGCCGCACAGGTGATTCACTTCCGTTCGGCATCACGTGTCGGGTACTCCGACTGGGGCGTCAACCGTAAACGAATGGAAGACATCACACGTCGTTATGAGGAGGGCTCACGATGAAGACCTATCAATTAGTTGTTATCGGTGGTGGTGCGGCCGGAATGACGATTGCTGCCGGTGCAGCAAGTCTCGGCGCGCACGTCGCCCTGATCGAACGCCATACGCATCTAGGTGGAGATTGTCTTCACTACGGTTGTGTTCCTTCAAAGGCTTTGATCGAAGCGGCGCACGATGTTCATGTCATGAAGCGGACGGCTGAAAAATACAATGTGACGCTGAACGGAGACGCGGTCTATTCTAAAACGAAAGCAAGCGTCGATCGGGCACGTAACATCATTCAATCACACGATGGAACGAAACGGTTCGAAGACCTTGGTGTCGATGTCTATATCGGAGAAGCGACATTCCTCAGTGCTCATGAAGTGGAAGTGGCGGGACAGCTTGTCGTAGGTGAGAAGTTTGCGATCTCGACGGGATCGCAACCAATCATTCCACCGATTGACGGACTCGATACGATTGATTATTTAACGAACGAGACGATTTTCGAATTGACGGAGCGTCCGGAGCGACTGCTCGTCATCGGTGGTGGTGCGATTGGTCTTGAGTTATCGCAAGCGTATGCGCATCTTGGAACAGAAGTCACGGTCATCGAGGGTATGAAGACGTTACTCGGAAAAGAAGATCGCGACATGGTCGAAGTCATTCAACGTCAGCTCGAACAAGAATTGACATTACATCTCGATACGAAGGTCACGCACGTCCGCAAGTCGGCGGGGGGCATCGAAGTGACGGTCGAAGCGAACGGCGAATCACGTGTCATCGAAACGGATGCCGTGCTTGTCGCGGTCGGTCGTAAGCCACGCATCGAAGCACTACGTCTCGATCGAGCTGGTGTACACGTCGAAAAAGGATTCGTCCAGGTCGATGGTTCACTTCGCACAAGTCAACGACACATCTTTGCGGTCGGAGATACGATCAACTCGCTTCCATTTACGCATGTCGCAGGGCTTGAAGGAAAAACGGTCGTCACGAATGCTTTATTCGGTCTACGGACGAAGCCGGATTATCGGGCGGTTCCATGGGTCACATTCACGACGCCTGAATTATTCCATCTCGGATTGACGGAAGACGAGGCACGCAAGAAACATGGGGAGATCAAGGTCTATCAGACCGGTCTCGATGAAGTCGATCGTTTCGTCATCAATGGTCAGACAGAAGGGCGCGTCAAGCTCATCGCCGATAAGCGTGGAAAACTGATTGGAGCACATGCAATCGGAGAACAAGCGGGTGAGTGGATGCAAGAAGTCGTCTATGCGATGGCACGTAAAGATAAGGTCGGTCAATTGTCGCGTGTCGTCCACCCATATCCGATCCGTGGTGCTGCTGTTCAGCGTGCTGCTGATGTCTACTGGCGTGAACGTCTATTCGCTGGTCCGATCCCAAAATGGTTGAAACGTTATTTCGACTGGAAACAAGGAGAATGATTCATGCAACAACCTGCTACTAAACGGAATTTCGTTCCGCTCGTCATCCTGCTGACGCTTGTCATCAATTTGCTCGTGGCCCTTTTATTCTTTGCGCCACCAGTACAAGTTGATTCAGGATTCGATTGGACGTTGCTTCCTTTTTTGAATGCCATCTTCAATAGTTTTACCTTCATGCTGTTGCTCGGCGCTTGGATTTCCATTCGTCGTGGCAATCGGGTGAATCATCGTCGCTTCATTGGTGGTGCGATGATGACGACGACTTTATTCTTAATTTCGTACGTCACGTATCACGCCGTCAGTGAATCGACGAAATTCGGGGGCGAAGGTTTCGTTCGCCCTGTCTATTTCTTTATCCTGATTACGCACATCATCCTAGCTGCAGTCATCGTTCCACTTGTCTTGATGTCACTCGCGCACGCTGTGAATCAAAACTTCGAGAAGCATAAAAAGTGGACACGCTTTACGATGCCGCTTTGGTTATACGTCAGTTTGACCGGTGTCATCGTCTATATCATGATTCGTCCGTATTATTAAAAAAAGCTCCTTCGAGGCAACCACGAAGGAGCTTTTTTACGTTCAGGATTCGACTTTTGTTTCGTCGAGTACATTCGCTTTTAAGTCGATCAATGGTCGAATCAACACTTCGACGCGTCGATTCTGACTGCGACCTGCTTCGGTTTGATTGGACGCGATTGGTTGGAATTCACCGTAACCGCTGACGGTGAAGCGTTTTGGTTCAAGCTTTGGATTCCGTTGTAAGGCACGCATGAAACTGATCGCCCGGTCCGCACTCAGTTCCCAGTTCGACGGATACTGTGCTGTGTTGATTGGAATATTATCTGTATGTCCAGACACTTGAATCTGACGTTGCCCGGCTTTGACGAGTAGTGCACTCATCCCCTCTGCGATTTGAAGCGAGCGTCCTCTTACTTCTGCTTGAGCTGGTGAGAACAGTGCGCGGTCGCGAATTGTAAAGACGAGTCCTTCATTCGTGATTTCGACCTTGATGTCTTTTTCAAGTTTTTCATTCTTAATGTATTGATTGGCTTCTTCTTTGATTTTTTCGAGTTCTGCGATTTCATAGCTTTGTGCCTTCGTCCGCGCATCGAGTTTTTTCGAATCCTCTTCTTCTTGAGTAGAAAGTGAGCTGTTCGTGATCATTCCTGAGCCACCGTTGAAGACAGAGCTAAACGATTGGGACATCGCTTTTAACTTCACGGCATCGACATTACTCGAAGCAAAAAGTACGATGAAGAGTGCCAGAAGTAAGGTCAATAAGTCGGCGTACGGAATTAACCAGCCTTCGGAGATATGTTCGTCATGCGGCTTCTTTTTCCGCTTCATAGTTCGCACGCTCCTTCGGTGTCAAGTACACAAGTAGCTTATCCTCTAAGTTTTTCGGTGATTCACCGTTTTGAATCGAGAGAATCCCTTCAATCATCATCTCGTATAATTGAATCTCGTTCGCTGATTTTTGCTTCAGCTTCGTTGCGAACGGGAACCACAGGACGTATCCGGTGAAAATCCCGAATAGTGTTGCGATGAAGGCACCTGAAATGGCGTGACCTAATTTTTCGATATCCGATAAATCGGATAAGGCGGCAACGAGACCGACAACGGCACCGAGAACCCCGAGCGTTGGTGCGTAAGTACCGGCTTGCGTGAAAATGTTCGCATTTGCATGATGGCGTTCCGTCATGTTTTCGAGATCACGTGTCATGACGTCCTCGACATATTCGGATGGTTGTCCATCGATGACCATCATGACGCCACGCTTCATGAAGGCATTATCGACTTCTTCAAGTGCTGACTCGAGAGATAACAGACCTTCTTTACGTGCTTGTGTCGAGAGTGTCAAAAATTGTCCGAGCAACACTTGTTTTGTCATCAGCTTTTGTTCGAATAAGATGACTTTAAACAAGGCAGGTAAGACTTTCAATCGTTCCTTCGGGAAGGAAATCATGATGGCAGCTGCTGTCCCGACGAAGATGATGACGAGGGCTGCTGGGTTAAGTAAAGCGACGGGAGGCGCACCTTTTAAGATCATACCTCCGACTAGTGTGATGAGACCAAGAATGATCCCGATGATCGACACGATATCCATGATTGATGTGTGCCACCTTTCTGTATGTAATCCGTATAGGAACGAAAAATAAAAGAGCAGAAGACACTTCTTCTGCTCGGAAATCCAAAAACCGAGAATCAAGCGCCGTTTTCGTCGATTAGCATTTGAATGCTTTCGTTTCGTTCGTCACGCTCTATATCGGTCAGTACGTCGTATTTTTTTAACACTTGATACAATTCATTTAGAATCGGTTGCTCCAAATGTAATGATAAGAGTTCCTCGAATTGATAATACAATTGCGCAGGCATCCATTGTGATTGTCGTTCCAGCCTTCGCCAGACATCCTCAATCGAATGATCAGCCGTCTTAGGGTCCACTGTTTCCCTCAACCTCCTTTAATGATTACACGTCCACTTTTATCTAGTTTACCAAAAAAATACGAAAACGTTTAGTCGATTGCATATTTCGATAGAACTTCTTAATTCGAGGGAGTATGATAAAGACAATTCTGTCTGAAAACAATCTAGGGGGAGTAAGATGTTCTCGCATAAAAGACGTTCACGACTCGCACGCTTCGGGCGTTTAGGTGAATTGATGTATCATCAGCTGTTCGATAAACCGGCACGTTTTATCGCAACTGGCTTTACATTGACGATTTTACTGGGTGGTTTTTTATTGTGGCTTCCGATCTCGCAGCAAGAGGGGCAAGATGTATCATTCATCGATTGCCTATTCGTTGCGACATCGGCAGGAACCGTCACAGGACTGTCACCGATTAATATTGCCGAATCCTATAATTTACTCGGTCAAATCATCATGATGCTCTTAATTCAGGTCGGTGGACTTGGATTCATGACGATCGCGCTCGTCTTGCTCAGCGTCACGGGACGAAAAATCGGGATTCGTCAGCGGATCATTATCCAAGAGATGTTTAATCTCGATAGTCCGGGCGGAACGATTCGTCTCGTTCGTAATATCATCGTCACGACGGTCCTCGTTGAGATCGTCGGCATGTTTTTGATTGCGCTTGATTTGTTCATTCAATACAAATACAGCTTCGGAAAAGCACTCTATTACGGTTTGTTCCACGCCGTATCTGCCTTCAACAATGCAGGATTCGCACTTTGGGGTGATAATCTAATCGGTTTCCAACAAGATACGACATTCATTCTGACGATTGCAGCGCTCTTGATGATTGGTGGTCTTGGTTTTACGGTCATCGCGGATATCGCTGGTAAACGAAACTTCAAGAAAATTTCGCTCCATTCTAAATTGATGGTGCTATCACTACTCGTCATCAATGGACTAGGTGTTTTAGCAATGATGCTCTACGAGTGGGTTTCGAACTTGGGTTCATTAAAAGATGAATCGTTCTTCAGTGCGCTCCATATCGTGTTCTTTCAAGTCGTCACGACACGAACGGCTGGTTTCCAGACGATCGATTTAACGACGATGGTGCCGCTCTCGATCGGTTTGATGATGGTTTTGATGTACATCGGGGCAGGTTCCGCATCAACAGGTTCCGGGATCAAGGTCACGACGGCAGCGGTCATCTTGAAGAATGTCTGGACGTATATACGCGGACAGCGTGAAACGGTTCTGATGCGACGGACTGTTCAGACGCAAGCGATTCAAAAGGCATATGCGATTGCTGTCTTCAGTTTATTGTTCATCGCTTTGATCACGACGTTCCTGGCATTGACCCAGCCGAATATTTCCTTTATTGGTCTATTCTTTGAGACCGTTTCGGCATTTGGAACAGTTGGTCTTTCTTTGAACGTAACAGCTGAGCTCAATAGCTTTGGTAAGTTTTTGATCATGTTCATGATGCTACTCGGACGTGTCGGCTCCTTGACGATTCTGTGCACGTTCGCGACGCAACGAGACCGGACGATTCGTTATCCAAAAGAAAATATGTTGATCGGGTAACCGATTTAAAAAGTCCAATCGACTTCCCTTGTGGAAGAACGATTGGACTTTTTTAGTGTGTTGCGTGTGTTTGGTAATACTGGACGAGTCGAGGCATCGTTTCTGCAAGGTCTGGACAAATAATACCAGTGTCCCGTAAGTCACGTAAGGCATGTGTCGTGTCATATTGAACGGGATGAATGAAGTAGTCAAGTGTCTGCCGTTGCATCTGAAGTCGTTTCGCGACAGCTGGAGTCAATGCCGTGCTAACGAGTCGAAACGGAACGATTCCGCGCGGATAACGTCCATAATAGGCGACGTGTAACATCTCAAAAATCGCGCGTGCGCCATGTGGGAATGGATCCGTCAGATGATAGGTCTTATTTCTTCCGACCGGTGCATGACTGAGATAAGCGGTCGCTTCAATGACGTAATCATAGGGCACGAGATTGACGAGTGCGTTTGCTCGACCTGGGTACGGAAGAGGGGCGAAGGATTGCAGGAGACGCATCGCGTTCAGAACAAAATACACCCCATCCCACTTCGGTGTTTCGCCCGTTTCGGAATGACCGACGACGATCCCAGGACGGATGATTGTATAGGGAATCGTTCCGATTTCTTTACGGAAACGTACCTCTGCTAAATATTTCGTTTCTTCATAAGCATTTTTAAAGGCACTTGCTTGTAACTCATCTTCTAGAACCATTCCGGAACGAAGACCCGAGACATACGCTGTACTGAAGTAAATGTAGCGCTCTAAGGTCCGACACGTATGAGCAAACTGTGTCACGTTCGCGGTACCGATCACATTGATTCGAAAGGCGGGTTCATATGCTGTTGCTAAATCATATAGCGCCGCGAGATGAAAGATGTGTGTGACGTCTTGTTGCAACATCATCCGCGCCTCTGATGATAAAGCAAGCTGTTCGACCGTGATATCGCCTTCGTGCAATACAAGTTGCTCCGATCGTAAGGATGTACGTTCTAGAAGATCCTGGCGTCGCTTAACAGCTGCGTTTCGCTCTGGCGGTAAATGAAGCAAATGAAAACAAGCGATTTGGTCCGGAACACGTGCCAGTTGTTCGATCAGTTTGGTCGCTAAAAAACCGGGGAAACCCGTCATAAAGTAGGTCCGCATCAATTCCATTCCTTTCTTGGATCACGTTCGAGTACAACGGTGAAAGTCGAACCATCATTGATTTCTGATTCAACGGAAATCGCACCTCCGTGCGATTCGATGATTTCCTTACAGATGGCAAGTCCGAGTCCGGTTCCGCCGATTTTCCGGATGTCTGAGTTATCAACCCGGTAAAATTTCGTAAAGAGCTTTTCAAAAGCATTTTGTGGAATACCGAGTCCGTGATCTGTCACAGAGAACGTTGCTTGTTCCGGATTGGCTGAAAGAATGACTCGAATATGATCCGCCTGTGGAGAATACTTAATGGCGTTCGAAAGCAAGTTCAAGATCACCTGCTTGATTTTGTGCTCGTCCGCAAAAATCAGAACAGGATCCTCTGGTAGTTCTAGATCAATCCGATGCGTCTCGACGGTTTCGCCATAGGCATCGACGGTTGATGCGAGAAGATCGCGTAACGAGAACGACGTGAAGGTATACTCCTGTTTTCCACCTTCTAGACGTTGAATGTCTAAAAACTCATTTAATAGCGTCGTTAATCGTTTCGTCTCTTCGTGGACGATCTCAACATACCGTTCGATTCGATCAGCCGATTGTTTTTTATATCGTAGTAATTCCATATAGCCAAGAATGGAGGACAGCGGCGTGCGCAACTCATGCGATACTGTACTGACGAGTTCGTCCTTTACTTGATCCATCTTCGCTTCCTCTGTCCGATCACGGAAAACAAATAGGAAGCCATGACGAGAAATGCGGCTCTTCTCCTTTTTGATCGCAGTCGCATAAAATTCGAAATAAAGTGGGCTGGACTCATTTGGTCGCTGTAACGTGAAACGAAACGATAGTTCAGAATGTTTTCCGGCGAGTAATTCTTCTACTTGTCGGAGCATCTCGAATCGAGTGTTCAAATCGAGATTCGGAATCAGACTGATTCGTTCTTGAATCTTACTTGGTGCAATGCCTGGGACATCGAGTAATTTGCGTGCTTTGACGTTCATGAAGATGAAACTCCCATCCTCTTCTGTCAGTAGGAAACCTTCATTGGATGCCTGAAGAATCGATTGTGTGATATCACGCTGACGCATGATGGCATTTTTTTCGCGTTCAAGCATTTTTTCAATCTTTTTTCGTTCTGTAATATCACGAACGACGGCGACACGCATCCGGATGTTGTTGTAGATGATTTCACGCGGAAACACTTCGATTTCGACAGAAGTTCCGTCGGCACGTTGACCGAGGACTTCGTATGGTTCTTCTCGATGCTCCTCGATGCGTTGTAAGACACGCGCGTGATGATCCGGATGAATCAATTCAAGCGTCGTCTTGCCTTTCATTTTCTCGAGTTTCGTCCGGAAAATGACTTCTGCTGCGCGATTGGCATCGATGATGATGCCGTGGTCATGAAAGATGACGGCTTCAACGACGGATTCCGAGAAGAGTCGGAAGCGGCGTTCGCTTTTCGTCAGATGCCATTCGATTTGTTTTTGCGGTGTGATGTCCTGAATGAGCAGGAAGTACGTATCGTTTGGCAACCGTGTCATATAAAGGCGTCCATGGAACGTTGAGCCATCCAAACGATGATAGGTCCATTCATTTTCGGCTTCCCGTCCATGCAGTAAAAACAGTTGCGCGTCCGATAAGTCTTTTAAGTTCAATTGTTCGAGATGTTGACGGCGGGTAGCGATTTCCTTCGCATCATGTAGAATCGTCGTTTGGAGACCAATGATGTCTTCGGCATGCTCGAAACGGAATAAGGTGCTTGCCACTTCGTTACAAGTTTGAATCCGAAACTCCGAGTCGGTGATGAATAGAGCAGTATCTAGTGTTGAATTGAATAAGTCTTCGATTTTCAGGGGAGCGACATGGACAAGAAAATAGTCCGTCGCTTCAATCGCTGTGACTGTTAATTGATGTGTCGTTGCAATGACGGCTTCCTTCTGTAATGGAAAGAAATCATCCGTGATGGGAAACAGTTCCTGAACGGTTTCGATATTCGGGGCGTTCATGAACTGGTGTTGAAAAGCATCATTATGAAATTGAATCTTTCCGTTTGCATCGACTAGAAGAACGGGGTCTTTCATAGCACGTATCGTCGCGTGAATGATTCGTAGCGATGAAGGGGATGAATGTTCTGCCATGAGCTACCTCCTGACTGGTCTTCGACCATGGATTTTAAGACGGTCTTTCCTCGTTAGTTTACTTCAGTTTACTTCTGCAAGACGAGTCGTATTTCCTGTTGAAGGAAGCAACCGACGAAGAATTTTAGTATAGTGAAAAAAAGGTCACGATACAGTAGAGGGGAAAAGCACGATGAAACGATTGAAACGAAAACGATTGTTACTAGCAGCTTTGTTTGCAATGATAGGAATTTTCGGAACTTATTTTTTTTCGAGTTCTTGGGAACCTTTAATCTTAATCATCAGTATAGTAGGGTGTATCCTTTTTCTTCTTTTGTCCATTTTAACGCCGTCGCTTGAAAAACGACTCGATCGAATGGAAGGACGAGAATTTGAAGAATGGCTTGCCGATTTATTTGAAACAGCTGGATATCGGGTCGAGTTGACACCTGCTTCACGCGACTTCGGAGCAGATTTGTTGATAGAGGATGAACGAGGGTATAAGATTGCCATCCAGGCAAAGCGATATAGTGCGGCTGTAGGGCTCGAAGCGGTTCAACAGGTCGCTGCCTCGGTTCCATTTTACGGGATGGATGAGGGATGGGTCGTTACGAATTCGACCTTTACGGAAGCCGCGTATCAGCTAGCGGAACCAAATCAGGTTCGCCTCATTGATCGGGAAGAATTGCTCGCATTTGCAAAGGAGATGAACCTGCATTGAACATGTCGAATGATTGTCGACAAAAGGGGGTTGTCAATTTGGAGAAACGGTGCAATAATCATTTTCGTTAACGAAATATCATACAGATAAAGAAAGTTAAACTATACAGGATGTCTAAATAAACTGGGGACGAAAAACCAGCACGTTTTAGCAGTGAGAGGAGAATTTCTGTTGCGCAAAGTTGTCTATGTGCAGGGTTGCGTTTTTTCGCAAGGTCATGCCGCGATTTATGATGAAGCGCACCAAATGATCGGTGCGGTTCAACACGACGAGAATGGTCGTGTTCAAGTAATGAATGGTGAAGGTAGAGGGGTAGCGTTTGGTAAGTTCATTCCGACGTGTAAGAAATGGGTCGTGATGAACCATGATGGACAAGAGGTAGGTCAAATGCGTGAGAAGTTTTCGCTCTTCTCGAAGAAATGTGAGTACAACGTGTATGAGCGTGGTACGTTCACGATTTCCTTCGACCTGACAAAAGGAAAATTCTCCGTACGGAGTGCAGCTGGAGAAGTCGTTGCGGAATTGTTGCAAGACGGTGATGAGTACCGTCTCGTCAAGGATGCAGACAAACTCTCGATGTACGAACTACTCTCTGTCTTGAAAAGTCTGACGAACAACGTCCACTATAAATCACTGACAGCCGTCTAAATAAAAAAAGATGCCTTCCATGACATGGATGGCATCTTTTTTTCATCATGTCGTTTGCAGAACATGATGGAGACGTTGTTTCGCTTCGTGCGTCAAATGCGATACACGACGGGCATAGAGACACAGTTGCAGGACGTGGACAGTTTCAGGGCGGTAAGCGTTAATACGCTCGAGCGAGCGTCTGAGACGCTTCTCCGTCAATTCGATTGGACCACTTGTCTCCGCGTGTTGCGTGTAGACGAGATAAAAATTAAGCGGACTGATTAAATCATCCTCATCGATATTCGGATTCTTGAAGACGATTGTCAGCAGTTCCCGTGTTTCTTCTAACGAGAAAAGGTGTTTTAAATCATCTAGCAGATAGATGATCGAAGCCTGATTGATCGAGTACTTCTTTCCGCGATGCGGTACGCCGATGATGTCCCGGACTTCACGTTTCGTCCAGTTCTGAATCGTCGTCGCTGACATATGTTCGCCGATCAGGGCATTTGCCAAATGAACGATTTCATTGATGGATAGACCATTTTTTAATGGATCGAATTGCTTCAAGCGATTGATGACCTTCGGCAATTCTGTGCCTTCCGTTGCGACGAGGGGTTCGATTCCTTTTCCTTCGTTCAAGCGTTGCAGACAACTTGATAATGTTTGTACTGCTTGAGCATCATACATTTCCAAAACTTCCTCTCTAGGACGTCATTTGACCTTATGTTATCAAATGAAGGTTCAATAGGGCAAATGGCAACTGAAACAACGTACAATAAATAATAGGAAAGAAAGGGGGAATGACGATGGAATGGATAGCTGCTCTTGGCACGATTGGAATCGTCGGGCTAGTTCTCGTCATCCTGGAAATCATTGGACGCCGTTTCGGCTTTTCTCCCGAGACGGTTCGGAAATGGATTCATATTGCAGTTGGTCACTGGGTGTTTCTTGCGCTACTATGGCTGGATCACTGGTACGTTGCGATTGTACCGTTATTATTCTTTGCACTCGTTAATCTACTGACACTACGAAAAGGAATCGGTCAGATGCACGACGTCGATCGTCCTTCTTACGGAACGGTCTATTACCCACTCGCTCTAGCGGGACTCGTCCTGTTCTTCTTCGAACGACAGCCGATGGCGCTCGTTGCGGGAAGCATGGTGCTTGCTTGGGGCGACGGTCTCGCTGCTCTCGTCGGAAAACGCTATGGGAAGACGTTTTACGTCCGTGGTGAGACGAAACGATCCTTTGAAGGAAGTATCGCCCTGTTTTTGGCGTCATTCCTCGTTTTGACCGTGACGTTCTTATTTTATGGACAACCGGTTTGGCTCGCTGTCAGTTATGGCTTCTTGCTTGCGAACATCGCAGCCTTGATCGAAGCCATCTCATATCGCGATCTCGACAATTTGATCTTGCCTTGGACGATCGCGGCACTCGTTGCGTTTGCTTTTTAACGTCCAGTCGCGTAGTAACAATTGTTTGAAATAGAGAAAACGTAGTCGAATATAGTCTGGGTACGCGCGCCAACCTGCATGACGAATGGTCATATCCCGACACATGTCCCGAAAAACATGGCGATAGATCTTTTCTTCGGAATCGTCGTAAACAGCTGCGTACAAGCCGTGCTCGAGCATGTTAGAAAGGCATTCGTCGAGCTTGGCGTAGAGGGTCTCGTCGCTGTCTTCGCGCAATGTAGCATGCAGCATCTCATATTGAATGCTTTGATTGACAGAAGCTGTCGCATGAAAGACGGCGGTTTTGTCGAGATGAGGTACGCCGATGATTAACGCATAGAGTGCTTCCAACATGTCGATCGAATGACCGTCCAGTTGTTGGATGGAATCAATGGCCATCAGTGTATCGATTCCAGATGCGCCAACCTTCTTTAAATATGTAAACGCATGAACGGCTGATTCCCCATAAAATTGACGATGATTGTAATGGACGGCAAGAAAACGATGTCCTGCCGGCTCTTCAGGGAACCGTGCGATGGCCGAAAGGAAAAACTGTTCTGCTTCGTGCATATACCCTTCCTCTTCACTGATGATACCGAGGAGTATGTATCCTTGCACATGTTCGCCGAGTTGCTGATGTGTCTCTTCGATCAGCCGGCGCGCTTGAGTGTGTTCGTTCTTGAAATAAAGGGAATGGGCTGTAGCAATGTTGAGCAATGGATGAGATGGGACAAGAACACGTAAGCGCTCGGTTGCGGCAATACGTACGCTCTCTTCTGTATCGGATGATAGTGCTTCGAGTAACGCTACTTCAGCGACGTGGCTCTGGAGTTCATGAGAATGGGCGGTTATGGTTTGTGTCATATAATGAGATCCCCTCTACTAGTTCAAAATCATAAGTCTTCGTTTCTCATCATATGACAAGCCGAGTGGTGCCTCAAGAAGTAATAAAAAATAGTCGATGGTTCCTCGAAAAGGAATCATCGACTATTTGTACTTTCAAGATCATGCGTGTAGGTGAAGCACATCTTCAACGGATTTGTACGTGTATCCGAGATCGCGTGCGACCGCTTCGTACGTGACGAATCCTTGTGCGACATTCAATCCTTTTTCAAGAGCATCGTTTTCAGCAAGCGCACGGTGTGTGCCTTTGTTCGCGAGTTCAAGGACATACGGGAGCGTTGCGTTCGTCAATGCAAGTGTAGACGTACGTGGAACGGCACCCGGCATGTTCGCGACTGCGTAATGAACGACACCGAATTTTTCATATGTTGGGTCATCATGCGTTGAGATACGGTCGACCGTTTCGAAGATACCACCTTGGTCGATGGCAACGTCAACGATGACAGCGCCCGGCTTCATGCGTTTGACCATGTCGGCAGTAACGAGTTTCGGTGCTTTTGCACCTGGAATCAAGACAGCACCGATGACGAGATCACTCTCAGCGACAGCTTCAGCAATCGTGTACGGATTTGAGATCAACGTGTTGATCGAGTTACCGAAGATATCATCCAACTGGCGAAGGCGTTCTGGACTAACATCGATGATCGTGACATCTGCACCGAGACCGACAGCGAGTTTCGCGGCATTCGTTCCGACGACACCGCCGCCGATGACTGTTACTTTTCCACGGCGAACCCCAGGAACACCAGCAAGCAAGATGCCCATACCACCGTGTGGTTTTTCCAAGAACTGTGCACCGATTTGGGATGCCATACGTCCTGCGACTTCACTCATTGGTGTTAACAATGGAAGTGTGCGGTTCTTTTCAACCGTTTCATAAGCGATTGCTGTGATGTTCGAATCCACAAGTGCACGTGTCAATTCTGGCTCAGCCGCTAAGTGAAGATACGTGAACAATGTCAGATCCGGACGGAAGTATTGGTACTCTGAAGCGATCGGCTCTTTAACTTTTAAAGCGAGTTCGGCTGTTGCCCAGACTTCAGCAGCAGTCGCGATGATTTCAGCACCGGCTTTGACGTACTCTTCGTTCGTGAAGCCACTCCCCATACCTGCCATTGATTCAATGATGACACGATGTCCTTGTGCATGTAACGCTGCTACCCCGGCAGGTGTTAATGCAACACGGTTTTCGTTGTTTTTGATTTCCTTTAATACTCCAATGATCATGTGAACGCGATCCCCTTTCGCAAATAAACAAATCAATTTCTCTTCTTCTTCAGTATACGAGAAATGAAAGCGTTCTACTTTATCGGCGTTTTCAAAAATAACCGATATCCTTTGTGTAAAATCACAAAGGATATCGGTCTGCTTTTAGGTACAAATAAAGTAAGGAGCGTTCGGGTAAAGATTCCATTCGAATGCCCGCTTCCTCCTCGATCCGTCGCATCCGATAGAGGATTGTATTCGGATGGACATGGAGATGGGAGGCGACTTGCTTGACGTTCCCATCATAATGAAGGAACCATTCTAGCGTCTCACATAAAGAGGAAGCATGCTTCACATCGTAAGCACGCAGCCGTTCGATTTCTTCCAAGCGAACCGTTCGTCGTCGCAGACGTTCCGAGAAAATCGGTAAGAGCTGGAATAAGCCGAGGCGTTCGTAACGGGTCACGTTCTTCAGCTCAAATGGAAAGGCATCTTTTAAACGCAAGACGATGCCCGCTTCTTCATAGCGTTCGGGAATCGCTTGGACGCCGGTGAAGACTTCACTACTTGCCGCGACGAAATCCGTATAATCGAATCGCTCCGCGAGCAATTGACGGAACGACTGGATGAAGGCGTCGAACTGTAGGCGTTCTTGTTCCGCATCGCGATCGTTTGTGCTGATCCACAAGATGAAATCCGTCTCGTCATATGCGTAAAGTAATGGACGAACCGTCTGCTGAATCGTCAATAAATAGCGCAGACGATCGGCGAGACGTGGTGTGATCGCCTCCGAAAAACGGATGACCGTCAAGCGACTGATGCCAGGTGGTGCGACATGTAGTTTAGAGAACATCTTCAGGATTTCCGACTCGGATAGTTCTTCATGTAATAACTCGAAGAAGAACTGTTCCGTCTGCTCTTCCTTCCGTTTTTTCTGCATGTCGATTGCCAGCAACTGACGTTGAGCAAGTAGAGCCCCTTTCTTTAAATCGGCTAGTTCCGAAGGAGTAAACGGAGTGCTTCGCGCAATCGACCAGATATAGCCGAGAATTTCTGAATCTTGTTTGATCGCAATGGCGACACGGTCATTCAGTCCGACACCGGTGCGTGCAGAAATGATGAGTGGATCATCCTGTGTAGCAAGGCTCTGGATGACTTCATCTTTCCAGAGTTGGTCGATGACCGATTCCGGTACCCGACGACCGATGATCGTCGCGACACGGGCAGGGTCTGTATCAGCCGTATGCGTACTGTACGCAAGAAGGCGGTGATTGCGATCTTCAATCGTAATCGGAGCATTCAAGGCAATACCGATCGCTTCCGCTAAGTCGTCTAAGGAATGATATGAAGCTTCTAACATGGAATTTCCCTTCTTTCTCTTTCAATCGATAGTTTTAGTATATCTTCTATTGTGTAAAATCACAAAAAGTATTCTTTTGTATTGTAAGAAAACACAACTACATGCTACGGTAAGCCTCGGAAAAGAGAGAGAGGATGAAATGGCATGGAAGTATTACGTCTGATATCGGCTTGGGTCTGGGGGATTCCGAGTATGATGTTGTTGGTAGGAACAGGAGTGTACTTTACGATCCGCTTACGCGGTCTTCAGTTTCGGCGTCTAAAACAAGCGTTTCAATTGTCTGTTCAAAAGTCAGGACAGGGTGAAGGAGAAATCAGCAGCTTTCAAATGTTGATGACGTCCCTTGCGGCGACGATCGGAAACGGTAACATCGCAGGGATTGCAGTCGCCTTGACGATGGGCGGACCGGGCGCAGTCTTTTGGATGTGGGTCATCGGTTTAATCGGAATGGCGACGAAATATGCAGAAAGCCTTCTTGCCATTCTCTTCAGAAGTCGAAACGAACGCGGCGAAGCTGTCAGTGGACCAATGTATTATATCGAGAAGGGATTAGGACCTAAATTTAAACTACTCGCCATCTTGTTTGCGGTATTTGGTTTGATCGCATCGTTTGGTGTTGGGAACACGGTGCAAGCGAATGCGATGGCAACGGTACTCGAGCAATCGTTCCACGTGCCGCTGCTAGTGTTCGGCATTCTGCTTGCAATTGCGGTCTATGTATCGATTCGTGGTGGACTTGAACGCGTCAGTGCGATTTCGACGATCTTCGTTCCGATCATGAGCTTACTTTATATCGGTGCCGCTTGTGTCCTTTTAGTATTGAAGGCAGATCAGATTCTACCAGCCTTTGGTTTAATCTTTGAGTATGCCTTCCAGCCGCTTGCGCCAGCGGGAGCCTTCACCGGTGTATCGATCATGATGGCGATGCAAGTCGGTGTAGCACGAGGCATTTTCACGAACGAAGCAGGACTTGGGACGGCAGCCTTGATTGCTGGATCTGCAAAAAGTGAGCGTCCAGTCGAACAGGGATTGATTTCGATGACGAGTACTTTCATCGTAACCTTGATCGTCTGTACGATGACGGCACTCGTCCTTCTGACGACAGGTTTTTGGGATCCGTCAGGCGGACTACATTCAGGCATGACACACGATGCGAATCTTTCCGGAGCCGCGCTTACGGCAACCGCCTTTGCGAGTGTCCTTGGATCATTTGGAGAATGGACGGTCGCTTTCTCCGTCTTCTTCTTCGGTTATTCAACGATCATTGGTTGGTATGTCTATGGAGAGAAATGCTTGGAGTACTTGAGCGGTACGACACGCTTCAACGAAGGATACCGCGTGTTCTTTGCGCTCGCAGCCTGTTATGGTGCAGTCGCGCAATTAGAACCTCTGTGGCTCGTCGCAGATATTGCGAATGGACTGATGATGATTCCGAACTTGATCGGAATGTTGTTCTTGTCACACTTAGTCATTGAACAAACGAGAGACTATGAACGAGCCGGTCACAAACGAGTGGCTTAACGGAAAAAAGCGGTGATGCCTGATAGGGGGCATCACCGCTTTTCTGATGAGACGATTCACCCATTCGTTCGACGACGACTGTAGATGAGGAGTGTCAGTAAGAAAATCAAACTAAGCGCAACGAGAACGGAGAGTGAAGCGACGTTCCAGCCGATGACTTCGAGGAGGACACTGACCGCAACCGTCAAATAGAAAATCCCGAGGTACTTTTTGACGAACGGACTTTCGAAATGCGTCAACTGCTTCGCGCCAATCGGTGCTCCGAGCAAGGCGCCGACAATCAGCATGATCCCAACGAGAATATCGATATTCGTACTCGCGACCGTATAGTTGACGAGTCCCGATAGGACAATCAGTAACGCGGAAGCAATACTCGTTCCGACCGCACGTTTCAACTCATAGCCAACGATCCCGACGAGTAACGGTGTGATGATGAATCCACCGCTGACACCGAGGAGCGAAGAGATGAATCCAGCGAACAGACCAGTGAAAGCAAGGGCGAGATATCGATTTTTCCAACCCGTCTGTTCACCGGTCGTCGATTTTGGACGTAAGAACTTATTCGCGAAGTAGAGTAAGAGTCCGATATAAACGATCGAGATCACGAGATGGGCACCGTTAACTTCCTCTAAACGAAGGACGAGTGGTGTCGCGATCGTCGAACCGATGATTCCGACGCCACCGACGACGAGACTATCGCGCCAGACGACATTTTTAAGGCGTAAGTGAGAGATTGTACCTGAAACGGTTGAACCAAGTGTTAGCATGAGGCTGGTCGCGATCGCAACACTTGGGGCATATCCTAAAATGAGCAGTAGCGGCGTTAAAATGATACCGCCACCGATTCCGAAAAAGCCGGAGATGATTCCAATGAAAAATCCGAGGATTAAGAAATAATAAAAAGCGAGATCCATGTACAGTCTTCCTTTCCCTTTTCTTCTCTATTATCCACTTAGTATGGCAATGAATGAGAAGAATGTAAAAGGGGACGGCTCCTTCAAGGGGGTTGAAGGAGCCGTTAAGGGGAACTTATTCTTTTGACGCGGCGACTTCCGTGGCTGCATCGATACCGGTATTGGCCTTAACTATGATTCGTTCGAAGTTACCGGCAACTTCGTTCGATTTCGTCAACAATGTCCCGACGATGGCTCCGAGGAAACCAAGTGGGATGGAGACGATTCCTGGATTCGTCAACGGGAAGAGGGCTTCCCCGACGAACAAGGCTGAACCGTCGACTGCCCAAAGATTTGGACTGAGTGCGACGAGAATCAGTGATGAGAATAACCCGACGACCATACCTGTGACTGCCCCGCCAGTATTGAAACGGCGCCAGAAGATCGTCAAGAGAATAACTGGCAAGTTGGCACTTGCTGCGACAGCAAAGGCAAGCGAAACAAGGAACGCGACGTTCATCGTTTGTGCGAATAATGCGAGTACCATCGAAATCATGGCGACGGCGATAGAAGCGAGTCGTGCTGCTGTCATCTGTTCTTTTTCCGTCGCTTGTCCTTTACGTAAAATATGACTATAGAAATCATGGGCAAAGGCAGATGCTGCGGATAAGACGAGTCCCGCAACAACAGCGAGGATCGTCGCAAAGGCGACCGCGGCAACGAACGCAAAGAGTAAATCGCCACCAAGTGCTTGGGCGAGAAGTGGTGCCGCCATGTTACCAGCAGCATTGGCAGCAATGATATCTTCAGAACCAACGAAAGCAGCGGCACCAAAGCCGAGGAAGATCGTCAAGATGTAAAAGGCACCGATGATCCATGTCGCATAAACGACAGATTTACGAGCTGTCGGGGCATCCTTAACAGTAAAGAAACGAATCAAGATATGTGGTAATCCAGCCGTTCCGAGAACGAGTGCGAGATTTAATGAGATCGTATCGAGTGGTAACTTGAACTTGTTTCCGGGATTCAAGAATGAATCACCGAGCGGTGTCGCTTGTTTGACTTCTGAGAACATCTTGAAGATCGAGAAATCAAACTTTGCGAAGACCATGAATGAGATGACAGCTGTTCCTGCCATCAAGAGGATCGCTTTGATGATTTGAACCCATGAGGTCGCTGTCATACCACCGAAGACAACATAGACTGTCATCAAGATACCGACGATGATGACACTCGTCGTGTAAGGAATTCCTAACAACAGTTCAATCAAGGCACCCGCACCGACGAGTTGTGCAATCATATAGAAAATCGAGATCGCGATTGAGTTCATGGCGGCGACTCCGCGAACTTTTGAAGCATTGAACCGAGCGGCAATCATATCCGCCATCGTGTATTTCCCAAGGTTCCGAAGTGGTTCGGCAACGAGGTACAAGACAACCAGATAGGCAACGAGGAAGCCGATCGAGTAGAAGAATCCGTCGAATCCGGCTAAAGCAATCATCCCAGCAATTCCGAGGAACGAGGCAGCAGACATATAGTCGCCGGCAATCGCCATCCCATTTTGTGCACCAGTGAGTCCACCGTCCGCTGTATAAAAGTCGTTAGCAGTTTTTGTTTTACGAGCAGCAAAGTATGTAATGACGAGCGTCAAACCGACGATCGCAGCAAATAAAGCAACGGCAGTATAATTCATTTCGACTCCTCCTTGATTTGTTCGACGAGTCGATCAAAGGCACGTGCTTTTTTGCTATACATCATACAGAACGTCCACGTCATGATGAACTGAGCAAAAGCGAAGATCCAAGCACCCGTAATATCACCGAACACCGGCTGATTTAAAATCGTGAAGTAGCTTGTTAAAATCGGAAGCGTAAAATAAAAAATAAGACAGAAACTGATGGCTGGAAGAATGAAGCCATTCTTTTGACGCATCAATTGTTGAAAGGTAGCGCTCTCGACGATTGCTGGAGCGGATTGAGTCGCTTCATTTTTTTGAACTTCGGACACTTGATGCATGAGGACGCCTCCTTTAAAGAATGAATGTAAATTCATTATAAGGATGTCGTTTCTGGAAAAGCTATCCTAATTTTTAAGAAGAAATGCGCATTATTATATTAATATTGGTCATACCAATTTAATGTAAGCGTTTGCAATATTGAACATTGTTTGAACGTTATTTTTATATATTAATTGCGCTGGAAAATGATTCAAAAGACCTAGTACGACAAAAAACGAAATTAACTCAAAAAAGCCTGTCTATGAAATCATAGACAGGCTTGAGTCATTTTTCAGTTGGACGTTCGATTTTGTCTTCGATTTCCCGTAAATGATCCGCGCGTTTTGAAAGGGCGCGACGCTTTAACCACTCTTCCGTTCCGCGACTGACTCCCCAAATGGCGAGTAAAATCAAAAATAGAAGAACGAGACGCATCGGACGTTCAAGGAACGTCGACCATTCCTTTCCGATCAGTGAGAAGATGATGACGACAATCAAACGACCGGCACCAGCAGCAATCAAATACGTCCGTAGCGATAGCTGAATCATGGCGGAAATGGACGTGATGATGAACGCAGGCATGAACGGAAGCGAGAAAAAGAATCCGAGTGAGATGGGACTCATGTGACGAACACGTTCGATCCACTGTTGCGCGGCATGGTGTTTTTCAAGCCAACGTGTGACCGGGCGACGAAATAGATATCGAATACAAGCGAAGACGACGAGTGATCCAAGCATGCTCCCGACCCATGATACGAGAACACCCATACCAAAACCATAGGTTGCCGCATTCGCGGAAATGATCAGGACGAGTGGCAGGAAAGGAAATAGAGACTCAAGAAACGGGGCAATCAAACCGGTGGCAGCTCCTCCAGGTAAGTCTTGGAGAAAGAAAATCATCTGCTCGATCCAGTCACGAAGTGTATGGAGCATTCGGAATCCTCCTTGCAAGATGTACTACTGTGTTTTATTTTACCTCTTTCTGATTCAGAAAGGGAATGAAATTCCTTGAAAGGGATTCAGGAATTGTGGATTGTACATTCGAAAGGGAGTTGGTATTATACTTAAATGGGTACGTTTTGCAGGCGTTCCCAGCTAGTCAATAGCTAGACGCTTCGTTTGCCAACGTTCGTTTTACTGCAAAAAACTGACATGGGGGCTAATGAGGAATATGAAACCTTATCGCGTACTATTATTTTATAAGTATGTTCCGATCGAAAATGCGGAACAGCTAACGAAAGAGCATCTTGCTTACTGTAAAGAGCTCGGTATTAAAGGACGAATCTTGATCGCACCAGAAGGTATCAACGGCACACTCTCTGGAACGGTCGAACAAACGGAACAATACATGAAGGACTTGACGGCGGATCCACGATTCGCTGACATCGAATTCAAAATCGATGAAGTCGAAGAGCACGCCTTCAAAAAAACGTTCGTCCGTTACAAAAAAGAACTCGTCACATGGCGTTTTGAGGACGAATTCAATGTACCAGAAGAACATGCTGCGTATCTTGAACCAGCAGAGTGGAAAGAAATGATGAAACAAGATGACGTCGTCATTCTCGATGTACGAAACAACTACGAATATGACCTCGGACACTTCAAGAATGCCGTAAAAGTCGATGTCGATGCTTCACGGGAATTCCCGGAATGGCTCGACGAGAACGAGCATTTGTTTGAAGGGAAAAAGGTTCTCACATATTGTACGGGTGGCGTTCGTTGTGAGAAATTCACGGCGTACTTCCGTAAACGGCAACAGAGTGACGATATCTTCCACCTGAAAGGCGGAGTCGTCATGTACGGAAAAGATGAACAGACACAAGGAGAAGACTGGGAAGGCGAACTATACGTCTTTGATGAGCGTGTACAAGTTCCTGTCAATGCCGTCAATCCGTCTGTCGTCTCAGAATGTTACTACTGCGGAAAACCGGAGACGCGCTATGTTAATTGTGCAAACCCGGAATGTAATCGACAGCACTTCTGCTGTGAAGAATGCGAACCGAAAGTCATGCGTTCGTGTTCCGATGAATGCCGGGAGCATCCGCGCAACCGTTATGAAAAAGAGCAACAAGAAGAACTAGTATAAGACAAGACTAAAAGTCGGATGATTTCTACTTAAAGAAATCACCCGACTCTTTTTGTGTACTCAAGAGGAAGGAAATAAGTAACGCAAAATATCCGGTAAACGTTTCGCCCAGGCGGTTTCATGATGAATCGCTTCCGGGATGATCGTATAGCGACTTTGAGTAAGTTTCTGTTCGACCGCTCGTGCTAAGACATCATTCGTGTGTAAATAATCTGTCTCGGTCATCGGACCGCTCACTTCATTAGTACCAACATCCATATAACAGCGATGAGCGGCAGATAGAGACGGACTACGCTCGATGAATTCAAGGAGTGAGGAAAAGTTTGCCCATCCGGCAGTCGACAAAGCAGCGACACGCGTGATGACTTCCGGATATGCGAATAAACCATAGAGCGAGATGACACCACCCATCGAACTACCGATCATCGTCGTATCATCAGGACGTGTCGCGTAGTTGGCGTCAATATATGGTTTTAACTCGCGGATAATCCAGTCCATGTAGACCTTACCGTTTCCCCCGATTGACGTCCGGTGCGAGGGATAGGCAGTCCGCATCAGTAAAGCTTCGTCACTCCAGGGGGCGTAGTCATCGTAACGATCCATGCCGTCTTCTGGACTGTCAATCGCAACGACCATTGCCGGAATTTGTGTCTGTTGTAGTGCAAGATGAATCTCCCAGCCTTTTCCGAACGAGGCGGTTTCTCCACTAAAAACATTTTGTCCATCGTGCATATAAATCACCGGTAAGGCTTCGTTCGGATCTAAATGGGGCGGACGATGAATCCGAATCGTCCGGTGGGCTTGTGATGTCGGTAGCGTCATTTCAATTTCTGTAATCGACAATAGAGTCACGACCTTTCAAAGGTTTGCATAATGCGCGGTACAGTTGCGTCCGTTGTGTTTTCCGCCGACATAGAGTGCATGGTCGGCTTGACGTAACGACTCTTCGAACGTCCGTTGATACCCTTCTTCCACTGTATCAATTCCGAGGCTGACGGTTAAGGACAGTCGGTGACCATCGACGAGGAAGGGACGATCCATGACCGCATGGCGGACCGTCTCGGCAATCTGGATGGCAGCCTCTTGACTACCATTTCGTAAGAGAAGTACGAACTCCTCCCCGCCATAACGAGCAGCAAAGACCTCATCATGTTGCAATTGGATCGCTTGGATACGTCGACCGAGTTCACGAAGGACAAGATCGCCTACTTTATGACCGTACGTATCGTTGACGCGTTTAAAATGATCAATATCAAACAGGATCACGGAGAGCGGATAGCAGTCAGCAGCAAACTCCTGCCGACCATGTTCATAAAAGGCACGGCTATTTGGTAATTCGGTCAAAGCATCGGTCCGACTTTCCGTGTAGAGTTGAACCGTTTCACGAGAGCGCTCTAAGACACGACAAAAGATACGGAGCAGACGAGATAACTCATCGGCATTCGTCGCATCATAGGCATCTGCGACTTGATGGAACAGGATGATCGAGACATCGACCTCTCCGCTCGTAATCGAAGGAATCGCCAGCATCGAGTGACGATCGACAGGCAATCCGATTTGAATATCGTTGCCCCAGTCGCACCGAAGACCATAGATGATCGGGGTATGCAAATCGTCGGCTGTCAAGGAATGAAACAATGGTAATACATCAATCGGTTGTTTCGTCCGGATGTTATAGATGACTTGTTTTCGCTGTTGTTGGATTGAGATCCAACCTTCAGAAAACGGTAGCAGATGCGGTAAATCAAGGAGTAACGAATCAATCGTCTCGCGTTCAAAGCGGGAAATCAACAAGTGTTCCTTCGCATCATCAAATCGTTTGGCATTATCATTTGCTTCAAGCGAATCACCACGCTCTTGCAACAGACGTTTGAACAAAAAGAGAATCAAGGCGGAAACCGTAGCCGCGACGAGTGGACTCTCATCGTAAAACCAGATCCCAAGTAAAGCGCTCAACATGCTGATTCCGTAGACGAGGGATTGCAACTTCACGAGACGGCGCCAATCGTATTTCAAGAAGAGGAAGTGATTGACGAACAGACATTGGAAATAAGAGACAAGGAAAACGGTGATTAAAAAGCCGGTGAAAGGAATCAAGGCTTTCGTATACGTAAAGCTTGAGCCGATCGGACCACCGAGCGCATAATACGCAAAGGCGGGAAGCGAGATATAGACTAAATCGAATAGGGCGTTGATCGGGTAGAGGTAGACGAAACGTTTCCAGCGAATCGCTTTTCGGTGAGACATGAATTGAAAGACGAGAATACCGATTTGGCTTAAAATCAAGGCGTACGTTAAACCGTAATTGAGGAACAAAAATAAGATGATTCCTTCTTGGAATGTATAGTAAATGCCACCACGACGGACATTATCGAACTGAAACAGGAGAACGAGTCCGAATAAATAAAGCGTGTTGATGATGGAGACAGAAGGATGGAAGGTTGGTGGATGAACGATGCCGATCACTAATAACGTCAAGGCGACGAGACCGAAGACGATCCAGCTTGTCCGGGCTACATGTTGGTAGTAGCGCATGAAACATCCCTCCCCCTGAGAAGTATCTTTTATTCCTATACCCGAATTGTGGAAATTTTGATAAGCCATTTACCAAAAAAAATAAGGTTGAGAGAAAAGAAAGAATTGCGTATAATGTGAAAGATATCGAATACAGTCGATGATGAAGAGAGTAACGGTTGATTTTCGTCAACTAGCGAATCAGGGAATGGTGGAAGCCTGAGGACGAACCGATCGTGAAGCGCACTTCTGAGACGCTGCCCGATTCCTGATGGAAGAGGCGTAGCCGGGGGAACCCCGTTATCCCCGAACAAGGTGGGTGTCAAAATGACACCAAGAAGAGTGGTACCGCGGTCATTCCGTCTCTTTGCGCGTGGCGCAAGGGGCGTTTTTTATTGCCAAAAAATCAGTGAAGCAGGAGGAAATAAAGATGAGTTATAAAGCGCAGTATGCAGAAGTATTACATCAAGTCATGGAAGGTGCCTTATCGGTTGAACAAATCGAACAACTGATCGAGCAACCGAAACATGAAGATCACGGAGATTTGGCATTCCCATGTTTCATGCTCGCAAAAGCATTCCGTAAAGCACCGAACATGATCGCTTCAGACCTCGCAGAAAAAATCGATGCGCCGCTGTTCTCGAACGTTCAAGCTGTAGGTCCTTACATCAACGTTTTCTTGAACCGAGAAGTCGTCTCGCAAGAAATCGTCAATCAAGTCCTGACAGAACAAGAATCGTTTGGTTCGAGTGAAGCAAATGGGAAGACGATTGTCACAGATTTCTCATCGCCGAACATTGCGAAACCATTCTCAATGGGTCACTTGCGTTCGACAGTCATCGGGAACGCGCTCAACCAAATCTCACGTAAAAAAGGGTATGACGTCGTTGGTGTCAACCACTTAGGGGACTGGGGAACACAGTTCGGGAAATTGATGGTTGCTTACACGATGTGGGGTGAGGAAGAAGCGGTCCGTGCAGAACCAATCAAGGAATTGTTGAAATTATACGTCCGGTTCCACGAAGAAGCGGAAACAAATCCATCACTCGAGGACGAAGGACGTCTCTGGTTCAAAAAACTCGAACAAGGTGATGAGCAGGCGACGACGCTTTGGACATGGTTCCGTGAAGTCTCACTCGTCGAATTCAACCGTGTATATGAGATGCTCGGCGTCAAGTTTGATAGCTTAAACGGAGAAGCCTTCTACAACGATAAGATGCAACACGTCATCGATTTGCTCGAAGAAAAAGATCTCCTCGTTGAATCTGAAGGGGCAATGGTCGTCGATCTCGAAGCAGAAGGTATGCCACCTGCTTTGATTAAGAAGAAAGATGGCGCAACGCTTTATGCGACACGTGATTTAGCAGCTGCTGTCTATCGTCTTGAAACATACCGTTTTGAGCAAGCGTTCTACGTCGTCGGTGGGGAACAAGCGCTTCACTTCAAGCAATTGTTCGCAGTCCTGAAGAAACTTGGATTTGAGAACGTCGACGGGATGCACCATGTTCCATTCGGTCTGATCATGAAAGACGGAAAGAAAATGTCGACACGTAAAGGTCGGATCGTCTTGCTTGAAGAAGTACTACAAGAAGCGATCGACGTCGCGAAGAACAACATCGCGGAAAAAAATCCGAATTTAGCGAATGCCGAAGCAACGGCTCGTCAAGTTGGTGTTGGCGCCGTCATCTTCCACGACTTGAAAAACGAACGGATGAATAACATCGAGTTCGATCTTGAGCAGATGTTGAAATTCGAAGGCGAAACAGGACCGTATGTCCAGTACACGAATGCCCGAGCGCACTCGTTGCTCCGTAAAGGTGGCTATGATGGCACACCATTCGCTGGTAGCGCCGATGATCATGCATGGGGTGTCGTCTCGATGCTGAACCAATTCTCGACGGTCATCGATCGCGCGTTCACACGTCGCGAGCCGTCAATCATCAGCCGTTATGTCTTAGATCTTGCACAAAGCTTCAATAAATACTACGGACATGTCCGTGTTCTCGAAGATGACGCAGCAAAACAATCGCGTCTTGCACTCGTCAAGTCTGTCACGATCGTCTTGACAGAAGGTCTTCGTTTACTTGGTGTCGGCGCTCCAGAAGAAATGTAAGACCAATCCACGAATAAGAAGAGGTAGATTATGAAGACTGAGACGAAAGAACGATTACAGCAAGCTGCTTCACAGATGAAGCAGGAACCTTTGGCAGAAACGGTCGCCTTCATGGCTGATTTTCACGGGAAAGTCGCGGCTTGGTTACCGGGAGAGTCTGTCGATTTCGTTCACGATTTCGTGACGGCGCCGGAAGCCGAGTTGATTGCTCCGATCGAAGGAGACGCATTACGGACGAAAGACAATTTTGAATTCTTCATGCGCAAGAAACAGACGCGGAAAAAACTTGGGGAACTGTTGACGCTTTGGAAGTCGGCACGCACGACAGAGACGTTGAGTCAGATTGATGCGATCGGATTGAAGAAGTGGCTCGCTCGTAATGAATTCCGTTCGGAAGACAAGCCGTGGGATTATTTGAACCGTCTGCACGTTCTGCTGTTCCTTGATTTGATGACGACGATCATCGACGATCATCAATTGACGAGTCTGCATGAGCAACTGGTTGGTACGACACCGGTTCCGACGAGCTTCGTACGTCGTCAAGGGGATGTACGTCAAGTCATCGAAGCATTCGCGGAAGAAACGAACTTCACACAAGTAGATGTCGTCAAGGCATCACTTGTCCGGTATCTCTGATCAATAGGATGCACGAACAAAAGCCGTCGAGCCCTGTGCCCGACGGCTTTTGTCGTATCTTCTTACTTCGCCTGATGGAACACGATCGATTGTTGCTCTGAATCGTAAAGACACCATTCTCGTTCGAACACGACGGGCCCTAGATTGACGGCATACCGTTTTCCTTTGATGGATAAAGTTTGACCTAGTGGGCTCGGTTTGGCGATGCCATTTCGAAACAAGCCTCTGATGTGACTATGCCCAAAAAAGAGTAATGGTTCACGTTGTTGTGACAGATCGGGTAGAAAATTCCGCGACCAATTCAATTGATCTCCATGAATCAATAATGCCCCCTCGATGCGTTGTTTTCGCGGGCAATCGCGTAACGCATCGATGACAGGAGAGAGATGTGGTGGAACGAGCGACAGAATGCGTTCTTCTTGATTACCAAGTAAAGTCTTAAAATCAATCAGGTCTAAAAAAGCATCATCGAGCGTCACGACGAGGGAGAGCGATTCGAAAGAATAGCGCTTCGCTCGCTTTTTACCGACATGGCATTCATGAATATCACCGAGACAAAACAAATGCGCATCGGGAGCGAGCCGCCGTATGTCAGCTAGGACAGCCGCTGTGTCGGCTACCGAGCTGTGAAGATCCGCAAAAAGGGCATAACGCATGATCGACCACTCCTTTGTTAAGAAGATACCCGAAAATACGTCATGCCCATCTTTTTTCAATCAAGTCGTGCGTATCTTATTCTGTTTCGACTGTGACGCCACGTTCTGCGAAGACGACTTTCGCGACTTCGAGTGCGTTCAAGACACGTGGGAATCCAGTGTAAGGAACAAGGTGCATGATAGCTTCGACGATTTCGTTTCCTGTCAAACCAGCTGTCAATCCAGTATTGATGTGGAGAGCGAGCTGTGGTTCTGTACCTTGTGTGACGAGAGAAGCAATCGTAACGATTGCGCGGTCACGGTTGACGAGACCATCGCGGCTGTAAACTTCACCGTATGCGAAATCCGTGATCCACTCACCGACTGCTGGAGCGATATCTTTCAGGGATTCAGAGATTTTATCATGCGTAGATTGTGCGGCGTTTGCGTCTGTGAATTCGCTGAGTTTTTTTACGCCTGTTTCGTGACGTGATTCAAAATGAGTTGCCATGGTAAAGGACTTCCTTTCTTTTTTAACGATGTTCTTATCGTAAAGGAGGAAATACCATTCTACAAATACATGGTTTTTATGAAAGGTATGCTTATTTGGAATACATATCACTGACGAATTGAATCCATTTCCGCGTCACGTACGATTGATAGCGACCGGTCGGAACGGCGATTCCTAAGTGCCACGGCACTCGTGTTTTAAGCGGGATCGTTTTGACACCACGAATCGAAAAACGATTAGCGATTGAACGTGGAAGGACGGTCACGGCATTTCCTTCTGCGACCACTAAACATAAGAAGTCCCACTGTGAGCTCACCCGAGACACGTTAGGTGTAAATCCGGCATCCTGACAGGCGTTCAAGACGACATCGTGAAGCGAGAACGTTTCATTAAACAAGACGAACGGCATGTCGGCGACTTCTTCTAACGCAATCATCGACCGATCGGCGAGTGGATGATCATTTGGTAAAAACAAATGCAATTCCTCTTCGATGAAGGGATGTGTCGTTAAATGCTCATCCGAAGGCAGCACCGTTGCGATCAAATCGACTTCACCGGCGACGACCGCTTTTTCTAACGCATGTCCACCGGCTTCGATCAATTCGATTTGGATCATCGGATACATTTCCTCAAAACGGCGCAATAGACCTGGGAAAAACAGCGAACCGATCAGTGGGGGAATACCGAGACGGATCGTTCCTTTCGTCAAATGCATGACATCATAGAGGTGAGAAGGCAAATCAGATAACTGACGTAGAATCTTTTCACCTTCGATCAATAAGGTCTCACCGGCATCCGTCAAGACGATTTGTCGTTTACTCCGATCGAACAATTCCATCTCAAGTTCTTCTTCTAAATGACGGACCATTTTACTGAGTGTTGGTTGCGTGACATGGAGATGTTCAGCGGCACGAGTGAAGCTTTTGAAGCGTGCTACTTCCGTAAAGTATTCCAATTGGCGGAAATCCATCAGTATTCTCCTATTCTTTTGAGTTATAGATGTCATAACAAGTATTCATTTTTATTATTCTTTCAATCAGCGTACAGTAAAGAGACCGAACACGTAAAGATAAAGAAAGAAGGAATCAATCATGATGAAACAACTTGAAGGAAAAGTCGCGTTAATTACAGGAGCAGCAAGTGGAATCGGGCTTGAGATCGCTGAAGAATTCGCTCAAGAAGGCGCTAAGGTCGTCATCGTCGATCTTCAAGAAGAAGCCGCAAAACGCTCTGCTGAAACACTTCGTGAAAAAGGCTTCGATGCATTTGCCGTCGCAGGTGACGTGACGAATGAAGAGGCGATCAAATCAAGTATCGAACAGACTGTCGCGCATTACGGAACGATCGATATCGTCATCAACAATGCAGGAATGCAACACGTCTCACCAATCGAAGAGTTCTCGACTGAGAAATTCGACTTGCTTCAAAGCATCATGCTTCGTGCACCATTCCTCTATACGAAATATGTCTTCCCGATCATGAAAAAACAAGGCTCTGGACGAATCTTGAACATGTCATCGATCAACGGATTGATTGGTTTTGCAGGGAAAGCTGCTTATAACAGTGCGAAACACGGCGTCATCGGTTTAACGAAAGTCGCAGCATTAGAAGGGGCAACTTCAGGTATCACGGTCAACGCGATTTGCCCAGGCTATGTCGATACACCACTCGTCCAAAACCAATTGTCTTCGCTCGCTGAAACACGGAATGTACCACTCGAACGTGTATTAGAAGAAGTCATCTATCCACTTGTCCCGCAACAACGTTTACTCCAAGTCAAAGAAATCGCGGATTACGCTATTTTCCTTGCAAGTGACAAAGCAGCAGGTGTCACGGGGCAAGCTGTCGTTCTCGATGGTGGTTACACAGCGCAATAAGCAACACTTTAAATTAAATGAAGGGAGGTACTTTTTGGATACGATCCAGAAAGCACCTCCCTTTTTTGTTTGATCGACTGAACATGAACGTTCAGCCGATTGATGAGAATCGATTAACGGAAGTTAATGAACTGCACGTCGACTGATAACGGAAGCTCACGAACGATTTGCATGACTTGTTGTAGGTCGTCACGTGATTTACCTGTGACACGGATTTGGTCATCTTGAATCTGTGTCTTCACTTTTAATTTCGATTCCTTGACGGCATTGTTGATCTTTTTCGCGTCGTCACGGTCGATTCCACTTTTCAGAATGACGCGTTGACGAACTGTATTCCCAGCAGCCTGCTCGACTTTTTCGTACTGCAGGTTTTTGGTCGGAACTTCGCGCTTAATCAATTTTGCTGTTAAGACATCTTTGACTTGATCGAGTTTGAAATCGTCATCTGAGATTAGAATCAAATCCTCTTTTTCGAGCTTCATGTCGCTCTTTGAACCTTTGAAGTCGAAGCGATTCGTGATTTCTTTCAGTGCAATCTGGACGGCGTTCTTGACTTCCTCGATGTTGATTTGTGACACGATATCAAATGAATTATCTTTTGCTGCCATTTTAATCTCCCCTTTCATTCCACTCTCTATTTTAGAGAGGAATACCGGAAGCGTCCACTGCTTTGAAATTTTGTTATAATAAAAACCATGAAATGAAAGGGGTGCTTAGCTTTGAAACAAACAGCAGACATGTTGACGCTCACACCGCAAGAACTGGATGAGCGATTTGCCTATAGTGGAAATGATTTAGGAGCGACTTTCTCAGAGACAGCGATTCGCGTGCGCTTGTGGGCGCCGACGGCAGAACGTGTCGTGATTCGTCTCTATAAGACATTACGCGCACGAAAAGTCGAAGAGGTCGAGATGATGGCAGGCGAACGGGGAACATACGTCGTTGAACTCGATCGAGCGGCATATGAAGGTTATTTCTATACGTTTCAAGCGAGCATCAACGGACAAAAGGTCGAGGCAGTCGATCCGTATGCGAAAGCCGTCGGAACGAACGGAAAACGCGGTGCGCTGATTGACCCGACAAGTGTGACACCAGAACGATGGATTGAAGAACGCCCACTGTTCCATTCTTCGCAAGACGCAGTTGTTTATGAACTACACGTACGCGATGCAACGAGTCATCCGGCTAGTGGTGTCGTCGCACGTGGTACATTCGCTGGACTGACGGAAGCAGGAACACGGACACCAAATGGTGGATTAACAGGACTTGATTATTTAGCGGATCTCGGTGTGACGCATGTCCAGTTATTGCCGATCTACGATTTTGGCTCAGTCAATGAGACAGCGCCGAACGACCCGGATAACTATAACTGGGGATATGACCCGGTGAACTACTTTGCGCCGGAAGGTTCGTACTCGTCAAATCCGGATGATCCAAGAACGCGGATCCTTGAATTAAAACAATTGGTTCAGGCGTTACATGACCGTGGGATCCGTGTCATCATGGACGTCGTCTTCAATCATACGTATGATGCGGCAACGGTTCCGCTCGGTCAGTTCGTTCCTGGCTACTTTTATCGTCAAGAGGCGGATGGTAGTCTCTCGAACGGTAGTTTCTGTGGAAATGATACGGCGTCTGAACGTCTGATGATGCGGAAGTTCATTCTTGATTGTGTGACGTACTGGGCGAAAGAGTACCATCTGGACGGTTTCCGATTTGATTTGATGGGACTGCATGATGTCGAAACGATGAATCAGGTGCGTCATGCACTTGATCGGATTGATCCGTCGATTCTGATTATCGGTGAAGGCTGGGATCTCGATACGCCGCTTGATCCGGAAGAAAAAGCGAATTACTTCAATGCACCGAAGATGCCAGGAATCGCGCATTTCAATAACGGCTTACGGGACGGGGTCAAAGGCGACGTCCAAACGCCGGAAGACCGTGGCTTCATCAGTGGTGCATTTGACCGGACGAGTGAAGTCAAACGGGGAATCGCTGGTAACGTCTCTTCGCAAGGGTTTGCCGATGAACCGAATCAGGTCGTCTCGTACGTCGAGGCTCATGATGATTTGACGATTTGGGATAAATTAACGGTATCTCGTCCAGAGGACACGGAGGAGATTCGTCGGAAACGACAAATGCTCGCGAATGCCATCATCTTGACGGGACAAGGCATTCCTTTCCTCCATGCCGGACAAGAGTTCTTCCGGACGAAGGACGGAATTCGTGACAGCTTCAATGCCGGTGAAGTCGTCAATCGTCTTGACTATGAACGGGCGGAAACAGAGCGTCCGGCAGTCGAATACGTCAAAGGATTGATTGCCCTCCGTCGTCAGTATCCGATGTTCCGTCTCGCAAACGCAGCGCTGATCAAAAAACATCTGCGCTTCCTTGAAGAAGGGGAGGGTGTCATCGCCTTTGAACTGAAGCGCACCTATGAAGGATACGTCGAACGACAGCGTGTCTATCACAATGCGACGGAAGAGGATATCACGATTGAATTGCCAAACGGTGAATTCGAGGTATTGGTGGAGTCAGGTGCTGTTAAGTTGCACGCACCACGACTGCATGAAGAGAAACAGTTGGTCGTCCAAGCATTGACGACGACGGTCATCGCCGAACGAAAAGCGGACTACAAGAAATATGCGGTAGCAGGTGGTGCAGCACTGACGATCATTGGATTGTTGTATGCAGCGAACAAACGTCGAAAGAAAACCGATTAACTAGAAAAGGACGAAGCGCAGGATGGCTTCGTCCTTTTTTTCGTGGATGACAAACCGATGTCACCCTGTCATGCAATTGACTTGCGAAAAATCATCAAAAGATTGTTTGAAGAGGCATCTTTCGGGAAAAATCTATATGTAGTATCTAAGATGTTGTTTTAAAGTGAGAGGGTGTACGTAGTATGTTCGGTTTCGGTGATTTATGGAAATTCTTTTTATCGTTCTTTTTACTTTTGCCTATCGTGACATTGATTCATGAGATGGGGCATTACTTTTTTGCCCGATTATTCGGTGGAAACATGGAAATCAATATTGGGTCAGGAAAATCGTTGCTTCGTGTCGGTCCAATCCGCTTGAATCGTATCTATTTCTGGGATGGCTGGTGTCAATATGAGGCATTACGCAATGAGTCGAAATTCGCTAACATACTCGTTTATGCTGGCGGATCGATCGCAAACTTGGTGAGTATCTTAGTCGTGAACGGTCTCATTTATGCCGGTGTATTCGAGGCATCGATCTTTACCTACCAATTTGCATATTTCTCATTTTATTTCGTCTTTTTCTCACTCTTCCCGATCGATCACCCTAATGGTTATCCGAGCGATGGGAAAGCGATCATCAATGTCTTCCGCTACGGGAAATCAGATTATCATCCACAATCCTAAACGAAGATTAAAGCCTCCTTCCATCATATAGAAGAGAGGCTTTTTACTTAAGAATCTGATTCGCTAGACGAATCAGATTCCGTTTTCGCTTGTTCCTGCTCGAGTTCAACGAGCTTTTGAATCAGGATATGGCGTGGCATATGCATTAACTGCTCAAGTGGTACGTTCAGACGTTTTGCGAGTTCGACAGCCGTCTCTGCTGATAATTGTAAAGGTTTCATCGTGTTCGTCCTCCTTTTTCCATGAAGTTAGTATAACAGGAGGTGCAAGCCGAGCGCATCAATAGTAGCGAGAAACCGAGAAGGTTGATACCGTATGAAGTAGGAAGTGATGCATATGTATAAACCTGCTGCAGAGCTGTTACTCCATGAATCCGTCTCACTGTTCGATCGAATCGGGGAGGATTTGCTTCTTTTTCGAGATCGCCACGGATTTATGAAATGTGATGCGGATTTAAGACCACTATGGGAAACAGCATGTGCGTATGTTCCATTCTCCTGGTACATTGAGCCAGGCGGTGGACGATTGTTCATCGTATTTGAAGAGTCAGCTTATTTTGGTTTATTGGATTTAGAGCAAGGGCATTTAGATTATATCGCGCGACCCGCTGCTTTTTCCGAAGCATGGTTCAGTAATTTATTCTTGTGGCAAGACGATGAGATTTTCCTGTACACGGCAGAAACAGACGTCATCTGTGTGAACGTTCAAACAGGGGACTGGCGGTACTCAAACTATGGAGAAGCACCGCTGTTCGGACGCTTAGTTGAGCGAGGATATGATACACGATTGACGTTCGAACGATTCATCGCACCTACGACGATCATCTCCTATGATGATCTACAAGAACGGTATGTGATTTGGGATGCCGCGACGAACCAGGAATCGATCATTCCTTTTTCGGATTATGCGGAGTACTCGCTCGTTGACCACCGTCACCAATTGTTTTCGATCACCGATTCATCTCGCTTTTACTTGTATGAGAAGAGTCAGCTGAAATATAAGTTCGAGGGATGTCATTCCTCTGTTTTACTCAAAAGTGTGTTGCTCGATGAAGAGGCGCGACGTCTTGCGATCGTATCGACATCGGCGACATTCGGCAACACATGGGTTCAAATTTTCCAAAAGACGTAATGAAACATCCTTTTCGCTTTTCAGCAAGAAGGATGTTTTTTGTACGTTTTATACAGAAAGGGGACGCATCATGGAACGGCTTGGTCATCTGATGAGTACGTATTTTCGAGGAGTGTTGATCGTTTGGGCGATCCTGCTCGTCGTGCTTGGGTATTTCGCCTATCAATTACCCGATCGGCTTGAAGGAAACGGATTTACACGTGACGGGGACTTTCAACGCGTCGAGACCGTACTCGATCAAGACTTCGGTCAGGATCCGCATACGATCATCGTCCTATTTGAAAATCAAGAGAATCTACAACAAACGATGGTGCAACATGTCGAGCGCTTCCGTGATATTAATGGCGTCGGAAACGTCATTGGTCCCGTCGAAAATCCGCGAGCAATTCGTGACGATAAAGGATACGTGACGGTCGGTGTACCGACACTTGATGCGAAATGGGCAGCTGCGGTCACGCGTCAACTGGATGACACTGGAACAATTCGACTGACCGGTGAACCGGTCGTCGTCGATGATTTGAATACAGCGTCCAAAAATGACCTCATCCGGGCTGAGTTGATTGGAATTCCGGCAGCATTGATCGTCTTGCTACTCGTTTTTGGTACACCGGTTGCGGCGATTTTGCCGTTGATCATGGGTCTCGTTACTTTTATCTTTGGTGCCGGTGTTCTGTATTTCGTTGCCGGACAACAAGAGTTATCAATCTTCGTCTTGAATGCGGTCGCGATGATTTCGCTTGCGCTCGGAATTGATTTTTCGTTGTTATACGTCAATCGATTTCGCGAAGAACGGCAGGACGGACAAGATATTCGGAAAGCAGCAATCCGTTCGGTCGAGACGGCAGGACGTTCGATTTTATTTTCCGGAATCTGTGTCTTCGTCGGACTCGCTGGATTGTTATTGATTGATGTGGATGTCTTCCGTGCTGTTGCGATCGGGACGCTCGTCTCGGTCCTCGGGGCAGTCATCAGTGCGTTGACACTGCTGCCGGCACTATTGATCGTCTTCGGGACGGTGCTAGAGAAAGGGCGACTCTTCCGGCAACGAGCCGGTCGTAGTGAAGATCGTTGGCGGCGCCTCGCTCGTTTCGTCATGAATCGGCCGGTCGCAGTCACGATTCTATCTTTATTACTTCTTTTGCCTTGTTTATTGCCGTTACGTGACTTGACGTTGAACATTCCGCAAGCGACTGCTTTACCAGAGTCGTATCCATCGCGTCTCGCTTTTGAGTCGTGGGAAAAAACATTTGGAAACGATGGAACAGATGCCGTCCTCATCTTGTCTGCCGATCCTGCGTCAGAGGTGGGACGAGAAAAAATCGAAGACGTGACGATTCGACTCGAGTCAGATCCGAAGGTGCGTTCCGTCGTATCCGCCGCAACGATTGCCGAACAGCAACAGATTCCGCTCGAACAGTTACTCGCGGTTCCCGCCGGACGCGATGCACTGAAGCCGTTTCTGTCAGAGAACAATCAAGCACGGATCGGCGTCAATTTAAAAGGGGATCCGGGGGATGCTGCTTCGCAAGACTGGGTGCGAAACATGCAAGCGGACGGTTATCTTGTCGGGGGACCGGCAGCCTTCAATCAAGAAATTTATGACGCCATCGAATCAAAACTCCCACTGGCAGTCGGTGTCGTCGTTTTGGCAACGTTCATCATCCTGCTGATTGCGTTCCGATCCATCTTGATTCCCATCAAGGCAATTCTGATGAATTTGCTTAGCCTAGGGGCAACATTCGGATTACTAGTCATCTTGTTCGAGTCCGGCGCAGTTCTTCCGCAGGAGACGATTGGTATTCTGACACCGGTCTTCATCTTCTCACTCGTCTTTGGTTTATCGATGGATTATGAAGTGTTCCTCGTCTCGCGAATGGAAGAATATTATGACGAGACAGGCGATAACGATTACGCGACCGAGATGGGTCTTGCGAAAACGAGTAAGATCATTACGTCTGCAGCCTTGATCATGATCGTCGTCACTGGGGCGTTTGCCTTCACGGGCGTCAGTCCAATCAAACAACTGGGCGTCGGTATCGCACTTGCGATTTTTATTGATGCCACGATTGTCCGGATGCTGCTCGTTCCCGCATTGATGAAGCTATTTGGTCACTGGAACTGGTGGTGGCCGGGTGGACGTCGTAAAGCAATTCGCAAGTGACACATCGCGTAAGCACATCAGTAGCTATTCGAAGGAAGACGAGCGTATACTGTCGATATTCAGTTCAAGAAATTAGAGGAGGCACTTCACTCATGGCAACTCAAGCAATGTTTGAACCATTTACATTACCAAACGGTGTGACGCTGAAAAACCGCGTCTTGATGGCACCAATGACAAACTATGCAGCACAAGAGAACGGCGAAGTATCGGATGCGGAACTCGCGTACTACGCAGAACGTTCAGGTGGCGTCAGTGCGGTCATTACAGCGTGTGCGAATGTCACAGCAGACGGTCAAGGATTCCCGAATGAATTCGGTGCGCATCGTGACGATCTCGTTCCAAGTCTGAAGCGACTCGCAAAAACGATTCAAGATAAAGGCGCAAAAGCGATCTTACAAATCTTCCACGCTGGTCGTATGGCACCACCAGAACTCGTCGGTGGACAAACAGTTAGTGCAAGTGCTGTCGCACCTGTACGTGAAGGGGCAATGACACCTCGTGCACTAGAGGCGGAAGAAGTTGAAGCAATCATTGAAGCATTCGGTCAAGCGACACGTCGTGCGATGGAAGCTGGATTTGATGGTGTTGAGATTCACGGTGCGAACACGTACTTGATCCAACAATTCTTCTCACCACACTCAAACCGCCGCGATGATAAATGGGGCGGTAGCTTAGAAAAACGTCTCGCCTTCCCATTAGCAGTCGTAGATGCAGTCGAAGCTGTCGCGAAACAGGATCCTTCGTTCATCGTCGGATACCGTTTCTCTCCAGAAGAGATCGAAAATCCAGGAATCACACTCGATGACACGATGCGTCTCGTCGATGAGCTGGCGAAAAAAGATCTCGATTACTTGCACGTTTCAGTGATGGACTTCTTCGCAGGTTCGATTCGTGACGAAAATGAAACGACATCACCAATCACACTCGTTCAAGAACGGGTTGGCGAACAAGTACCTGCCATCGGTGTCGGATCGCTTCACACAGCGGACGAAGTCGAACAAGGTTTGGCTGTCGTTCCAATGATCGCCCTCGGTCGTGAACTGATCATGGAACCGAAATGGGTTGAGAAAGTTGAAGCAGGTGACCTTGCGTCAATCCGGACAGAACTTGATCCAGAGGCACAAGCAGAACTCGTCGTTCCAGATGCATTATGGGCAGGCATCACAAGTCGTCCAGGCTGGTTCCCGATCAAACAAACAAGCAAATAATTGAACACCATCAAAAAGCACTCTAGATCTCATGTCTAGAGTGCTTTGAGACTGAAGACAAAGTGCAATTGTTCTCTAACGAGAAGGATTGCACTTTTTTTGTTCGTCTCGAATCGTTTTCCTGGGACAAGCATCGCACCGCTTCGCTACAGGGTCGCTCTTGCTTGTTTTTCACTAGGAAGCGATGTCGAGTGAACAAAACGCTTCTCTGATCTTTCTTCCAGGTATCAAAAGAATGACGCGTTACACGCCACTCCTACAGGAAAAAGCGCAATTTTGCGCTGTCAGAGACAAACGAGACCCGTTTTCCTGCTCGAATGGAGCGGGAAAACTGGCTTGTGTCTCGCCTGAGGAAAGGGCGTGAAAAGACGCGTCATTTTTTGAAGCTACAATCTGAAAACACTTTAGATCCCGTGTCTAGAGTGCTTTTTTGTTTAATAGGCAACCTGTCCCATCCGAACGCCACAGAACGTATGCAAGGTGACCGGATCCTGTAGATTCGTTCGTTCCAACATATCGTTTAAGAGTAGGGCGCAGACGTAGGCATCTTCTTTCGCGTCATGATGTTGAAAAGAGACGTTGAGGAATTCTGCCATCGTATTCAATCGATGGTTCGGCAACCATGGATACAGTTTGCGGGATAATTTGACCGTGCAGCCGTACGTGAAAGCGGGCATCTGGTACATATCGTATTTTTGAATCGCTTTCTGAAGCGCCCCCATATCAAATGATGCATTATGGGCAACGACCAGTTGAGCACCTGCGATTAAATCGTATAAGCCATGTGCTTCCATCGCTTCAGGTAACGTCGGTGCATTGAAGACATCACTCGGACGAATTCCATGAACCCGGATGTTTCCGGCATCGAAGTTCTCTTCTGGATTGATTAAGACCTGTTTACTCTCCGTGACGCGACCGTTGGAGAGAACGGACCAACCAAACGCACAAATGCTTCGGCTATTCCGATTTGCCGTTTCAAAGTCAATCGCTAATGTATACATGCAACAGGCTCCTTTCTGTCATTCACTAGTAACAGAATACATGTTCGTATTATAGAAGTCCATCAAAAAAGACCATCTGCAAGGCAGACGATCTTAAATCCATTCCAGTCACTTCGCGGTGGCGACTTTTTGTTCCTCTGCGACGTATTCCTCCGGTTTAAATAACAGAACGCGATCTTTATAAGCGAAGACAAGGGCTGTCAAGACAGCCATCGCATCAGCGATCGGGAAAGCGAACCAGACACCCTTGACACCGAAGAACAGGGGCAAGATCAGAACGAGTGGAATCGTATATAACGTTTGGCGTGACAAGGACAAGAATAAAGCGACTTTTGCTTTAGCGAGCGATTGATACATCCCGTTGATAATCATTTGAATTCCGTAGACGAACGATAGAGCGAATAAGATACGCATCGCACTCGAGCCTTCCTGTAGAAGTGTCGCTTCTTCCGTGAACAAGCCGACCCAAAAACGAGGGAACAATTGAATCAGTAACCACAAGCTAATCGATAACGATAAGCCATAACGGATTGCCAACTTGATGGCAAGAGACATCCGGCTAAATTGCCGAGAACCGAAATTATACCCGACGATTGGTTGCATCCCTTGCACGATCCCCATGATCGGCATACCGACGAGCGCCATGAACTTATTGATGACCGCAAACGTCGCTAGTTCTGTCGTACCCCCGTACCGGACGAGCATATGGTTGACGGTGATGAACAGAATCGATTGGGAGACCTGCATGATGAACGACGATGATCCGATTTGCATCATCCGAAACGTTAAACGGAAATCGGGTTTGAAAGCATTTCGATCGAGTGTTAACCCCGTTTGCCGACGTTTCGTAAAGAAGAATCGGAAAACAAGTGCAGCACCGACGATTTGCGCAACAACTGTTCCGAGTGCAGCACCTTGAATGCCCCAATCAAGACCAAAGATGAACAGGGGGGTCAAGACGATGTTGATCGCAACCGTCGTCAGCATGACGCGCATCTGATAGTTCGCACGTCCTTCTGCGCGGAGCATCGCACTTGACGCCATCGTCAACATGAAGAAAGGTGATCCGATCAAGAGGACGCGTAAGAAATCGATACTATACGGCATGATCTCATCTGTCGCTCCAAAGAGACGAAGTAACGGTTCGACGAAGATGAAAGCACTGATGATAGCGAGCATACTGATGAAGAAAACCGCGATCAAGACGTTTGCATAAGCACGACTAGCACCATCCGTTTGTTTTTGACCGAGCCGTTGTGATGCAATTGCAGCACCCCCGATCCCGATCGAGTTGGCGATTGCCATCAATACGAGCTGGACGGGGAAAGCGATTCCGACGGCGGCGACGGCAGCCGTACCGATGCCTTGGGCGACAAAAATCGTATCGACGATATT
Source organism: Exiguobacterium acetylicum DSM 20416 (assembly GCF_000702605.1). Taxonomy (NCBI): domain Bacteria; kingdom Bacillati; phylum Bacillota; class Bacilli; order Caryophanales; genus Exiguobacterium; species Exiguobacterium acetylicum. The sequence goes on along the minus strand of NZ_JNIR01000001.1, from coordinate 2,519,560 downwards.
GTAGAGTGCCGTGACGAGCATCCCGACCATTGCCGGTAAGGAGAGACTAAGTAAGAGCTGATTGACAGGTGCTTCACCCAGGCGGGCAGTGTTTTTATTCATGGAAGGAGAGCCTCCTTTTTTAGACAAGTGGTAAGTAGGGTTTTACTCAGAGTAGTCGCTTCTTTGACGAGATGCAAGAAATCACTCTAGTCAATGTGTTTGTTCCATGAAAAAAGGATGCGCCATGAAGCGCATCCGATAGAACTAAATTTAAGATGGTGTAGGCAAGTACCCTTTCGAGTACTCAAAAGCAATGAATAAAATGGCACCGAGCGCCAAGTAAGCGAGAAGCGTGATCGTTTGTTGTTTTTTCGGCATCTGGTGATACTGGACTGACTCTTCAGCGAGTCGGAGCGGTTCGATCCGCTGATCGATTCGACGCAACAACGCATCGTAGTCGTTCGCAGCATCATATTGATACCGTAACAAATCGTCGGCTTCCTGACGTGCCTCTTCCGGACTCGCTTGTCGCAAATCCTGTAAATCGAGACGAAGCGACCAAGCAATCGGATCGTACGTACTTTCGACCGTTTGTTCTTCCTCCACTTCCGGTGCAAGAGCGACTTCAGCGTTTGCACGTTCTTGCTCCGCTTTTGCGCGCAAGACGCGTTCGCGTGCAGCACGGTAAAGCATCAAGGTCGACCGGTTCTCTTCGTATTGTTTTGCGAACTTATACCGTTTCCAGACAGCACTGCCGCCGAAGAAAGCGATCAAGAGCAGAATCAAGCTGAAGTTCGTGATACCGTAAGCAATTAAGGCAGCAAGTCCCGCAACCCAAACGATGATCGGAAGTCCCGCAAGAATCCGTCCACCGTCAAGCGGACTGACAGGAAGTAGGTTGAAGAGATTCAACAGAGCCCCGAGGTGGAAGATGACGAGCCAGAAGTCATTTCCGGTCACGGCATATCCAATCGCAAGCGGAATCAGGGACAAGAGACCCGCGAGTGGTCCACCGTACGCAAGAATCGCTTCTTGTTTTGGTGTCCGGAACGTATCTTTGATCCCGATGACAGCTCCCATGAAGGGTACGAAAATCGCAGGACCCGTTTTAAAACCGAGTCGTTTAGCGGCGAGTAGATGTCCCATCTCATGAATGAATAGGAGATAAAGCAATCCGACCCCGAACCAGACGCCAAATACTTGAGCGTAAAAGAGAAGCGAAACTCCAAACGAAATCAGAGTGCCTCCAAACTTCGAAAATTTCAATAAGGCAAGGATGACCTTTCCTTTTGTTAAGAGAAAGGCGCCGGCAACAGCAAGCCCACCCCAACGTTTTTTAGCCATCGTGAAATTCCTTCTTTCATCATGTGACGTTCATCCTTAAGTGTACGACACAAATGTAGAAAAAGTTTCATTTAGACTGCTCGGGAATTAGATAGAAACAACTACCATCTGGCTGACGCGCTTCACTACCGACCTGAAAATGATGTGTCGTTGCAAGCGCAGCAGCAATCGACAATCCGAGTCCACTTCCTGAACGGTCGCGTGCTGTATCGAGTCGGTAAAACCGATCGAATAACCGGGCACGTTCTTCGTCCGTTAGAGATGTTCCACGGTCAAGAACAGTCAGACGTTCTTGACGAAGATGCAATTCGGGTGAAGTGGCATACTTCAGGGCATTATCGATATAAATCGTCAAGATGCGTAACACCGCTTCGCGATTCGCCCGGATCGTCCCAGAGGCATCAACAGGGATGATCGTTCCTGTCGCATGATACATCCGATCAGCGAGTTCGCTACCAAGTTCCGCTAAGTCGATCGCTTCGACAGACGTTTCCTCATAACCGAGACGCGACAATTCGAGCATGGGTTCAATCAATGTCGTCCGCATCGCGTGCGTCTCCTGCAAGATGTGTTCAATCGATTCATCGAGGACGTCCGGCTTCGTTTTGCCCCATCGTTTTAACAATTGGGTATAGCCCTCGATGACCGTCAATGGTGTCTTCATCTCATGTGAGACATCGGCGACGAACTGCCGTTGTTGTTCCATCGTCTGATCGACACGACCAATCATCTGGTTGAAGACGCGACCGAGGCGACCGATCTCATCATCGCGTTCGGTCTGCACGGTCTCAAGCGTACCGGAAGACGAAATCCGTTGCATCGTATCATTCAGTTGCCTGAGCGGGCGGAGCGTCTGATACGCAATCCAGAAGCTACTGATGAACGCGATGACGATGCCAACGACCAACACGATGGTGAAGGTCAAGACGAGTGTCGAGACCGTATCATCGACGCTCTCATCTTCGAACAAATAAGCTTGATCCTGATGGACGATACCGAACCAATCGCCAGACTTGAATGGATCATTCGAACGCGGAATACCGGGGAGGTCACTCGCTTGTACGTCTCCGTTAACGGTAGAAGAGTCATCACCATCTTCATCGTTTGAAATGACCCATCGTCCATCTTCGTTCGATAAGACGACGGAATCTTCATGAAGCGTCAGCAATGCCCGGACCGATGAATCATCCTCCATCAATTCCTCTGCCTGTTCAAGCTGAGTATAGCGGGATTCAATCAGGTGACTTCGAACGACAAGGGTGACGACGATGAACGAAAGGAGTAACAAGAGTGTCGTAAAGGCGGTGACGGATAAAGCAAGTTTCGTTCGAAGCTTCATGGAGTCGCCTCCCGTAGCACATACCCAACTCCACGAACGGTCTGGATCAAAGCAGGAGGATGGGCATCGACTTTTTTTCGAAGATAACGGATGTAGACGTCGACGATATTCGTCTCACCGAAGTAATCGTATCCCCAGACGCGATTTAAGATTTGTTCGCGTGTCAGGACATGTTCCTTGTTTTCCAGTAAATACGTCAAAAGTTCGAACTCACGTGGTGTCAAATCGAGTCGTAATTCATCGCGAAATGCTTCGTGTCGATCAAGGTCGAGTATAAGATCGGCGAACTGTAATGTGCGCGATGCGTTATTCGTTGAAGTCGGAGTACGTAGTAACGCCCGGATCCGGGCAAGGAGTTCCTCCATCTCAAACGGTTTCGTCACATAATCATTCGCACCAAGATCGAGTCCTGCGACCTTATCGTAGACTTCCCCACGTGCTGTGAGCATAATGACGGGGACGTGAATGCCTTTCCCACGGAGCCTGCGCAACACCTCGAAGCCGCTCAGCTCCGGCATCATCACGTCGAGTAAGACGAGATCAACCGAATGCTCAGCGGCAGCGAGACCATCTTTTCCGTTGGGGGCGACACGTGTCGCGTACCCGGCATATTGGAGTTCGAGTTCAAGGAGACGTGCAATTTTCGCATCGTCCTCAACGATTAAGATGGTGGTTGGCATAAACATCCTCCTTTAATGATCATTCATCGATTTCTGTCACTTCGTCTGACGCGTTTAACTCAAGTTTAACGGAACCACCGACTCGGACGTCATCATCTTGCTCCATGTTCGATGCACGAGAGTACGATTTTTGCGCACCATTCTGTTCGATGACGATCTCTTGATTCGTTATTTTAGCGAGCGTGCCGCGGACTTCTTGTTCCCGTGCATCGTCACGGTCTTCGTCGCGTGTAGCATTACGATCTTCGTTGTCATCTTCCCGATCAAGCTCACGAACTTGACCGTCTGCATTCAATTCGATTTTCACGATATCCCCCGATTTCGCAGCGTCGCGTTCCGCACGATCCGCAATCGCGTAGACTGTCTCTTGTCCATCTTGTTCGAGTGTCAATTCACTTTGTGATAGGGCACGAAGGATGCCGTACCGTTCATTCGCATCATCCGATGAATCATCTGAGCGATTGCCATCGTCCTCTCGGTCATTCCGATCATCTTGATCTTCTCGCTCAAGTTCCGTGATTTGCTGATTTGCATTCAAATCGATTTTGACCCAATCGCCTTCTTGTACGGCTTCGCGTTCGACTGACGAAGCAAAATCATACGTCTGAGTGTCACCGTTGACATCGATCGTCATCGAACGATCCGATAGTTTCTGTAATGTACCTTCGATTTCCTGATCGTCACGCATGGAAGCAGGAAGCTTTTGTTCGACTTGGCGCGAAGCAGCTTCGACTTTTTGCTCTGCCTGCTGTGAAGTGGTGACCGTCGAGTTGACGAGAGAGTGTCCCGGACCTGTGAAGAGTAGGAACGCGCCGGCTCCTGTTAATACTGTACCCGTTACGGCAAGTGTAGCGATTCCTTTTTTGAAGCGTTTATTCCCTTTATCTGTTCGTTTTTCAGTCATGATGATGTCCTCCTTTAGTAGTGGCTGTTGTTCTTATACATAGAATAACCAGACCACGTGAAAGGAAGCTGAGGAACAGATTAGAATTTGATGAGAATTAGATTGTTTTAATGATTCGGGCGGGATTTCCACCGACGACGCTGTTTGCCGGTACATCCTTGACAACGACACTTCCTGAGGCGATGACAGCATTATCTCCGATCGTCACACCGGGATTGATGACCGCGCGTCCACCGATCCAGACGTTATTCCCGATGACGACCGGTTTTCCGAATTCATAACCGCTGTTGCGCTCGACAGGATCGAGTGGATGGGTCGCAGTATAGATATGTACTCCTGGAGCAAGCATGCAGTTGTCACCAATCGTAATCGGGCAAATATCGAGCAAGACACAGTCATAATTGGCATAAAAGCGAGCCCCTAACGTAATGTTGTAGCCATAATCACATTTAAAGGTCGGTTCAATGTAAAAGTCGACTTGCTCTGTTTGGAATAATTGTTGAAGAAGTGCCTTCCGTTTAGCCCTATCATGGACACTCAATTGATTGAACTCATAGCAGAGTGATTGTGCCCGGATGCGGTCAGCCACGAGTTCCGGATCTTGTGCTAAGTAGAGTTCCCCTTGAATCATTTTTTCTTTTTCAGTCATTTGATTCACTCCTTCATCGTTATTACTCTCATTAGACTAAATGGTACCTCGTGATGCAACTGATATCCCGTTAAGACACGCAAAAACAGGATAGCCGAAGCTACCCTGTCGAGATTCAAACCTTATGCCAATTCGATTCCGCCTGTGACACCATAGATTTGCGCCGTGACATAGCTCGCAGCGTCTGAAGCGAGGAAGACATAAACATCCGACAGTTCGACCGGTTGACCACTTCGTTTCAGTGGTGTTTCCTGTCCGAACTCTGGAATGTTCTCGCTTGGCTGACCACCCGAGATTTGAAGCGGTGTCCAAATCGGACCAGGTGCGACGGAGTTGACACGGATTCCTTTTGGCGCGACTTGTTTAGCGAGTCCACGCGTGAACCCGTTGATGGCAAACTTCGTCGATGCATAATCCAAGAGGTTCGCGCTTGGGTTGTATCCTTGAACGGATGTCGTCGTGATGATCGAAGCCCCTTCCTTCAAGAGTGGCAAGGCTGCTTTGACGACCCAGAAGAGAGAGAAGACATTGATTTCGTATGTTTTACGTAATTGCTCCGTCGACAGGTCGAGAATGTCTTCGACAGCTTGTTGTTTACCTGCGACAAGTGCCAAAATATCGAGTCCACCGAGCGATTCGTGTGCTTCTTTGACGAGTTGTCCACAGAACGCTTCATCACTTAAATCACCAGGTAAGAGATATGCTTTTTGTCCCGCTGCTTCAACGAGTGCTTTGACCTCTTCAGCATCCTGTTGTTCCTCCGGTAAGTAGTTGAGCACGATGTCAGCTCCTTCACGAGCGTAGGCGATGGCTGCTGCTCGGCCGATGCCGGAGTCGCCACCCGTAATCAGTGCTTTTTTGCCGATCAATTTGCCGGAGCCTTTGTAACTCTCTTCTCCACAATCGGGAACAGGTTCCATTTTTGCTTGAACCGCTGGTGCGTCCTGATATTGTTTTGGAAAATCGTCATTGAAGTATTGTGTTAACGGATTTTTCGATGCAGCCATGTAAACATTCCTCCTGAAAGTTGGTTTTGGTATAGGTTGTATGTTCCCTCAACAGGTCGGATTAAACGTTTCTGATGGTAGTAAATTTGGAAATTGATGGTTTACACTAGAAAAAGAGGAGTGTGAAGAAGATGATTGCTGGACTGTATGAAGCCCATTTACCGGTCAAAGAACTCGAACGATCGATTGTCTTTTACGAAAAATTGGGTCTTGCATGTGCGTTCCGAAATGAACACGTCGCTTTCTTTTGGATCGAGCACGGCAAGAGTTGGTTAGGACTATGGAAAGCCGGTCAAGTCGAGTTACCGTATCATCCATCGATTCGACATGTAGCGTTTCGAATGGTGCAAGAAAATATCGATAAAGCACAGGACTGGTTAAAGGAGAGGGGCATTACCGTTCGATCCGCCTTTGGTGTAACGGCAGCTGATCAACCGCTTGTTCTTGATAACCATCCACATGCGCACGCAGCAATCTACTTCGAGGATCCAGATGGCAATTCGCTCGAATTGATCGCACCGTTACGCTTTGACATGGAAACAGTGAATGGCACGATGCCGTATCATGACTGGCAAGAAGTATACGAAAAATGAATGAGAATAAACGAAAACAAGCAACGGATGATCCGTTGCTTGTTTTATTTATCTGTGATTCGTTTAAACACGAGCAGATTGGCGCTCGTTCATCGCTTGTAGAGCTGCTTGGTTCAGCAAGTTCCACGGTTTGTTGTAGTGCGGTTGGAAGAAGAAGTCGACGAAAGCGAGCTCTTCAAGTGTCATATCATTTTGAATCGCGACAGAAAGTGTATTCATCGCTTGTGTCAAATCCACTTTCGAGATAATTTGTGCACCGACGACACGATGAGTTTCCGTCTCGAAGACGAGTTTCAATTGGACGTCTTCTGCTGTTGGCATGAACTCTGGGCGATACGCATCTGTGACCGTCGTGCTGCTCACTTCAAGTCCGAACAAGGGTGCCGCTTCTTCTGTCAAACCAGTCGACGCGATGTTCAAATCATATAGGCGAAGACCTGATGTGCCTTGTGTTCCTTGGTAACGAATCTTTGGTGCGCGTAAGTTTTTACCGATCAATGTTCCCATCCGGACAGCATTTGTTGCCAGCGGGATATAGGCATGTGTCCGAGCTGGATTGTAATAGACAGCACAGCTGTCACCAGCAGCAAAGATGTTCGGGTTGCTCGTCCGCATGTAATCGTCAACGATGATGGCACCGTTCGGTAGCATGTCGACTTGACCTTTTAAGAGTTCCGTACTTGGGCGGAAACCGACACAGAGAATGACGAGATCCGTTTCGAACGTTCCTTTGTCTGTCACGACGTGTGTCACAGCACCGTTTTCTCCTTTGAAGCTTTGGACGGTTTGTCCGAGTTCGAGGCGAATACCGCGGTCTGTCAATTCACGTTCGATGACGTCAGTGAATGAGCGGTCGAGGTATTTGTTGAGAATGCGATCCGCACTGTCGATGAACGTGACGTCTTTTCCGTATGCTTCAAACGCTTCAACGAGTTCAGCACCAATATATCCTGCACCAACGACGGTGATCCGTTGTGCATCTGTCGCTTTTTCAATGATTGTTTGAGCGTGGTGATAGTTTTTACAAAGCTCGATTTGATTCAACTCGATGCCAGGAAGCATCGGAATGATTGGCCATGATCCTGTCGTCATGATGAGTTTATCGTACGTATCGTGAACGACTTCACCAGTCATGAGGTTTTTCGCAACGATCGTTTGGCGTTCACTATCGATTTCAAGCACATCATGTTTCAGACGCATCTTAGCGCCGAGTTCAGCGAGTTCACTTGGTGATGAGTAGAAAAGTGATTCCGCATGTTTGACGACACCACCGACGTGAAGCGCGATTCCACAAGAGAGAAACGATACATTGTCATTCCGCTCATAAACGGTGATCTCGACGTCTTGTTGTGAAGCGAGTTCTTTGACTGCTGCTGTTCCTGCGTGTGTACATCCGATGACTGCTACTTTCATGGGTAAAGTCTCCTTTGTGTTTTGTTTGTGATAAATATCACATTCATTTGATATACTTAGTGTAATCCTTCACAAGATCGTTTTCAAGTAGTTTGTTCAATATTGAGCATAATCTTGTCTAAATTGTGAATGAGTGAGCAAAACTGTTTGGATTATGTGAAGAATGCGTAAAACTGTTTTAGTTACTGAAATTCGGGTTATAATGAAAGTAGATTTTTAATGAAGGGGTGGAAACCGATGGATACCGAGAGGACCAATCATCTATTCGGCTTACCTGATTTTTAGCAGTACCGGTCATAACGAACAGACGGTAATGGCTTATAAAAATCAGGGAGAGCGAAAATAGATGAATACCCAAACGGGACGTATAAAACCTCTCCCACGATGTAAACGGGAGAGGACAATAAAACATGAAACGAATCGCAACCATCTTAACCGGAACGCTCATCATGGCGTTTGGTTACTACACATTGAATGAACAGTTCGGATTAGCAGAAGGCGGCTTCATCGGATTATCGTTGCTAGGTCGATACTTTTTTGATATCAATCCTTCAATTTCGATGATCGTGCTCGATATTCCATTTTTCATTGGTGCTTTGTATTTCAAAGGAAAACGCTTTGTCAGTGAAGCGTTACTTTCAGCAGGTGCGTTATCAGTCTTTTATGAAATGTGGCACCGACTTGATTTGTTCCACTTTCCAGAACAAGCTTGGCCAGCGACGCTCATCGCAGCGATTGCTAGCGGAATCGTGACCGGATATGGTCTCGGACTTGTTTTGAAAAGTGGAGCGGCAACAGGTGGAGACGATTTGCTATCGATGGGACTCAGCAAACTGACAGGTCTATCGATCGGAACAATCTTGTTCGGACTCGATGCCATCGTGTTAATCATCTCACTCGTCTATCTGCCGCTCAGTTTAACGTTATATACGTTACTGGCTGTAGCAATCGCTGGACGTGTCGTTGCTGTCATGACACGGGAGCCTGTCATCGTACCGGTACCTGTCGTTCAAAAAGTCACGCAGTGAAACGGATGAATGTCTAAAAAAATCATGTATCGGATTCGACATCGTCGAGTCCGATTTTTCAGGTTTATTGATTAGAAAAATTCAAAGGAGAACGACTAGATGATTCGACAAGCATATGCTTCTGAAGCACAACAGATTGCCCCGTTGATTGAGCAAGCGATTCATGAGATTGCTGAGACATTGACGGGAACGACAAAGCGGGAGGAAGTTTTAGAGAGACTCGCGTACTTTGTCGCTGAAACAGGAAACCGACTGAGCCATGAGAACATCCTCGTGAAAATCATCGAGGGTGAAGTAGCGGGAATCGTCATTGCGTATGCCGGGACGGATGCGGAACAACTCGACGAACCGATCAAAGCACAACTGAAGCGCTGGACGGGTCGCGATGTCCAGATTGATGTCGAGACGGAAGGTCCAGTCTATTACCTGGATACTTTATCGGTTGACGCGCGTCATGGTGGAAAAGGAATTGGAACAGAACTATTGCAGGCAGCAGCGGAAGAAGGGGAAAAACGAGGACTACAAGCGTTCACCTTAAACGCTGATCAAACGAATGCCGGGGCACAGCGACTGTATCGTCGTCTCGGCTTCGAACCGATTCGGACGATTGAAATTAGCGGCGGTACCTTTGATTATATGGAACGTCGTTACGATACGCAGCAATGAAAAAAAACCATGTCGATCCCCACGGTGTCATTCGGGAATCGACATGGTTTTTCGTATGCATGCAGTTGTGTCATCAAGGCGTTAGTTGATACAGCATCGCTTGCGCGTCTTCCGGTTCGTAGCGGGCATCACTCGTGAAGCGAACGATTTGTTTGACGTTTGGTCGCACGCCTTGAGCGTGGAAGCGCTCGAGCAATCGACCGGTCACGTAACTCTGATCGGATTTTGGTTCTGCGTTCCATTTACTGATTGATCCGATCGGAACGATCGCGGCATCCGGTCGTTCGGACTGGAATTGGCGAGCTTCCTCGTCGGTAAAGACTGTCGCGCCGATTGGAAGAGTCGCTACGTAACGCGCCAGTTCAATCGTCGCCGGGGGACGCGTGGCTTGATCGTTCAACGCGAGGCTACCGATCGTCAACTGAACGACTAAAAATGGTAGATACATCTGTAACGGAAGCTGACGGATCAACCAGATGAGTAGCAATAGGACAAGCGGTAAGACATGACGGGGTTTATCGATGTTTTGTCCGAGCCAGACCCAGACGAAATAGAGTCCAGCCGTCGCTCCCCAAGCGACATCGACTGTCCAACGTTTCCGTAAAAACAGCAGCAGTCCAGACACTAGTCCAATCCACGTGCCATAACCGATCCCATGCCAGAAGAGTTGCTGAAGTGTTTGAACGAATCGTTGGAGGATGGATGCATCATCGGTCTGAGCAGAACCACCCCAATCGGAAAAATGACCGCTGACGAAACGGAGTGACAGTTGAAGAAACGAATAGGGTCCACCGACGGAAAAGGCGACCGGGAGCAACCAAGCCAGTTGCGCCAGAACAAGGAGCGCACATTCGGATAAGAGTTGCCAGTAATCCTTTCGTACTTGCCACAGCAAGACAAGCAACATAAAACCAAACGGCGCATAGGACAGTCGAGTCGCCATCAGTAAACCGAACAGAAGATACGGAAGCCAGCGACGAATCTGATGTCGGGCGCGTTCGATGCTCCAGCCGTACCAGACGAGTAGTCCGAGGGCGAGTCCATCTGACATCCCGGTTGCAGCGAACGTCACGAGTGAGGCAGTGGAGAGAACGGTAAAGGTAGCGATCAGCCGCGTCGTATCATACGCATGACGGCGGAACAGCCAATAGAGTGGCAAGAGGGCACTTGCCAGTCCTAATGTGGAGACGAGTCCAAGTGCTTTGACAGGTATCATCAGTGGCAGAAACAGATTGGCAAATAAGATGAAAAAAGGATAACCCGGAAAATGCGGGCGTAAATCAGCCAAATCATAATCAGTCACAGCGAGCGTGAAGTTCGCGATATCGTAGCTCGCGATGAATGGACTGACGTAGGCAATCCGCAAACTGATCCAGCCACCGATGAATAGCAACGTGATCCAAAAAAGCGATCGTCCACGCGGACGTGAACGATCGCTTCGGACGGTCAAGAAACCTCCTGTAAGGACTTCGATGACTTCGATGGTTTGTTTTGACGGAGCAACATCCAACCAGCAAAGGCGAAATAGCCCCACCAAGCGACGACTTGTTCGAGCGATGGGTTATGGCTGTATCCGAACATCGCGCCCATGAACGTTCCGATCTGTCCACTGATCAACGTCGAATTCCCGGTATCGCGCAAGTATTGCACCTGATCGATGTAGTGCTCCGGCATGAAGCCGACGATGTTATACACAGCAGCTGGTGTGCCGTCAGCATTCATCAAGAGACTACCGAGCAAACCAAGATCTTGGAAGCGTCCGATCGTTTGGACGAGCATGCCGGCTGCGATGAAGAGAATCAATACGCCCGTTACTTGGAAGAAGCGTTTGACGGGAATCTTCATTGAGCCGGAAACGAATAAGTATCCGAAGATCAAGGCGAGTAACAGACCGGAAACCGCACCGTAACTCGTCAGGACTTTTTCGATTTCCCCACCTGAGATGGCAGCGAAGAAGAAGACTGTCTCAATTCCTTCTCGAACGATGACGAGGAAGGAGTGGATGATCATCGTGATGGCACTACCCGTCGAGACGGCAGCGGCGACCTTCGCTTGGGAGGCTTTTTGATTCTCTTTCGCTTCCTTCCCCATCCAGAGGACCATGTGTGTCAAGAGCAGGACGGAGACCATCATGATGCCGAGACGGAGATACGTATCGCTTCCGAAGCTCGCAAAACTCGTAAAGACGACTTGGAACAGGAACGCGACACCAAGGCTAGCGAGAAGTGCCAACCCGACACCTGCGTAGACCCACTTTTTATATTGTGGAGCGTTCAATCGATCGAGATAACCTAAGATCAACCCAACGATGAGAACAGCCTCGAGACACTCCCGAAGTGTAATCAAAAACGCTTGAAAATCCATCTGTCTTCCTCCTTATGAGCGGCGTTTCTTCTTCCATTGACCAATGACGACGATGACGATGAGTACAACGACGAGTCCGAGCGCAATCAATTTCCAAATCGCGTCCGTTCCGAACGTTTGACCGAGGAAGGAGTCTTCTTCCGTGAAGACGCCTGTTTTTTCTTCACCCGGCAGGACGAAAAGAGGCGTCAACGTATCTTCGATCATCGTAATGTTTTTCTTGAAGGATTCTTCATCACTCGCTTTTTTCCCGACCCCAAACAGACCAGGATTTCCGAGTGCCTTTAATGATTCATCAAATGCAGTATACACGTCATCGGATGTTTGTGCATCCTTGCTTTCCTTTACGTAAGGTGCGAGCACATCATACGTGCCACGGGCTTTCGCGAGTAAGAGTTTCGCTTGACCGAAGTCCTCGAACTGCTCTTCAGCAAAGTGCAGGCGACGTTCGATATTTTGACGGAGAGCGACACGATACGCTTGCTTTGCAGCCTCGGCATCTTCTTGTTCGAGAGCCGTGTCGATCTTCGCTTTCGCTTCAGGGAAATACAGTTTGAATTCTTTATCATAGGCGGCAAGCGTCTCTTTCGCAAGCGCATAATCCTTGGCATCGAGTTGTTCTTCAAATTGTTTATACGCTTCCGCAAAAGCTTCCTTTCCTGGGTCTCCGTAACTATAAGCAGAAACCGTGGAAGTGCTCACGAACAGTGAGAGTAGGAGGAGCGGTAGCAAGAGAAGGCGTTTCATCCGAGGTGCTCCTTTCGTTCCATGCGTTCTTCAACGCTAAGCTGTGTGATCGGTCGTCGCCACTCCCGGTAAATCGCTGGGAGGACACGTTGGACATAATTCAGACGGATAAAAGACTTTCCTGCTTCCCGGACCCGATAACGGATCGGGACTTCGTGAAGGCGGAAGCCTTTTCGGACGAGATTGAGAGTTAAGACTTGGGCATAGTTATAATCGTGAATGATCTCAGCATGGTGACACGCTGCGCGTGAAAAAGCACGCATTCCACTTTGACCATCATGGATTTTACGTTTCAATAAAAGGCATTGCAACCACGTGAAGACATGATTACCGATATAGCGATAGAGCCGCATCCCGTCTACGGTACCGAGGAAGCGGGAACCGAATACGTAGTCGGCTTGATCGTGTAAGATCGGTCGGACGATATCCGGAATTTGATCGGCCGGATATTCGTTATCGGCATCAATCATGACAGCAACATCAGCGCCGAGTTCGTAGGACTGGCGGAGTCCTTCCCGGACTGCAGCGCCGAGTCCTTGATTCTGCTCGAACCGATAGACATGTGCGCCGTGTTGACGCGCGATCGTACTCGTCGTATCCACTGAGCCATCGTCGATGACGAGGATCTCGACGGGAATGCCGTCAATCATATCCGGGATTCGTTTTAAGACGAGCGGGAGTGACACTTCCTCATTGTGGGCCGGTAAAAAGACGATGATCTTCATTTAGACTTCGCCTCCTTGAACGCTTCTGTCAACAGCACACCACGGCTATCGTACGGGATGTCTGCCCCTAGGACTTTTGTGATCGTTGGTCCGAGTGACAAGATATGGCGGTGCGTATCCACTTTCAGACCAGCATGAACGTTCTTACCATACATCCAGAACGGAACGAACCGTTCGCCTTCATCCAAGTGACCGTGTCCACCGATCCCGTCCGCTTGACCGTGATCCGCCATGACGATGAGTGTCGCATCCTCGAGTTTACCAAGGCGATCGAGTTCCTCACAAAACTCGGCAAGGAGCGCATCCGCTTCCTCGATTTTTTCGACATACTCGGAATAGAGGGTGCCTCGACTATGTCCCGTTTGATCCGTTCCGATCAGCTGGATCGCCAGTAAATCCGGATCCTCTTCATGAACGATTTGTTTAGCACGTTCTACGATATTTCGATCCGCGACATCGTTATGCATGACCGCCGTGACGGTCCGTACGTCGGTTGAACCGAACGCATCGACAAGGTGTGCGATGCCAAGGATTTTTCCTGATTTATCGACGGCACGGAGACGGTCGAAGACGGTATCTGTTTTAACGCCGGTCGTGTTCCAGACCATGTTCGAATGAATGCCGTGATCTTCCGGGCGAGCACCCGTGAACATCGAACTGAAGCAGACGACAGTCCGGGCAGGGTAGACAGTCTCCATATTCGTATATTCCGTTCCTTCCTGACGCAATCGTTCGAGAAACGGCGTGTTTGCTGCCATGTAGCGATCTTTACGCATCCCGTCGACAATCAGGACGTAAACTTTTTCTGAAGTCGGAAGATTGGCATCTGCCGTCATTGCCTCGGGCAATTTCGGTTTCCAGTCGAACAGATAGTGATGTAGGATCCATGCAAAGACGAACAGTCCGAGTGGGAACCAGACGAATGTCATGTCGAGCGACGATGCGTCACTTGCCGTCCACCAGTACATGAGCAACAGGGCAACCTTAGGCAATTGCTCTTGTGCGTTACCACTCGTTGAATCGCTATTCTTCAAGACGAGTTTCCAAAAACGCGTGAAATTCGTCCAACGTGTTCCGATTCGGAGATGATAATAGATCGTTCCCCAGAAAAAGACGGTGAAGAAGAAATAGAGACCCGCACCATAGGCGAATAAAGGCAAATAATCCACATTCGTACCCCGAAGGAACAGCCAAACGATGACTGGAATCCAGAGGTAGTTTCGTAAAAATAACGGAAAGTCATAACGCCAAAGCAAGATGAATAAAGGAAGCGTCACGATGAAACCAAGACCAGCTTCTGCGAGTGGCATCTGCGTCCATAAGGCGTACGTCAAGAAGACGCCGATCGTAAAAATGGGTGTGAAGGGTTTTCCTTCATTGAGTAAGTTCCAGGCGCGTGCTGCGACTTTTTCAAAGCGAGAAGCACTTTTCATCGTCTTCCTCCTTTCCAATCAGTGTATTTGAGCTGACGAACCAACAACCGAAGCGTAGCCGGATGCCGCGTTAAAACGTACAGCGGAATAAGAAAAGCAAAGGCATATTTAAAGAAGTGCGTCATCAAGGCAACGTCGTACGCATGGGCAACACCGGCTTGCCGTAACACTGTACCCATCGCGAGTTCGTACGTACCGAGTCCACCCGGCGTGAACTGGATCACACCGGACAGGACACCGGCACTCATGGCGATCAATGTCGTTGGAAAGGACACATCGACACCTGCTCCTTGCAAGAGGAGGAAGACGGCGAGTGCCTCGACGGCCCAAGCGAACGTTCCGAACAGGACGAGCGATGGGAGATGCGGGACATGTCGACGTAACACGAGCAATAACGCGGTGGCAAGGAGCGCAACGAGCAAAACGATCGGATGAAACAACCAACCGATCAAAATGAAGGTACACAGAACGATCAAGTCAATACTTCGTTGTAAGACGAAGATCGCGCTCGTCTGCTTCCAGGGACTTCCGACAGCTCTCGCCGTCACGAGTCGGATCATCTCTCCCAGTTTGACTGGTGAGAGGTGATTGATCGTCAGTCCGAGATACAGGCTCGACAGGTATACAGCGGTCGGTGCACGTTTTGAGTCAGCGCGGCGCCAGGCGACCGCCCGTAAATAAAAGGCAATCGCATACGTCAAGGTCGCAAGGATCGTCCAGGGACTCTTGAATAAAGCTTCGATATACCGATAAGAGACCGGTAACTCCAAGAAAAAACGGAGCAGTAAAAAGATAACGAGTCCGGTAAGTGTCAGATAAAGAAGCGTTCGGATTAGCGGTTTTGATGCCACGAAATCACCTGCTCCAGTCCAACATCGATCTCGATTGACGGTTGGTAACCGAATGCTTCTTTTGCAGCCGTCGTATCACTCCATGTCATCGTCACGTCCCCGCGTCGTGCAGTTTGAGTCTGCACAGGCACATCAAACCGTTGACCAATCCGTTCAGCTAGAGTGCGAACGGAGACCGGCTGATTCGCGCCGAGGTTATACGTTCCGACTGCACGAGCCAGTAACGCCTGTTCCATTCCGCGGGTGATGTCATCGATATACGTGAAATCACGGATCGGATCACCAAAGACGATAAGTGGTTCTCCGCGTAGTGCCTGTTCAATGAAACGAAACAGTGCCATGTCGGGACGACCCGAAGGACCATAGACAGTAAAGAAGCGAAACAGCGTCACGTTTAAATCATATAAATGAGCATAAGCATGACAAAAGCTTTCGGCACTATACTTGGCTGCCGCATAAGGACTAGCGACGTGTCCCGTTGCCTGATCTTCTTTTAGCGGACCAGTCTGTTCCCCATAAACGGAAGAAGAAGACGCGAAAAAGACATGCGGCGTGCCATGTCTTTTTGCGGCTTCTAACAAGGTCACCGTCATATCGATGTCCTCACGAATATAGTGATGCGGTTCTTCGAGCGAACGAGGAACACCAGGCAGTGCTGCGAGATGGAAGACAGCGTCGAACGATGTCTCCATCCAGGTGTCGAGATCATGATGAACGTCACCCGTCGTAACGGTAACGCCGGCACGTCTTAATTCAGCTGCTCGTTCTTCTTTTAACTGGACATCATAGTAGTCCGTGAAAGCATCAAGTACATGGACGGTATGTTGCTGCTGGAGCCGGAGGGCGAGGGCGGCGCCAATGAAGCCGGCACCTCCTGTGATTCCGATATTCATCTTATCCCTCCGTTTCCATTTCCTTCTTAGTTAAGTGGTTCGAGTGCGTCTGTGATCCGTTCGCCTGTCGTTTCAGCCTTGACGTCACCTTTTTCGACGAGTGCGAACCATTCGTTTGCGTCTTTTGCGACTTGTGCTGCTTTTTCTTTACCGAGACGGTTCTCAAGCGTCGGTTTCATCGCAACGACGAACATGTTCGCTTCCATTGCTTCTACACGTGCTGTATCGACGTCTTTCTTCTCGATCGCTTCTTGTGCCTCTTCATGATAACCGTCGACTTTTTCCGTCAACGCTTTTGCGAACAATCCTTCGATTTCTTTGTAAGAGACGTCAGCTGGCTTTGTTTTTGAGAAATCATAGCGCTCTTTCAGCGTTTTGACAGCTTCTTCGTCTCCGCCTGCTAATGATTCTTCGATCGCAAGGAGGAAACCATATCCTTCTGCTTGCTCCATTTGTAATTCTTTTTCATCCGTACCTGCTTTTGCTCCATCCTCGATTTTTTGTGCGTAACCGAGTGCAGCTAAATAGAAGGAACGATAAATTGATTTATCTGTCACTTGTTTGGCGACGTTGAAGTCACCGATTTCTTTCGCATCGATGGCTTCTTGCTGCGCTGCAAGACCTGATGTGATCGCTTGAGCGATGGCGTCTTCGTTTTTGAAGCCGTAACTCGCGTCGCGTTTTTCTGCAGTCGGGATGAAGACAGTCTTCGCCATTGCTTCGATATCCTTAAGTGCTTCTGTTGCAGCTTCTGGTTTACCGGCGACGAGTGCTTCTTCGGCTTTTGCTTGTGTTGCTTTTTGTAATTTATAGAAATACGATTGTAGACCTTTATCAACGAGTTGACGAGCGATGTTCTCATCGAGATCCTTTGCTTCCACACCTGCTAAAGCAGACTGGATGACTTGTTCGATTTCTGGTGCTGTCGTCTCGACACCACCTTTTAGTTTCGATTCATAACTTGTCGTGACCATCTTCCAATCGATTGTTTGTCCTTCTTTTGCTTTGTCGAGTTCTGTTTTGATTGAGCTGAAGATCGTCAATTCATCTGTCAGTGTCGTTGCAGCAATCCCCGCATCTGCTGATTTTGTTTCGGTCGACTGTTCCGTTTTCTCTTTTTTCGGTGCAGTCGTATCCGTTTCATTCGAACCGCAGGCAGCCAAGATACCAGCTACCATGAAGATAGAAGCTACTTTTAAACGTTTTTTCATAACCGTGATTCCCCCAGAAGAATTAATAAGACGTTTTCCGTCATGTAGTCGTTTTCACAAATCTAACTATAGCGAGAATAATTCTCATTGTCAATTGAACTTTAAAGAAAAAAACGGCTTCGGAGCAGGGCTCCAAAGCCGTTTTAAATGAGAAATTAGAACTGTTCGTACAGTTTTGTCAAATACGTGTAGACTTCGTCTGATGCTTGGAACATCATGACAGAATGTCCGAAGATCGCAGCTGGGTTGAAGCCATGATCGAGATCGATCGTTGATGCGATCGTGACATCACGGTCGCTGTCGAGAACGACGCGGAAGTATTTGAACTCTTGGTTGAAGTCGTTGATGGCGTTAAGGATCGGGAGATCCTCGACACCGTCTGGTACGTGTGTCACCGTACGAGCGAACAATTCGACATCTGTCGTCGTTTTACTGAAGACGATCATCATCATCGGTTCTGCTCCAGCAGGTGTTTTTTCTTGTGTCATGAAGAAGACGTGTGTCTCATTTTCACGCGCTTCCATTGGAATCCCTTTTTCAACGAGGAAAGCTTGGAAAGCTTCCAAGTGTTGTTGCTGTTGTGGCGCGATTCCTTGCTCGTTTGTTTCGGGTTGACGATCTTGGTGAATCGGTGTCACTTTATTGTTCTCGTTTGATTCGTTCGAGTTACGTTCCTGGTCCATTGCAAAATCCCCCTTTATATACTATAAATTCAGTTTCAAGCATTTCAGAAGGAATTGCAACTAATGTCCGTTAAGATAGGAAGAAAATACAAAAGAGCAGAGATATGTCTTGTTTGTGAATTTGCGAGCAACTGACTTGAAATGACATACCTAACAGGGTATATTAGGTGACAGATAGAAACTCAAGGAGGAATCATCAGATGAAAACGATCATCGTAGGTGGCGTCGCAGGTGGCGCTACGGCAGCAGCACGACTGCGGCGGATTGACGAAACGGCAGAAATCATTTTGCTTGAACGGGGAAAAGAGATTTCGTTCGCGAACTGTGGACTGCCTTACTACATCGGAGACGTTATCAAGGATCGCAATAAATTACTCGTCCAAACGCCCGAAGGCATGCACGCACGGTTTAATTTAGATGTCCGTAATTTGTCGGAAGCGATTCGGATTAACCGTGAAGCGAAGACGGTCACGATCCGCAACGTCGAAACGGGTGAAGAATACGATGAATCGTACGACCATCTGATTCTTTCTCCAGGCGCAAAACCGATTCGTCCAAACATTCCAGGACTTGAAGAAGCAACGAACGTCTTTACATTACGGAACATTCCAGATACAGACCGGATGCGGGAATACGTTGATACGACGCGTCCAGAGCGAGCAGTCGTCATCGGTGGAGGATTCATCGGTCTTGAAATGGCAGAAAACCTCGTCGAACGTGGGGCGCACGTCACCCTCGTCGAGATGGCGGATCAAGTCATGGCTCCGGTCGACCCAGAAATGGCAGCAATCGTTCATGAACATCTTCGTGCGAAAGGCGTCGAGTTGATTCTAGAAGATGGCGTCGCTCGTTTTGAAGAGGCAGGTCGCCGCATCGTCCTGACAAGTGGACGCGTGATCGAAACCGAGATGAACATCCTATCGATTGGTGTTGCACCGGAGAGCACGCTCGCAGCAGATGCTGGTTTAACGCTTGGCATCAAACAGACGATTCAAGTCGACGATCAACTGCGGACATCCGATCCATCAATCTTTGCGATTGGCGACGCGATTGAAGTCAAAGATTATATCACGAAGGAAGCGACACACGTCCCGCTCGCATGGCCAGCAAACCGTCAAGGACGCCTCGTTGCTGACATCATCGCTGGACGCGACGTCCGTTACAGCGGCACGCTCGGAACAGCGGTCGCAAAAGTCTTCGACTTGACGGTCGCTTCGACTGGTAACAACGAAAAACGGTTACGCCAGCTCGGTCTACGTTATGAAGCGGTTCATCTCCATCCGGGATCGCATGCGGGGTATTACCCAGGAGCGAGTCCGATTTCGATGAAGCTGTTGTTTGATCCGATCGAAGGAACGATTTACGGCGCACAGGCAATCGGTATGACAGGTGTTGAGAAACGGATCGATGTCCTCGCGACAGCGATCAAAGGTGGATTGACAGTGCTTGATTTACCAGATCTTGAACTATCATATGCACCGCCATATAGTTCAGCAAAAGATCCAGTCAACATGGCAGGTTATATTGCGTCGAACATCGTGCTTGGTGACAGTAAGAACGTTCATTGGCACGAAATCGATGAAATTGTCGCAAATGGCGGTTTGTTACTCGATGTCCGTGAACCATCGGAAAACGAGTTAGGTTCGATTCCCGGATCGGTCAATATCTCGTTACCAACGTTACGTGAGAAGTTGGATGATCTGCCGAAAAATCAAACGATCTATGTGACGTGCCAAGTCGGATTACGTGGATATGTCGCGAGTCAACTATTGCAACAACACGGTTATGATGTGAAAAACTTAAGCGGCGGCTACAAAACATGGTCGGTCGTGCATCGCGATCAAGAAGCGCGAAGCCAGGCGAAGGAGGAGACAGCTGTGACGGTAACGAAACGTGAGCCAACAACGAAGACTGCACCGGAACAAGTGACGCTGCTCGATACGTGCGGCTTACAGTGCCCAGGTCCAATCTTAGAGCTGAAAACAAAAATCGATCAGATGACGGACGGCGAGCAAATTTTCGTCAAGGCGTCAGACCCAGGATTCTTGCCAGACGTTCAAGCATGGGCGAAAAAACTAGGTCACACGGTCCATTCAGCGGAGATGAATCAGGGAGTCGTTGAGGTCATGCTTGAAAAAGGGCAAGGAGAGACATCGGCTACAACTCCGATTCAAGTCAATCCAGCGGATGATGCGACGATGGTCGTTTTCAGTGGTGATCTCGATAAAGCACTTGCGTCTTTCGTCATCGCGCAAGGTGCACAAGCGATGGGGAAACAAGTGACGATGTTCTTTACGTTCTGGGGCTTGAACATCATTCGAAAACCAGGCGCACCGGCAGTCGAAAAAGCAGGCATTGAACGGATGATGGGCATGATGATGCCAAAGCATGCTGGGGAGTTACCGCTCTCGAACATGAACATGGCAGGAGCCGGTCAAAAAATGATGAAAAAAGTCATGAAGGACAAACAAGTCGATGCGCTAGAGACGATGATGGCAAAAGCACAAGCAGCGGGTGTCCGCATGATCGCTTGTACGATGTCGATGGACATCATGGGCATCAAGAAAGAGGAATTACTGGATGATATCGATTACGGTGGTGTCGCGAGTTACCTTGGTGCAACGGATGGTGCTAACCTGAACTTGTTCATCTAATTCAAAAATGCTTGATAAAAACGTGTTAAACCTGACATCTGATGTGAGGTTTAACACGTTTTTTGTAGTCTGCGGTATAGATGAGTTTGATTTTTCAAAAAAAATTGCGTATGATAATTCACATGTGAAAAAAGTTTACATCTAAAAAGAGAAACTATGTGGTGGAAGTGGAGGGAATCGGATGGAGAAGCAGGTAATGGATGTAGTCAGTAGAATCAGTGACATGTTATGGACAAACGTACTGATCATCTTACTCGTCGGATTAGGCATTTATTTTACATTCCGGATGCGGTTCGTTCAATTCCGGATGATACCGGAAATGTTACGCTTACTGTTCCAAGGAACGGATAAAGGGAAAGATGGCGTGTCGCCATTCCAAGCATTTGCGATCAGTACGGCAGCACGTGTCGGTACTGGTAATATCGCAGGTGTCGCGACAGCGATCGCACTCGGTGGACCAGGAGCGGTCTTCTGGATGTGGTTGATTGCTTTGATCGGATCGGCATCGGCATTCGTCGAGAGTACACTCGCTCAAATTTATAAGGTACGTGATGATAAGGCGTGGCGTGGGGGCCCTGCCTATTATATGGAGAAAGCACTCGGTCAACGTTGGTTAGGGATCTTATTCAGTATCTTGATTACGATCTCATTCGGATTTGTTTTCAATTCCGTTCAATCGAATACGATCTCGCTTTCACTTCAAAATCAATATGGTTTTGATAAGACCTGGATTACGGTCGGACTGGTCGTGCTGACGGCACTCGTCATCTTTGGTGGCGTCCGTAGCATCGCAACTGTCGCGTCGTTCCTCGTACCAATCATGGCAGGTGGTTACATCCTGATCGCGCTCTACATCATGGCGACGAATCTTGAAGTACTGCCAAGTATTTTTAAATTGATCTTCCAAGAAGGTCTATTCGAATTCAAGACGCTCGCAGGTGGTGCAGTAGGGGCAGCGCTCTTGAACGGGATTCGCCGTGGATTGTTCTCGAACGAAGCCGGTATGGGTTCAGCGCCGAACGCAGCGGCAACAGCGGAAGTCTCTCACCCGGTCAAGCAAGGATTGATTCAATCGTTTGCGGTCTTCGTTGATACGTTGATGGTCTGTTCGGCGACAGCGATGATCGTTCTCGTCAGTGGAGTGGCAACAAAAGATGCTAGTGGTCAACCGGTAGCTGGGATCGACTTAGCACAAGGTGCGCTCGCATCACAAGTGGGATCACTCGCGACAGGATTCATGGTCGTCGCGATTTTCCTCTTTGCTTTTAGTTCTGTCGTCGGAAACTACTACTACGGGGAATCGAATATCAACTTCATCCGTGAAAATAAACAAGTCTTGATGGCGTATCGTGTACTCGTTCTCGTCATGATCGTCTTCGGTTCACTCGTTGAATCGGCGAACCTCGTGTGGGCGTTAGCAGATATCTTCATGGGACTGATGGCGATCGTTAACTTGTATGCGATCTTCCGTCTCTCGAAAATCGCGAAACTGGCGCTCGAAGATTATGTCGGGCAACGAAAAGCTGGAAAAGAGCCACGATTCTATGCGGACTCGATTCCGAACTTGCCAGGGAAAGATACGCTTGAAGCATGGCAAGAATCAGAAAAAGACGAAAAAGCGATCTAAGAAATGGAGTCAGAGAAATCTGGCTCTTTTTTTGTATAGAACGAATTTAAAAAGGGAATACAGAGTACAGAAGGGAGGGGGAGAATGGAAAACGTACATTTCGTCCGCGTCACGGATGCGGTCTGGGAGTCGTTCGGAAACGATCCCCACATCATCATGGACTGGATTTTATTCATTCATGAGACACAACCCGATCATGAACAATTGTTCGCCCTCGAACAGACGAACGCCATCTATCATTTGATGAATCAAATCGATATCTATATTGATCAAGACACACATTACAACCTGGGACGAGCGATCGTTGGCGAAGAGTTGATCGTTAATGAGGAGAAAGCGGCGATTGTCGGTATTCTTCCCTTGCCACTCCTCATCATCTCGGCTGAGGTGATGAGGAATTTTGATCAACGGGCACTCGCTTCGATTCATGATGAAGCCGGAACACCGGGCGAATTCGAGGATATCTGGGAACAGTTCGCCGATTTGCGTGCCTATTTTCAAAAGGCAGAAGAAGCGGAAGATACGATTTTAATTTATTATGTCTGATCAGCTCAAATCATAAAAAAAGAGACCCGCTTCCAAGTCATAGACTGGAAACGGGTCTCTCGTCGTTCAGATGAATCAAGAGGCTGACTCAAAAAGAATGACGCGTCTTTCACGCCCTTTCCTCAGGCGAGACACAAGCCAATTTTCCTGCTGATTCAAGCAGGAAAAGGGGTCTTGCTTGTCTCTGACAGCGCAAAGATGCGTTTTTTCCTGTAGGAGTTGCGTGAAACGCGTCATTCTTTTGTTACGAGATAGGGTGGCAGATCATCGTTCTGCCACCCTTCTCTTTGTGGAAACGGACTTTTGAGTCAGCCTCATCTTTTACGTGAATCGTCAGATTAAAAATCGATTTCGTCTGGATCTGGTCCGAGGCGGACATCCGTTGCGATACGATCAATTTTCTCCAGATCATCGGCATCGAGTTGGAAATCAAAGACGTCGAAGTTTTCCGCAATGCGTGCTGGTGTAACGGATTTCGGAAGAGCGACGATGCCGTTGTCGAGATGCCAACGTAAGACGACTTGTGAGGGTGTCTTGCCGTGTTTCTCTGCGATTTCCTTGAAATCGTTGATTTCGAGGAATTTCCCTTGCATGAGTGGGCTCCATGCTTCGACTTGGATGTTGTGATCTTGCAAGTATTCATGCAGTTCGTGTTGCGGTAATTGTGGATGCAACTCGACTTGGTTGATCATTGGTGCCATCAAGCCCTCTTCTGCCAATGTATCGAGGTGATGTTCTTTGAAGTTCGAGACACCGATCGCTTTGATCTTGCCTGCTTCATACAGTTCAACCATTGCTTTCCACGCTTCGATATAGCCTTCGACCGGCCAGTGGATGAGATAAAGGTCAAGATAATCTGTTTCGAGACGTTCGAGCGATTCTGCGAATGCTTCCTTTGTCCGACCGGCACGAATATCATCGTTCCAGACTTTTGACGTTAAGAAGAGATCCTCACGTTTCACGCCGCTTTCCTTGATTCCTTTTGCGACACCGCGCTCGTTTTTATAGACAGCAGCCGTATCGATATGACGATAGCCGACACGTAGTGCTTCAGCGACAGCAGCTGGTGCTTCTGTTTCTTCGTCTACTTGCCAGACACCGAATCCGATTTGGGGAATCGTAATACCGTTTGAAAGTTTTGCGTATTGCATGTGTTACTCCTCCTCATAAAACGTAGTTTAGATTTGCTCGTTTAGTTTAGCATGAACGAACGAAGACGTCCGTTTCCATGCTCATGGAGGAATAAAATACGGTAAAATAGAAAAGAACCATGAGATTTAATCGTGTGGTAAAAGAGGGGGAGAAAAGATGGCTCAAAAGAATAAAAAGTTATCCAAATGTACTTGGCTTAGTATTGGCGCCTTGTTAGTAACGCAGGCAGTGGGTCTATTTCTTAGTGCGCGAAAATCAGGACGTAATCCATGGGTTTGGGGAGGCGCTGGACTTGTTCAATTCCCGCTTCCGGCAATTGCTTACTTCATCTTAGAACGACAAGCGAAGCAGAAAAAATAATAAAACAGGTCCAATCGTCGACGCGATTGGACCTGTTTTATGGTTACGAAGAAATTTTTTCTTGCTTCGTCGCTGTCTTCTTCATGCGTGGCAAGCCGAAGAAAATGGCGATTGATCCACAGAC
Organism: Exiguobacterium acetylicum DSM 20416; assembly: GCF_000702605.1. Lineage (NCBI taxonomy): Bacteria > Bacillati > Bacillota > Bacilli > Caryophanales > Exiguobacterium > Exiguobacterium acetylicum. The sequence goes on along the minus strand of NZ_JNIR01000001.1, from coordinate 2,494,585 downwards.
GAAGAGGAGGAATGGATAGAACAGATACGGAATCAGTTCAGGAGAAGCCGTTTTCGTCAATTCTGCTGCAATCAATAGTTGTGCTCCATACGGAATGATGCCTTGAATCCCACAAGAGAAAATATCAAGAATACTCGCTGATTTCTTGCGATCGACTTCATACGTATCGGCGATTTCAGCTGCCAGTGGTCCAGCGACGAGAATCGAGATCGTATTGTTTGCTGTCGCAAGATTCGTTGCACTGACGAGTGCCGCCATACTGAATTCGGCACCGCGACGCTGTGAAATCTTGCGTGTCAGCGTCTCTTTCAAGTAAGCAATTCCACCGTTGAACGTGATCAAGCTGACGAGACCACCCATGAGGAGCGTCAAAATGGAGATTTCCGCCATGCCCATCATTCCTTCAGACATCGAGAGAACGAAGCCACTCAAGCCGAAGCTACCATCAATCATACCGATGATGCCGGTGAGTAACGTACCACCGATGAGGACAAGGATGACATTGACGCCAAATAGTGCAAGGACGATGACAGCGAGATATGGAATCAACTTATAGAATTCAAAGGCTTTTGCTTCGACGACGTCACCAGAACCAGACACGAATGCGAGCAGGATGACCGTCAAAATAGCAGCCGGTAGAACGATCATGAAGTTCGTTCGGAATTTATCACGCATGTTCGTTTTTTGTGTCCGGACGGCAGCAATCGTCGTATCCGAGATGAACGACAAGTTATCGCCGAACATCGATCCACCAACGACAGCAGCCGCTGCGATCGCAACGTTGATGCCTGTCGCTTCATGAATACCGAAGGCGATCGGCGCGAGTGCAGCAATCGTTCCAGTCGATGTTCCCATTGCCATCGAGATGAAGGCAGCGATGATGAACAGACCACTCATCAGGAGTGACGGAGGAAGGAACGTCAAAGCAGCATTGACGGTTGCATCGATGGCACCGATTGCTTCTGCCGTTCCAGAGAACGTACCGGCTAATAAGAAGATGAAGACCATGATCATGATATCGGGATTTCCGGCACCCGTTGCGATTCGTTCAACCGTTTGATTAATGGATCCTTTCGTCGTGATTGCAGCAAAAATCAAAGCGATCAATGCGGCGATAAGGATCGGGAATTTGTAAAAGTCGTCATAGAAGATCCCGGCTCCGATGAAGAGGACCAGGAATACGACGAGGGGAAGCAGTGCCCATTTGTTAGGCGTGATCGTTTCATTCATTGTTGACACCTCGTTTCTCAAAGATACAAAAAAAGACCCCTTCGCAAGAAAGAAGGAGGTCTTTATGAAATAAAGACGCTCTTCTTATCTCTCAAGCTTTCGCTTGCTGGATTTGGCACAGTACGAATCAAATCGTCCGCTGCCGAAACATCATTGGGCCAGTCCCTCCGTTTCTCGCGATAAAAAGAAGTCATTCAATTGTTGTAAAACACGTTTCTTACCGTACCGCATTGAGTAACGCGTGTCAACTGTACTTTACTGAAGTGCTTGTTTCAATGTTTGGACGTTTTCTTCCATCAACTTGAAGTATGAGCTATTTTGTTGCGCTTTCGTGACCGACTCTAGATTATGGATCGTCACGGATTCAGCTCCGATTTCTTTTTGGATGACACGTGCAACCTTCGGTGAGACCGTCTCTTCGAACGCGACGTATTTCAAATCATGCATCCGTGCTTCTTTTACTAAAGCGGCCAGTTGCTTTTGTGACGGTTCATCTGACGGCGAGATACCCGCAATCGGTAGTTGCGTGAAACCATATCGTTCTGCGAGGTAACCGTATGCGGCATGTGTGACGAGAAGTTCTTTTTTCGATCCGTCAGCGACCGCTTGTTTAAATTGTTCGTCCAATGCATCAGCTTGCTGATCGAACGCTTTTAAGTTTTTCTCGAATGTTGCTTTGTCTTTTGGTACTTCTTTTGATAAGGCAGTTGTAATCGAGCGTGCCATTGCTTTTGCGTTGACAGGATCGAGCCAGACGTGTGGATCGTATTTTCCGTGTTCATGACCTTCTTCTTCATGCGCATGTTCATCCGTTGCATGATCATCATGCTTTTCTTCTTCGTGAGCGTGTTCGTCTTCACTATGCCCTTCTTCTTCATGTGCATGGAGTGTAGCATCCGATTCCAGTAAGTTGACGTCCTTACTCGTCTCGACGAAGCGGACATCCGTGCCTTTTAGGCTCTCCTGGATTTTTTTCGAATACGGCTCGAGTGTCGTACCTGTCAAAAGGAACAAGTCTCCCTTAGCAATCTCAGTGAGTTGTTTTGACGTTGGTTCGTAAGAGTGAGGATCGGCTCCAGGTGGGACGATCATCTTGACGTCGACTTGATCACCACCGATTTCGCGGGCAATAGCAGCCGTCGCGAACGTCGATGTATAGACTTCTGTCTGGGTTTTATCTGAAGTCGATGAATCGGTATTCGAACCGCAAGCGGCGAGGATACTTGCACTTGCGAAGGCGACCGTTAAAGCAGGAATGATTTTTTTCATTATATGATACCTCCATTATTAAAACGTAACTATTCCGATTTGGACTTTCTCACTATAGCGGAACGCTGGTGAAGCGTCAAGTAGGAATACCGAGACGTTCGACATCTTTTAAAACGGGGTAGAAGGATAATAAAGTGAAGAAACTGGCACGTCTTTTTGGAGGTGATCAAGTGAAACGTGAAACTGCATGGCTAATGGGGGGAGCTGCATTATTGACGACAGCAGCAGCGGGAGCGAGCATCTGGAACAATTACGGTGCATTACTTCGGTGGACCGAACCCGCCTTGCCACTCACAGAAAAACAACTTGCACCGCGGACACTCATCTATAAACAGGTGGGGGACCGCACCTTACAGCTCGATCTCTATTATCCGCTGGGGGAAGGACCATTTCCAATTGCCATCTACGCACACGGTGGTGCATTCGTTCGTGGAGAACGGGACGATATGTTCTGCTTTAGTCCAATCGTCGACCGCCTACTTGAACTCGGAGTTGCCGTCTGTAGCATCGATTATCGTTTGTTCGAAGAGGGCAGTTATTTTCCGGATAACCTCGAGGATGTACGGGATGCGTTATGTTTTTTGAACAAGGAAGCAGAGGACCTTCGTATCTTAAGAGGACGGATGATGGTATGGGGAGACTCTGCCGGAGCCGCACTCATGTTGACAACGGCACTTGCCCCAACTGCTTTTGTCGGAGAGCGTGATGAACGCCACATGCCATTGATCAGTGGTGTCATCGCTTTATATCCGCCGACGAATTTTTTATTGTTTAATTTCATTCAGACTTGGATCGCCCACATTAAGTTCTATAAGGGTGGACGGGAAGAATGGCGCAAGCTGATGACACACGTCTCACCGGTCACACACCTATCTTCGGATGCCCCACCGATCATGCTCTTGCATGGCAAAAAAGATCCAATCGTTCCCTTTTCGCAAGCACTCCATTTCGTCGAAAAAGGAGCCGATGTCGGAGCTGATGTCCGTTTATTTTCTTTTCCGAACGGTACCCATTCGCTTGCCAGTTTTGCTCAGACGGAAAATCCATTGAAGATCGAGCGATTGCTCGAACGAATTGAACGTTTCACCTGTCAGGTGCTACTGTTGCCACCGCGACAACTTCCGAATGGAAAACATGATACAATCAGTCATATTTCTTAAATGAGGGAGACAGAGACATGACTGAAATTTGTTTAGTGCGGCATGGTCAGACGGATTGGAACTTAAACGAACGGATTCAAGGAAGAGAAGATATACCGTTGAATGCAACAGGAAGAAGACAAGCGGAACTCAGCGCCGCTTATCTAGCGAATGGAAAATGGGATATCTTATTAGCAAGTCCGTTGTCCCGTGCTGTTGAGACAGCGGAAATCATCGGGCGTGCTGTTGGTTTGACGATTACGGCGACAGACGAGCGACTTGTCGAACGCGAATTCGGTGCCGCCTCTGGTGAACCGGTCGCAGCGATTTACGAGGCCGTTCAAGCGAACGATACGACACTTGTGCCAGGTCTCGAAACGGAACAAGACATCCAGGATCGCGTGTTCGAGGCGCTACAGGAAGTGACACGCATGCATGCGGGCAAACGGATCTTGATCGTCTGTCACTCGCATACGATTAAGGCAGCTTTATCATCGATTGATGCAACGTTCAGTTACCGGACACCTTTGAAAAATGCGTGTGCGAATTATGTCCAATATACGGATCACTATACGATTGATCGAATCAACGTAGCGGATCACATCACGGACGAGGTCGAAAAACCTTAAGAGACTGGCGCTTTCGGGTGTTCTGCTAGATACTGCTTGAACGTTTCCTTTGCAATGCTCGTAATATGCGCGCCGCGCTTCGAACGACGATCCTTATATTCTTGGACGAGTTCTTCGCCAGCGAATCCATCTTCGACGACTTCGCGTAGGATTGATTCAGATAAATCATTCTTCATCATGACCATCTTACCCGTGAAGACATACGAGACGTGTTCGCTTAAGGCAGTCCGTTCAAGGGGCGTGACGATCATCGCGGCAGGATCATTATCAGGTCGTGAGATCGTGATTTCAATCAAAGCACGTAAATGTTTTGTGAACAATTCATCGACGATCGGCTGATCCATCGGAGGAACGACGATTTCTGCAACCCACTGTGCCGTCTGTTCGGTACTGACCGTCAATCCGTCCTGAATGGCGACGGGAATCGTCGTATCACGTCCTGATTCGTCCATTAAAATGCGTAACGTGCATAACTTAAAGGTTTTCATGAAAAAATGCCCTCCCTTGATCGATTACGATTTTCCTACAGTATACCGTGAGGAATGGGGGACGGGAAACTTTTCCTGACGAAATTCGTATGAACTATGTTTAAATAAGACTAGATACTACTAAACAGGAGGATCGTTCATTATGCCGCAAGTACTCATTGGAATATTAGGAATCCTGGGTATCGTTCTACTTGCCCACCATATCATCATGTATTGGCATGCTGAACCGACAGACCGCCCGACGCTTGCATATCGCATTGCGCTCCTGATTGCCTGTTTGCTACTCATTAGTGGAAGTGATCATTTAATCAGTATTTTCTACGCGGATTCCTTAGCTGAATTCGGTCAACGCATCACGTATATCGTCTTCATCGGAGGTGCACTCGGCTTCGCGTGGTACTTTCGTAAGAAGATGGAACAAGCGCCAACAGAAATGACACCTGTCGGAAACGAAGCAGGATTAACATGAGAAAAAGCGCCGTTCTTCCTGAGGAGGAACGGCGCTTTTTGGTGTCTTATTTTAAACCACTCGCCAGGCGGGTATCCCGAATCATGTCGAGTTTGAGCTTCCAGAGACGATCGCTGAATGTGACAGCATAAATCTCTGGCAAACGCAGCCGTTTGTACTCTTCCCAGAGACGACCGATCTGTGTTTCGTGGAAGTGGCGACTTTCTTCAATCGTTGGGACCGTATAGACCAGTTCTCCATCTTTGAAAATTGGTTCAAGTAACCGCTCGACCTTGAACTGTTCGATGCGATTTCGGAACGATGGGTCCCGGACGTCGATGAGGTCGACAGCTTCAAGTGTCGACGGATCTTCGTCCATCAACGTCACGTAGTCCCCTTTGAACTTATCCGTCACCGGATCGATGATGCGATAGACTTCCTTGATGTGAGGCGTCGTCGTCTTGGCTTTTGACGAGGATACTTTAATGACGGGTGCGAGCTCGCCATCTACTTCACGCGCGACTAGTTTATAGACCATCCCAAGAGCCGGTTGTTCGTAGGCCGTGATGCCACGTGTTCCGACGAGGAACGTATTGGCTTGGGCACCTTGGATGCGCAAGTCTTGGATAACGTATTCATCGAGGTCACCCGATAAAACGATATCGACTTCCGGGAATCCGGCTTCGTCAAGCATGTTGCGGGCACGTTTTGACAAGTAGGATAAGTCACCGGAATCGATTCGGATGCCGCGTAGTTTATGTCCTTTAGCTTGGAGTTCTTTCGCAACCGTGATCGCATTCGGAAGACCACTCTTGAGCGTATCGTACGTATCGACGAGTAATGTCGCCTGATCCGGATAATGAGAAGCGAATGTCCGAAATGCCGTCAATTCGTCATCGTGGAATTGAATGTCGGCGTGCTCCATCGTTCCACCACACGGGATACCGAAGTCGCGTCCTGCTGAAGCAAGGCTTGTGACGTCAAAACCAGCCAGGTATGAAGCACGCGTTCCGAAGTAAGCGGCATCGATTCCTTGCGCGCGACGAGCACCAGCTTCGAGGAACTTCGCACGGGGAGCCGATTGACGAATACGTGCGTATTTCGTCGCGATGAGCGATTCGTGGTTCGCAATGTTCAGAATCGCAGTCTGTAAGAGTTTTGCTTCAAAGATTCGTGCTTCGATCCGAATCAGTGGTTCGTTCGGGAAGACGATTTCGCCTTCTTTGACACTTGAGATTGAGCCATTGAACTTGAACTGACGCAGTTCATCCTTGAACTCATCCGGGAAGCCGATCATCTCTTGCAAGTACGTGATATCTTCTTCCGTGAAACGGAGTGTTTGAATATACTCGATGATATTTTCGAGACCCGCAAAGACGACATAGCCTCCTGCGAACGGATTCGAACGGTAGTAAACATCAAAAACGGCGCGTTCATTATGACGTCCTTCTTTCCAATAGATATACATCCACCGTGGTAAGTACAGATCGGTATGGAGTGCAAGATTACGTTGTAACATGACGGACAGATCCCTTCTTATTCGCCGACGACTTCTGCGCCGATCGATTGTTTAAAGTGTGTAAGCGCCCAGTCGTGACCCGTCGCGTTAAAGCTTGCGACCGCATCAGCATGGACGACGATACGATACCCGAGATTGTAGGCATCGACAGCTGTATGAAGGACACAAATGTCCGTACAGACACCGACGAGGTGGACTTCGCGGATACCGCGTTCACGAAAGCGTAAATCGAGGTCCGTCCCGGCAAACGCACTATAACGCGTCTTGTCGATGACGTGATCGGCGACCCGGGCCATGTCTGCGACTTTTCCAAACAAATCGCGTCCGTGTGTTCCGCGGATATTGTGTGGCGGGAAGAGGACGGTTTCCGGGTGGAACGTATCGCCTTCTTCGTGAATATCGTTGGCGATGACGACGTAATCTTCCGTTGAAAACTCCTCCATCAACGTAGCAATTCGATCTTCAATCGCTTGTCCTGGTTTTCCACAAGTCAGCTTTCCTTCGTCAGCAACGAAATCGATCGTGTAATCAATGACAATCAGAGCGCGCATATGCGTAAGCCCCTTTCCGATTTTGAATTAGTGTTCTCTTTCACATTGTACTCTATCTCACACAGAAGGCAAAAGGAAGAAATCGGATACAAACAGGTATAGAGAAGTAAAAGAATGGGGTATAAGGTATAGGACGAAAATGATAGTAGAGGAGGAGAAAGGGATGGCTAGGTTGAATGAGTATGAAGTGGAAGAGCGTCTTGAGCGGTTGCAGGATTGGAGTGTCGTGGATGATGAAATCGTCCGGACCTATACACTTGCATCGTTTCCTGCAGCACTGGATTTCGTACAGGAAGTCGGGAGTATCGCTGAAAACTTGAATCATCATCCACGGATCGTGATCGACTATAAAAACGTTACACTTGCGGCGACGACTCATGATGAAAACGGATTGACGGAAAAAGACTTTCAACTTGCGGAGGCCTGTGATGCCATCTAAACTTTCGATTACATTCGGTAGCGGTTCGTTTGTTGAACAAATTCGTTCCCGTGATGCGCATATTCGTGTCGCTAGCGGAAGCGGTGATGCCATCCTCTGGATGGAGACGGACTCGAAATCACCTTTTCAAAGTGGCAATACCTACACGTTGCTCGAATCACGTGGCAATTTTTCGGATGAAGGCAGTCTCTTCTACTGGTCGATTCCGGCAGATCAAAATAGCGGGGATCTATTCGTACATCAAGTGATGTCGAATCCGAAAGTTGTCGGAGCAGAATATGGCGGCTTCCAGGCCTTTCGGATTGGACGTGTCGAGAAGGGAACGGATCTTGCCTTATTGATTCAGTTCCATGAGACAGGGGACGGGGCTCGTTATGCAAAATCAGTTGAACGTCTCACAGTAGACCAGTATGCTGAAGAGGCAGGGAAGTCGTTCGCGCCTTCTCCCGTCATGAAACGGTATCAAATCGTACCACCAACAAATGAGTGAGATGCAGGGGGACTAACAGATGAAGAAGAACTATTTTGTCGTAGCAACACTTGGTGGCGCACTCGTCGGCGCTACTTTATCACTACTGCATAAAGATACGCGTCAAGCGCAGTTCGCAGCAGTGAAACGGACATTCAGCGGTGCAGGAACACAATTGTCTGCTGTCAAACAAGATCCAAAAGGACGTTTTGAAGAATTAAAAGCACTCTATACGGACAATCAGGAAACGATCCATAACCTGATTGATGATGTGAAGGACTTGGCAGAAGTTCTTCGCAAATAAGCTAAAAAAGGGACTCGCGCTAAAAGCGTGAGTCCCTTTTTTATGCCGGTTTACAAGTAGCGGAAGAATAATCCGAGTACAGCAAACGCGATGATGATGTAGAAGAATACACGGCCGAGTTGACCAGAACCGCTGACGAAGACAGGACCACCGCTCGTACGACGACCGGTTTGGAACGGACGTGTGAATGGAACGGCACGATTACCGAAGACGAATCCGAAGAGGAATCCGAGGACGAAACCGTACAAGTGACCAAAAACAGCGACGTTCGATCCAAGCAACGTAAAGACTGCCGTGACCGCAGTGAAAATATACACAAGACGTGTATCGTCTGCCATGATGACCGTCCGCTTGAAGCGACTCAAGTAGACATAAAAACCAAGCAAACCAAGAATTGCACCAGATGCTCCAGCTTGCCCATAAAACGGTTCATTGATTTTCGTGAAGTACGTCAAGATGTTCGCAAGCGTACCAACGAGCAAATAAAAGGCAGCAAATCGACCATGACCGATCATCCGCTCAAGCGGTGGAGCGAAGATGACGAGAGCAAACGTATTGAACGCAATGTGCCAAAAATCGTAATGCAAGAACGTTGCTGTGACGACACGCCACCATTCACCTTGTTCGATTAAGAGATTGATGGATGCCCCTGCATTTAGAGGAGAGAATGTCAGATTAAGGAGTGGGCCCAACTGTTCGATGACAAACAGGGCGACTTGGATTAAAATGAACAACGAAACGACCGGATAAGAACGTGTGAACGTTTGTAGGTTTTCCGTTCGACTAAACATGACAACACCTCGCTTCATCTTCATTCTATATGAAGATGGCGAAGAATAGTACTGTGGAGGCGCCTTGGATGATTTATGGAATTGGAATCGATTTAGTGGAACTGGATCGAATCGAGCAAACGCTTGAGCGCCAGCCACGTTTTGTAGGAAGAATCTTGACGCAGGCAGAGCAGGAACGATTTCAATCGCTCTCGGGACACCGTCGTATCGAGTATCTCGCTGGACGTTTCGCCGCAAAGGAAGCGTTCGTCAAAGCATTCGGAACCGGCGTCGGAAAAGAAGTCTCTTGGCAAGACGTTGAAATCTTAAACGATGAGACGGGGCGACCGATCATGAGTGGACCATTCGATGGCGTCATCCACGTCTCGATCACACATTCAGAACATTATGCATCTGCGCAAGTCTTATTAGAGAAGAGGGAATGGGATGTACCGACCAACTTGGATTGAAATCGATCGGGAAGCGATCGCACATAATATACGCGAAATCAAAACACGGATGGGCGAACAACAGGTGATGGCGGTCGTCAAGGCGGACGGCTATGGTCACGGGGCAGTGACAGTCGCTGAGATCGCTCTTGAGAACGGAGCCGACTTACTCGCTGTCGCACTCCTCGAGGAGGCGATCGAGTTACGAGAAGCGGGGATCCAAGCACCAATCCTGATGCTTGAAGCCTTACTACCAGAACATGCACCAGTCGCTTCGAATTATGATGTCGCCGTGCCTGTCTTTTCAGCCGATTGGCTTCAGGAAGCGAAACGTCATTTGACGGAAATCGATCATCTCCGCTTGCATATCAAGATCGATACGGGAATGGGACGACTCGGACTGCAACACGTCGATGAGTTGAAGCGAATTCTTGCTGAATGTGATGATGATCTCGTCGAGCTAGAAGGCATCTATACGCATTTTGCGACTGCTGACGAGCTGAGTAGTCAGTTATTCGAACGCCAGCTCGAAACGTTTTTATCGTATGTCGCACTAGTACCGGATATCCGTTACGTCCACTGTGCCAATTCGGCGGCTGCGATTCGCTTAGCAGGTCAAGCGCCGTTTAACGTCGTTCGAGTCGGTATCGCGTTATACGGTGCAATGCCGTCCGACGAGATGGCAGGACATTACGAATTCTTAAAACCGGCGTTTTCACTGAAAAGTCGTCTGATGCAAGTCAAACAAGTCGAACCGGGTCAAACGATCAGTTACGGAGCGACCTATACCGCGCCGACGGATGAATGGATCGGTACCGTTCCGATCGGTTACGCGGATGGTTGGTCACGCAAGTTCCAAGGTTATTCGTTGATCGTAGACGGTCTGCCGTGCGAAATCGTCGGTCGTGTCTGCATGGATCGGCTCATGATTCGTTTACCGCGGGAATATCCGATCGGAACGGAAGTCATCTTGATTGGAGAAGGGGCACCAATCGAGGAAGCGGCACATTGGCTCGGGACGATCAACTATGAAGTTCTCTGTCAATTCTCGAAGCGTGTTCCGCGTCAATGATTCGTACAAGACATCAATAAGATGGCAAAAATATGTTATTTGTTTGAATTTTGATTGTATTTTCTGAATTCGACTGATATATTGAAGTAGAAAGTGAGTCGTTCGTTAAGGTTTCAGTGAATCTGGAGGTGCCATTATCTTGGTCCAACAACGGGAAATGCAGTTTGTTGAGCGAAATGTAGCGAAGGAGACGATTGGGATGAAGTCGAACCATACGACCGAAGAACGCAAGCGTCAGCTACGTGAGGAATTGAAGCGTGGTTACGAAGAAATGGCAGCAATCAATTTATCGATCGTTGGCGAAATGTTCCAGATTGAAACGGAGGCGGAGTTCTCACTCCTACGTCAAGTAAGCGGGGTGTAAGCTTTGATAGTCAAACGTGGCGACGTGTTTTATGCAAATTTGTCACCTGTGGTCGGATCGGAACAAGGGGGAGTTCGTCCCGTGCTTGTTCTACAAAATGATATTGGTAACCGATTCAGCCCGACAGTCATCGTGGCTGCGATCACGGCACAGATCGACAAAGCCAAACTACCGACCCATGTGGAAGTATATCGAGAGCGACACGGATTAGAACGTGATTCGGTCATCTTACTTGAGCAAATCCGGACAATTGATAAACGCCGTCTAACGGATAAAGTCACACATCTAGATCCAGACACGATGATGAAAGTAAATAGTGCCGTCGCAATCAGCTTAGGCTTGGTTGATTTTTAGGCACTTACATAGAGGCGCAACACAAGAAGAGTCGATACTAGCGTATGCGACTTTTTTTGACCTCTTTTTTTATAAAATAGGTTTCAAAGTTTTCTATATGGGGAAACATACCCAAGTGACCTTTTTATAAAAGGATGAGGTAGGATAAATAGAAAGACCACATAGACAGATTTTCCTTGAGGAGGAACTTGAAGATGGATTTAACAATTAAAACAGAGCAGCTAGACGGTCAGACGCATCTTTATATCGCAGGTGAGATTGATACGTATACAGCACCAAAACTCCGCCAAGAATTAGTCCCGGCAGTTGAAACGAACGACGTCATCGTCCATTTGGATGAAGTACACTACATGGATTCAACAGGTCTCGGCGTGTTCGTCGGTGCACTCAAAGCAGCGAAAAAGAACGGTACATCGTTCACGCTCGTTGGCGTTTCTGAACGCATCCGTCGTCTATTTGAGATCACAGGTCTTTCAAGCATCATTACTATTGATAGTGGTGTACGAGGTGGAACGCAATGAACAACGAACAACTAAACATGACATTACCGGCAAAACCGGAATATGTAGCCATCGCCCGTTTGACGGTTTCAGGCGTCGCAAATCGGATGGGATATACGTATGATGACATCGAAGATATCAAGATTGCTGTCTCAGAAGCATGTGCGAACGCCGTTCAACATGCGTATGAAGGAAAAGAAGATGGTAACATCGCCTTGACATGCAACGTCTACCCTGACGATCGTCTTGAGATTGTCGTCAAAGATAACGGCATTACGTTCGATAAAGATGAGGTCAAACGCCAGAGTGAACCGATTACAGATTCACACGATCTCGACTCCTTGCATGAAGGAGGACTCGGTATCTTGATGATCGAAGCATTGATGGATCAAGTAACGATCGAGAAAGCGAACGGCGTCACTGTCCATATGACAAAATATATGAATAGAGATGAGGTGGGTCAAAGTGCCAGCAAAGTCTCAACAACGCCATCACAGTGATGATGAAGTACTTCGACTGATTGATTTGTATCAGCAGGACGACCAAGATGAGGAAGTGCATGCGGCATTACTCGAGCGTTATTCAGACTTGGTAGAAGCTTTGGCCCGGAAGTTCTCGCGTGGTCGACCGATTCATGACGATCTCGTTCAGGTCGGCATGATTGGGTTGCTCGCAGCGCTTCGCCGCTTCGATAAAGAATTCGGTCGCAGTTTTGAGTCATTTGCTGTTCCGACGATCATCGGTGAAATCAAACGTTTCATCCGCGATAAGACATGGAGCGTCCATGTTCCACGTCGCATCAAGGAACTCGGACCGAAAATCAAGAAAGCAGTGGAAGAATTGACGACGGAGTTACAACGCTCTCCGCGTATCGATGAGATTGCTGCGCGTCTTGAAGTATCGGAAGAGGAAGTCCTCGAAACACTTGAAATGGGTAAAAGCTATCAAGCATTATCCGTCGATAGTTCGATTGAGGCAGATCAGGAAGGTAGTACCGTTACGTTACTCGACCTCGTCGGGAATCAAGAAAACGGCTACGACTCCGTCGATCAACGTCTGATTCTTGAAAAGGCATTTGCTGTCTTAACGGACCGCGAGCGTTCGATTCTCGAATGTGCCTACTACCGCAATATGAGTCAAAAAGAAACGGGCGAACTACTCGGCATTTCACAAATGCACGTTTCCCGTCTTCAACGACGCGCTTTGCAGAAGTTGCGTGAAGCGATCAAAGTTGAACCAAATGAAGTATTCTCAAAAGACTGACCTCGTGTCAGTCTTTTTTCTTTTCCATGCGTTCTTCGGTATAATGAATGAGAGGTGAAGCAGATGGAAAAGAGAATCGCAAGTGAATTGAATGTACGTCCTGCACAAGTGAAGGCAGTCTTACAATTGACGGAAGAAGGCGGTACAATTCCGTTCATCGCCCGCTACCGAAAAGAACAGACAGGTGAACTCGATGAGGTCGCGATCAAAGCGATTCTCGATCGACATAAACAATTAACGCAACTTGAAAGCAGACGGAGCGACGTCCTTGAAAAGATTGAGGAACAAGGTGCACTGACTCCGGAACTTCGTCGAACACTTGAAGAAGCGACGACGTTACAGCAAGTCGAAGATATCTACTTACCATTTCGACCAAAACGTCGGACGAAGGCAGAAATCGCACGGGAATCAGGACTTGCACCGCTTGCTGACTGGTTCCGCAACAAGTCCGCTTATGATGAAGCGACATTCCAACGCTTAAGCAATGGGCTGGATCCGGAAGAAGCACTTGCTGGAGCACAATCGATCATTGCCGAGGAATGGGGCGAACAAGCGACGGTGCGTGAGTTCATTCGTAAGCAAATGCGCCGTTCAGCAGAAATCGTCACGAAACAGAAAAAGGATGCAGTTGATGAAAAAGGTGTCTTTGCACAGTATTATGCCTACAGTGAGCGGATTCAACAGATCGTTCCGCACCGGATTCTGGCGATCAACCGTGCGGAAGCATTGAAAATCGTCTCTGTGAAAGTGGTGTTAGAGGAACAACAGGTTTTACCCACATTGCTTCGTTCATACGCACAACTGGCGCCAAAGAAACGTGATATCATCGAAGCGGCGATCACGACGGGCTATAAAAAATCCGTCTTTCCTGCCATCGAACGCGAAATTCGAAATGAACTGACGGAAAAGGCAGAGCTCCAAGCGATTGACGTCTTTGGTAAGAATCTCCGCCAACTCTACATGCAGCCACCGATGAAAGGGAAAGTCATGATAGGTCTTGATCCGGCTTACCGGACAGGGTGTAAGTGGGCGGTCATTGATCCGACAGGTGAGATGAAGGAAGTCGGCGTCATCTACGTGACGATGTCAGAGCAAAAAGCGAAAGAAGCACGTCAAACCCTTTCACAGCTCGTCGATACATACGGGATCGAATTGATTGCGATCGGGAACGGAACAGCTTCACGGGAAACAGAAGCATTCGTTGCGGACTGGATGAAGGGACAAAAAGATATCGCCTTTACGATCGTCGACGAGGCAGGAGCAAGTATTTATTCCGCTTCAGAGATTGCCCGGACCGAGTTCCCAGAGCTTCAGGTCGAACAACGATC
>NZ_JNIR01000001.1:0-47500 GCF_000702605.1 Exiguobacterium acetylicum DSM 20416 | reverse complement strand
ATTCCCGCTGCAACTGCCATTTTCAATGGTTCTGGAATCGCATTGATGATCATCTCGCGAATACCTGAAGCCGTTAATACCATGAACACAAGACCTGAGACGAGAACACCTGAAAGTGCAGTTTGCCATGGAATGCCCATTCCGATGACGACGCTGTAGGCGAAGAAAGCATTTAGTCCCATTCCTGGTGCAAGCGCGATTGGATAGTTCGCGAGTAATCCCATCGTGACGGAACCGATGATTGCGACAAGTGCTGTAGCACCGAAGACCGCTCCTGCATCCATGCCTGCTTCGGCTAATGTATTCGGGTTAACGAATAAGATGTACGCCATGGCGAAGAATGTCGTCATGCCGGCGATGAACTCTGTACGCATGTTCGTACCAAGCCCATTGAAATCAAAGAAACGCGCAATCGCATTTTCTTTTGCTTTCGGTTGGTGTGGCTGTTTCAATTGTGTGCTCATGATTGCCTTCCTTCCAAATAAGCCGTCTCCTTGAAAACAAAAAACGGCCCTTACCTAAGCGGTAAAAGCCGTTTCAATAAGCGCACGATGCTGCGTGTGCGCCGTAGTAGGAACCTTTACGGTGTTCCTGTAGAGACTTCCGGGCCCTATCCCCAGAATTATACGGCATTATTTATGTTTTTTTAGTGGTATGAAAAATAAGAACAGACACATCGTAGCATGCTCAAATTCACGGGTCAACCATAAAAACGAAATTTAACCACTTATTTTATCCGAACGTTCGGTTTTGTAAGCGTTATTTTTGAGTTATCTTTAATTTGCAGTAAAAAGACGTAATGAATGAGGCATCCATTATTCTTTTTAATTTCCTTAAAAAAGGAGATAGCTGATCGCTATCTCCCCTCTTAGTTTGATCTATTACAGTCGTTTACGATCGTCACGTTCTACGTCCGTTCTCGTATCCGTACCTTCATCAATATCTGCTTCCTCGCGTCGTACCGTTTCAGATACAGTTTCTGTATCTCGCACTTTACGTTTTCCAACAACAATTTCTTCAGAGACTACATCTTCTTTTGATACTACTACCTTTTCTTCTGAAAGCGGTACGTGGATGGAGTCGTTCTCATCTACAAAAGCATCTGTTCCCGACGCATTATGATCCACTTTACGCCGTTCCACATAAACTTCTTCCCGCTCTACCGGCACCTCGATCGATTGTTGATCTTCGACTACGTGTTTACTGACGTTTACTTCCCCTGTTTGCACTCTTTCTTTATCTACATTTAACCGCTCTTCATGCAGGCGAAGGCGTTCTTCTTCTGTATCACTGTTCATTTCAGTAACGCCAGTCCGATCTATATCAGACCGATCGACGCCTGAAGTATCGTCATATTCTCGGCTTCGATCTGCACCTAGAGTGTTATCGTAGCCTGGGTCTCGATTTATACCGGAAAGAGAACCATTATCAGAAAGATGGTCGTTGTGATTCCGATTTGCTTCGACTCCCGTGCGATCATATTGATTATCGTTTACTCCAGAAGTTTGGTTGTAGCTTTGATTATGCTTTTCGTAAGAATCGCCATAGTCGCTGTCTACATATAAAACCAACTTGCCGCTTTCTACCTGACGACGGTATTCTTCTGATTCATCATGCGATAAGCCCATTCCCCGGAATGCTTCCGTAGAAGAGTCGTCGGAAAAGGCAGCCATGAATTTCCCCATAAATCCTTGGTGCTCTTGTTCACCGGCAGTATCTACATTGACGTTTGTCTGATTCTCTACCATAGAGAAGGAATGTTTATCTTGAGCCACGACATACATATCTCTTTCGTCATATCCCTGCGCTTTTAATTCGTTTACTTTACTCAGTACTTCCGCTTGGGTATTAAATACTTGGATAAATGTACCTTCTTTTCTCGTCATGATCTCTTCCTCCTTTTTAATAAATGCCACAAAAAATAATAATTAGCTCTTGAAAATCAATCTTATATGCCAACAGTTTGGATTTCCCCTACTTTTTTTCTGATTAAACCTGATTTTTTTGTACATCTTTTTTAGTTACGGGTGTCTTTTTAAAATGTATTGGTCCTGTTTACTAGAGCATGTTCATTATTAAAATTCGTCCTGTTTAAAACGTTTAAGTCATGCTACGCAACAAGAAAAGACCCTTACCTAAGAAGTAAAAGCCGTTTCAATAAACGTACGATGTTGTATGTGCGCCATAATAGCAATCATTACGGTGTTCCTGTAAAGTCTCTCAAACCTTGTACCCGGAATTATACGATAATATTTTTATTGATATGAAAAACAAAGACAGCCACATCATAGCATGGTCAAATTTATGATTGAACCATAAAAACGAAACTTAACTACTTACTTTATCTGAAGGTTCGGAATTAAAAACTTTTTTGATGACTATTCGTTACTATTTCAAATCAAGTCTAATGTTAAATACCGTACTTTTAAAGTAATCGGATAATAATCCCTCTCCTTTAAAACGATTCTCTAATACGTTTTGTATCTGTTGTAATTCGTTTTCACGTGTTCCGTAAGTATTTGAGAATGACCTGAGATAAGAATAAGCATAAATCGGTTCATCTGGACATAATTCATGAGCACGTCGTAACATGGATGTCCCTTTTTCTTCCCACTCGTTGTACTCTCCAAAATAATAAGGAGTCATCGAAATCATATAACCAAAACACCATAGAAAATCCTCATAGTTCATAAAATGACGTAAACCATCATGTGTAACTTCCTTTAGTAAAGATTCTAATTCCTTAATATCTATGTCGTTCTCTGTAATTCCTAATGGTCCATGTTCAAAGGTGACGTACCAACAAAAAAAGCCCAGTCGAATGACTGTTTTGAGATCATCAGGATGTTGTCTCCAAGATTTTAAAAGATATACTTTGGCTTCATTCCATTTCTCTTGTTTTTCTAGTCGATCGACTTCAGTCCATGTCCAATCTATCATGAGAGTGCGCCTCCTGTTTCTTTTAATGATGTATTCAAGAGTTGAAGAAACAGCTCCATACTATTGGTCACAAAAAAACTCACTCTCATTCATAAATCATCCGAATAAAAGAGAGTTTCATTTTAAAATCGAATTTTGAGATTAATTAACACAGCATTAGATAGTAAAACATAAGTAAAGTAAGTAGAAAAAAGACTAAAAGTAGTGAATCCCTTTTATTAAACTAGATAGTTACTCCTTTAATTAAGTGAGCAAAATCCGTCACAATTAGAAAGGAATTAAATGAATTTTAATTTATCTACAGGTAAAAATCCTTTCGTCTTCTTAAAATCCATGTTATGAACAAAGTTCATCATTGAATCTGAGCAGTCGAGTGCTTCAAAATTAAGAGCATTGAGTGTTCCTCTAATAAATTTTACAGAAAGAATTGTAATTATTGATTCCTTACCTGTAGTTGTATCAAGTCGTTCATCCACGGCATGCACAACTATAGTTTCGAAAGGTAAAACAGCGAACATATCTCTAGCAATACGAATTGCACAACTGCAAACATAGTCTTGATAAATATCATAATACTTTGATTTAGTCATGTCTTTCATAGAAAGCTTACCAGTTTTAGTTAAAGATTTAACTTGTATTGGTACTACATTTTTCGAATGGACGTTAAATTCCACCTCTAGTACCTCTGGGTCATCAATGAAGAATTCAAAACCACTACCAAATTCTAAAAGATCTTCCAAAGGTGAAAGTTCTTCAATAACATTAAGATAGGTTTCAACATCTTTATCTAATACTCTCTTAGCAATGTCTATAGTTCTTTGTAGCTCTTGAAATTCTTTGTGGTCTTCTTCTTTAGCAGCTTTTAACTCTTCACGTAGTTTTTGTTCAGCTTTATTACTAGATTTCATAATTTTTTGCAATAGACTAGGTTTAAAAGAATCTAGCTTATGCTGTGCTTCTATTTCATATCTACCCATTTGATTATTGTGATGCGGATGTTTAGAACGACTTATATCTAACCAGTCGAAAGTATCATCACATTCTTTATGAATTGAATGTATTAATTCGATTTTATTTTCATACATTTCTACCTCATATTTTGCTCTCTGTATTTCCTCTTGTTTTGCAATTTCTTTCTGTTGACGAATTAATTGCTGTCTATTATTCATCGCAGCACTTTTATACCTTCTTCCAGAGCTTGATGTACTGGTATAAGAAATACCTGTTCCAGGAATAC
The DNA here is from genome assembly GCF_000702605.1 of Exiguobacterium acetylicum DSM 20416. Taxonomy (NCBI): domain Bacteria; kingdom Bacillati; phylum Bacillota; class Bacilli; order Caryophanales; genus Exiguobacterium; species Exiguobacterium acetylicum. The sequence goes on along the minus strand of NZ_JNIR01000001.1, from coordinate 43,323 downwards.
TTGCAGTTGTTCTACGCTGTCCTCTTGAATTTACAGAATACCTTAACCCTTTAATGCCTCCACTGATTCCAATACTCTTATTCGAAACATTAACTCTTACACCAGGTGCAATCTTGAAACTCTTTCTAAATCCTAATCCCAATTCGACCCTCTCCTCACTATATTAAATATACATGTATTAATTATTAATGTAAATTTTATCCATTATCTATTTATTAAGTACTTTCCCTTTTCTACTTTTCCACGTTTAACTCATGCTGCATAAAATCTTCAAGCCTTACTAAACGCCAGATACATATCTCGATATACTTTGCTCTCCGTCCTTAAACTTTTTTATTCAGTTTAAAGTTGTCTAACAGTTTCATAAATTTGACCACAAAAAAAGCCCCTCCCATTCACAAATCATGTGAATGGGAGGGAGCTTCATTTTGAAATCGAATTGTTGAAGGTGAAACAGACTTCATTTCACCTATCCCCTTTAACACATTGGTAGGACAGGTTTCATGAGACGAATTTTCTCAGCAAGTCTAGTTCTTACTCCCACTCAATCGTTGAAGGTGGTTTCGACGTCACATCGTACAGGACGCGGTTAACGTTCTGGACTTCGTTGACGATTCGAACCGAGATCTTCTCAAGCACGTCCCATGGGATACGTGCCCAGTCTGAAGTCATCCCGTCAATTGACGTAACAGCGCGGATTCCGACAGCATAGTCGTATGTCCGCTCATCGCCCATGACACCAACCGAACGGATTGGAGGAAGGACTGTGAAGTACTGCCAGATTTCGCGCTCGAGTCCTGCTTTTTTAATCTCATCCCGAAGAATGAAATCAGATTCACGGACGATTTCGAGTTTTTCATCTGTGATTTCACCAAGGACACGAATTCCGAGACCTGGTCCTGGGAACGGCTGACGCCATACGATTTCATCTGACAGACCGAGTTCTTTCCCAAGTTCACGGACTTCATCCTTGAACAAGGTGTTGATCGGTTCGATCAATTCAAACTGCATGTCTTCCGGCAATCCACCGACGTTGTGGTGTGATTTGATCGTTTGTGCCGTATCCGTACCACTCTCGATGATATCCGTGTAGAGCGTGCCTTGGGCAAGGAAGTCCATATCCGTCAGTTTTGAAGCTTCTTCATCAAAGACGTAGACGAATTCGTTGCCGATGATTTTACGTTTCTGCTCTGGATCTGAGATACCACGGAGTTTATCGAGGAAACGGTCCTGGGCATCAATCTTGATGACGTTCATGTGGAAGTGATCCGCGAATGTCTTCATGACGCTTTCCGCTTCACCTTTGCGCAGTAAACCATGATCAACGAACATACATGTCAATTGATCACCGATTGCTTTGTGAATCAAGGCTGCAACGACAGACGAGTCGACACCACCAGAAAGGGCACAGAGGACTTTTTTATCGCCGACTTGTTCCTGAATCTTCGCTACTTCGATTTCGATGAAGTTCTCCATCGACCAGTCGCCCGTACATTTACAGACTTCAAAGAGGAAGTTCTTGAGCAATTCTTTCCCGAAGACCGTATGGTTGACTTCCGGGTGATACTGCACACCGTACATTTTCAATTCTTCATTCTTGATCGAAGCGATCGGACATGACACGTTCGTTCCATCGACGACGAAACCGTTTGGTACAGATGTGACGAGGTCACTGTGGCTCATCCAGACCGTTTGTTCAAGCGGTAGGTTCGCATACATCGGTGACGGGTCTTGTAACGTCAATGTGGCTTTTCCATATTCACGATGTCCCGCACGTTCCACTGTTCCGCCGAAATGTTGTGACATGAGCTGCATGCCGTAACAGATCCCGAAGATTGGAATACCGAGGTCGAAGATTTCTGGGTCACACCGGTACGCATCCTCTGCGTAGACGCTACGTGGGCCACCCGAGAAGATGATACCAGCAGGTGCGATTTCTTTTACTTCAGCTGCAGTGATTTTATGCGAATGCAATTCACTGTAGACACCAAGGTCCCGAATACGACGTGTGATCAATTGATTGTACTGTCCTCCAAAATCGAGGACGAGAATCATTTCCTGGTCCAAATGTGCTTCCAAATCTGTTCCCGCCTTTCTGATTTCATGCGTACCCTATGAAAAAAGCCCACTCTTCGCCCATGGATAAAATGGAAAAAGAGCAGGCCGCTTCACAAAAAAATGTATACGAAGGGTCTGCTCCTTCATAGTCAGGTCGTTTAAGGTGACCCGGTAGAGACTCTCGCGCCATATTCGCGAGTATATACAAAGGAGATTGCATGTGTGTGATTTACGTTGTTCCCATTGTAACTGTATCGTTTCGTAAATATCAACCCTCTACATGACGAATGATATTTTCGAAATATTCACGTTTTTTCTCAGCTGACAGTGATTCTCCACCATAGACCATCCGTTCGTAAGCATCCGTCAACGGTCGCATTGCGTACGTCTCGTAATATCCATCGACTTCGTGAGCGAGTTCCGCAAGCGTCCGACCATCTTTATAATGGAACCCTTTTTTATCAAGACGTCGTAAGAGATACCGGTACATCCGACGGAATCCTTCCGGTCGTTCGATTTGTCTCCGGAAGAAGAGAATCGCGAGTGTTCGAATGATTGGTTTTCGGAACAAGTACAGGAACAAGAGAGCGAGTGCCGTCAGGAAAATCGGCCAGAATGGAATCGATTTCTGCTCCGTCTGTCCGGCGCTAGTCGTCTGTTCTTCATCGAGAAGATTTTCTTGCGGACGATTTGGCGTCGTTGTCTCCGTGTTATCTTCTGTCTCACGTTGCGGATTTGCTTGTTCCGTCTCGTTATCTGTTTCCCGATCAATCGTGTATTGTCCTGCTCCATCGAAGCTGACTGTCGGCTCAAGCGGTACCCAGCCTGGTCCTTCGATATACACTTCGACCCACGAGTGCGCATTTTTATTCCGCACTGTATAGCTCGTCACGGCAGCTCCGATGACGTCGGATTCGCCTCCCGTGAACCCTTTTACCCAGCGTGCGGGTAATCCAGCTGCCCGTAGCAACACAGCAGCCGACGTCGAGAAGTTGTCACAGTATCCGAGTTTGGTCTCGAACAAGAATTGATCGACGTAATCTTGATTTTCTCCTGGTACGGCTACTTCCTCCGTATTGTATTCAAAGTTCTCTTCTTCGAAATAATTTTCAATCGCCCGTGCCTTGTCCCACGGTGTCTCCTCACCTTCAACGATTTGTTCCGCTAAATCACGGACGCGTTGTGGTAAGCCATCCGGCAGTTGGAGATACCGCTCTGTTTCATTCTCCGATAAATTGACAGGTTCATCTGTCTGAAGTTGTTCTTCGGTAAAGAGCGGATATGAATAGGCAATTTGGTAATTACGTTGACGATCCGCCTCGTCCAGATACGATATTTTTTGATTTTCTGGATCAACCAATACATTTTGTCGTTGTTGATCGACCGAGACCCGGACGTTATCTCCGTTATATGGCACGAACGGTAATTCACGTGTCATCTCAAACGTCGCTGTTTCCTCACGTGTCTTGACTTCTCTCCCAAAGTGCGAGAAGAAACCCCGTCCATCGATTTCCGGGTTCGATTCCGACAGCACCCAGCCTTTGCCGGTATAAATATCTTTCGTCTCGACTCGCCAGTATCGATTTCCTTCACTTTCGACTTGGAAAACTTCCCGGTCGTCCATTTGGAATGGCCCTCCGAGTTGCTCGTCATTGTTACCGTAACCGACCTTTTGAATCGCATTTGTCGGCTCCCCTTCCCCTTCAAGACCAGACGTCAAATCGTACCAACTGTCTTGCCATGTCGCATTGATGACAGGACTTTGGACAGCAGCGACGATGACGGCTCCCATGATGAATAAGGCGCTTAGCGGACGAACGTAAGAAGCGCGCGGTCGTTCGTTGACTTCCGTCGCATAGAGCAATAACAAGGATAAGATGATCGGATAGAGAATGAATGTCTCTCCTGAGTAATCTGTCCATGTATCACAATACGCGATGAACCCGATGACTCCGAAAGCAAGTCCGAAGACGAACCCACGATTCGGGAATGTCCGGCGCGCGAGATACGCGATCAAAAAACTAATCAATCCGATCGAGAGCGCGAAAGCGGGTCGTCCTGGTAATTCACCATTGATGACGCTCTGAATATCTGAACTGATTTCCGTAAAGATGCCCCATGGTGCTGCTCCCGGCGTCAAAATCAGATAGAACGACAGGAGTAATCCACCGAGACTTCCGAGTAAAAAGTAACGTCGCGATAGATGCGACAACAGCAAAGGCAGAAACAGCATCGGTAAGAATGACCAGAGATGTTCGAACGTCGTCAGTTCAAGAAGTGGTGGCATGAAACAAGTCAGAACGGCTGCAGCGATAGCGTTCCAAATTAAGCGTCGCATCATCGCACTCCCCTCCGTTCTGGTGTATAGACATGAACGGTGGCTTCTTGATTAATCTTAGAAATCCATAATTCATTGTTCGATTCAAGATCCGGCGTAATGAAGAGAACGTTTCCGCTCAGTCGAAGCGCTTTTGACGAGTACTCCCATGATTCGATGAACGTCCGCGTCCGACTTGGTTGCGCCGTCATCAGATAATGCGTGAGCTTCGCCCCTTCAAGCGGTAACGATAACGATTGAACAGCATGTCCAACGAGGTGAATCCGATAGCTCAGACGTCGCTTGTTCAGCTGATCCGTCGCTTCTGCGAGCATTGAGATGACGCGCTCGAAGGCTTCGCCCGCTTCCGTTCCTTCATCGAAGACGATTGTCGTCTCCCGTTCCTGTTCTCGTTCGAACGTCTTCGTCATCAAGCCTTGGCGTTTCGCTGTCGCTTTCCAGTCAATCTGATTCATCCGGTCGCCACTGACATATTCCCGGACCCCGACAACAGTAAAGGACGACTGCCGAAGATCAAGCGACACGGGCGAGATTCCCCCGTCGCCGCGGTCTTCCTCATGCGGAAGCTGAACCGCAAGGCGTGCTGGTTCGATTGCAAGATACGTCTCGACCGGAAACATCCGCTTCCGCTTGAACAAACCGAACGGATCCGTGATTTCGACGATACAGCCTGGAATCTGGTAGACTCCCCGGCGAATCGATGGGATCGTATAATCGATGTGCTCTGTCTTCCGATAATGGGCACGGAGTGGACGGGTGATATCGAGTTTTTCTTCGCTAAGCTCATTCGGAATCGCCTCTGTCACTTCGACGGCTCCGACCAGAAACGGAAAACGCCGGCGAACCCTTAAGGAGACCGGGATATCCGTTCCGGCAACGAGCATCTTGTTTGATACTTCGCGCGTCGCAAGTGCCTGCGTGACGGGCCAAATGAGAAAGAGCGTCCAGTAGACGGTCAAACCGGCCATGACATAAAACAGCAAGGAAGCGACATTTCCGCCATCGACGCGCGCATATGTCCATAAGGCAGCCGTCGTCAAAAGTAGTACAGCGTAACGCCAACCAATTTGCCACTTCGTCATAGGGACTCCACGTCTTGTTGGATTGGTACAGCAACCTCTTTTTTGATTTGTTCTAAAATCCGTTCCGACGATTGACCGTGATAGCGGGCGTCTGCTGTCAAAATCAAGCGGTGTGACAGGACAGGAATCAAGAGATGTTTGACATCATCCGGTAAGACGAAACTGCGTCCTTCCATGTATGCCCACGCTTGCGCGACCTTCATCAAGGCGATCGAAGAACGGGGACTCGCGCCGAGATAGAGTGACCCATTCGTCCTTGTCGCTTGGACGAGATGGACGATATATTTTTTGACAGGCTGCGAGACATGGACATTCTTGACTTCTTCTTTCATCTGGAGCAATTGTTCGCGACCAATCACCGCTTCGAGTGTCTCGATCGGTTCATCCCGTTCAAAACGCGTGAGCAACTTCATTTCTTGGTGGAAATCAGGATAACCCATTTTGACTTTGACGAGGAAACGGTCAAGTTGTGCTTCTGGTAACGGATACGTTCCTTCATGTTCAATCGGGTTTTGTGTCGCCATGACGAAAAAGGGATTCGGAAGCGTATGAATCTCACCATCAACGGTGACGTTCGCTTCCGCCATTCCCTCGAGTAAGGCAGATTGAGTTTTTGGTGACGTTCGGTTGATCTCATCGGCTAAGACGATGTTCCCCATTAGAGGACCCGGTCTATATTCGAATTGGCTTGTTTTCTGATTATACATCGATACACCCGTCAAATCTGACGGAAGTAGGTCTGGCGTGAACTGAACACGTTTGAAGGTCAACCCGATCGATCGGCTAAACGCACGGACGAGCATCGTCTTCCCGACTCCCGGTACGTCTTCTAATAGGACGTGACCGCCCGCTAGTAATGCTGCCAATGATTGTGTGATGACATCTTCCTTACCGATAATGACTTTCTCTACGTTGTCGATAATCGCTTGAATCTCCTTAGTGTATGTTCGCATTGTCAGGCCCCTTGCTCTCGTAGTAGTTGAATTTTCTGACTTTTTATATCATCTCATATTCCGCTACGCTTTTAAAGAAATACGAGCAGTTTCTAGCACATGAAAAAGGGGGAACGCCGTAGCGTTTCCCCCTTATTTGTTTCAGGAACGAACACATGCCGTGATCCGTTCTTGAACCGTGCGGTTGCACGTAAAACACGGATACATCCGTGTCAATGGACAACGTTCGTCAAGTCCGGTGATCCTCTTCTTTCAGAAGCGACATGCGATCGTTCCCTCTACATTGGTAATCATTCATGTGCATCACCATCCTTTCATATATTGAATATTACCGAATATGTTATAAACGAAACGTCGAATTTTAATTATTTTTTACGATACCGCGCATAGGTCGTCGCGAGCGCGACCGCAAGGACGAGCCCTTTGATGATATTCAACGAATAGTATGGAACAGACAACATGACCAGACCATTTTCAAGAATCCCGACGAGACAAGCGCCAACGAGTGTGCCAAGCGCATTCGGCTTCCCTTGTCCTGCGAACGACGAGCCGATGAATGCGGCTGCGACCGCTGGCATCAGATAACCGGAACCAGCGTTGATTTGCGACGATCCGACTTGTGACGCAAGTAAAATCCCACCGACCGCCGCAAGTAACCCAGCAATCAGATACGCGAGTGCCCGGTAGCGGTTGACACGAATTCCTGTGAGCCGTGCGGCTTCCGGATTCCCACCGATGATATAGAGAAAACGACCGTGTCGCGTATGACTTAAGAAGACGTGTGTCACAGCGACGACGACGAGCATGATGACGATGATCCAAGGCGCCTGACTGATTTTCGCGAATGCCTCCGGAATCGTGCCAACTGTTGGTGTACCGTCCAGGCGCGGCATTCCGGCACTGATTGAACCACCACCGGTATACGTCATCGCGACACCTTCGACGATGAACATCGTCGCTAACGTCGCAAACAAATCCGGAATCTTAAACCAGACGATAAGTAAGATGTTCACCAGAGCAACGCTAAGAGATAAGAGAAGTGCTAAACCAATCGAGACACCGAGCGGCAGACTGTACCAGACGAAAAATGAAACGACGAAAGAACTCGCAAGCGTCGCGGTCGACCCGACCGATAAATCAAATCCATTGACCGTCAAAGAAACGGTCAAGCCGATCGCGATGATCGTCACGATTGAGATACTGCGTAAAATATTGATCAAATTCGTTCCTTGTAGGAATGTCGGAGCCGTCGTCGCAAAAAACAGGACGAGGGCAAGGATCGCGAGGACGATCCCCCAGTCGTTCAAGAATCCGAGGACGGGACGTAAACCCTTCCCTCGGTTCGTTTGTTTTGATACTACCTCATTCATCGTTGCCCTCCTCCTGTCGCATACCACAACAAGGTTTCTTCTGATGTATCCGCCGTCTTCGTTTCATGGACGATCCGTCCATCGAACATGACGTAGATTCGGTCCGTGACGGTCAAAAGTTCATCCCATTCACTCGTCGCGTAAAGGATCCCTTTTTGTTGTTGCGCGAGTCCGTCAATCAGACGATAGATGTCTTGTTTGGCTCCGACGTCGACACCTTTTGTCGGTTCGTCCAAGACGAGTACAGAAACATCGGTCAGTAACCATTTTCCGATGGCGACTTTTTGTTGATTCCCACCGGATAGTTGACCTACTTCCTGTTTCACGTCTGCCACTTTGATACCGAGCTCCTTGACCCATTTCGATGCCTGATTTGCTTCTTTGCGACGATCCATCAGCCCCCAGCGGTTGACGAAATCATGAGCTGCCGCTGCTGTCAGGTTTTCTGCGACAGAATCGGCAACAAGAATTCCTTCTTTTCGCCGTTCTTCAGGAACGAGACCGATGCCCGCTTGAATCGCAGCTTGTGGATCGCGAAGGCGATGGGCTTTTCCACCTATACGAACCTCCCCTTCCTGAAACGGGCGATCACCGAACAATGCTTTGCATAATTCCGTTTTACCGGCACCGACAAGCCCCGCGATACCAACGACTTCACCTGCTTGAACCGTCAAGGAAATATCGTGGACGTCCGCATTCGTGGCACTCTCGACCGTCAGTACGTTCGTCGCGTTTACCCGTGACGTTTTCGCAACAGACGTAAGCTGACGCCCGAGCATTTGCTCAACGACAGCTTCCTTCGTGATGTCTGTCAAAAGATGTCGCGAGATGAGTTGACCGTCGCGCATGACCGAGATGGAGTCGCAAATCTCATATAGTTCCTGTAAACGATGCGAGATGAAGATGATCCCAAGCCCTCGTTCGGCTAAACGACGCACGACTGAAAAGAGATGGCTTGTTTCCGCCTGACTGAGCGGTGCCGTTGGTTCATCCAAAATCAAAAAACGGCGTTCTTGGACGAGGGCGCGGGCAATCAATACGAGTTGCTTTTCAGCAAGCCGCAACTCCTCGACGCGTGTCTTGACGGAAATATCCGCCTGTAATGTCGCTAACGCCTCCTTGGCACGCTGTATGTAACGGCGCTGGGATACGAAGCCAGTCATCGTTCCGTCCGTCAACAGATCGAGACAGATATTCTCAGCGACCGTCAAATACGGGACAAGCGCCACATCGACCTCTTGTTGGACGAGGTCGATCCCAATCTGTTTCGCATCACGCGGTGACGTGATGGACAACTCCTTCCCGTCGAGACGGATCGTTCCTTCGTCCGCCGTTTCCGCTCCGGATAAGACTTTCATCAATGTCGACTTACCGGCACCATTCGCACCGACAAGCGCGTGGATTTCACCGGATTTCACTTCAAACGAGACTTGTTTTAAGGCTTGCACTCCTGGAAACGCCAATGAAATCCCAGTCATCTTCAAGTGATGATTGGTAGACGTCATTGTTTTTTATGGACGTCACGCAACCGGTCCATCCACGGCTCATTGAATTTATCCGACGTACTCCAACCTTTGATGATCGTATCGAGATTGTACATCGTCGTATCCTGCTTCAACGCCTTCTGCTCCACGAGTTTTGCGTCGAGATCAAAGCTATCCGGCGTCTTCTCGCCGGCAATTTTCTTAGCCAGTAATCGCATGTCCGTTTGTCCAATCAAGAATGGATCTACCGCACTCGTCGAGACCCAGTTACTGCCCTTTTCACGCATCAAGTTGATGTCCTGATTCGAGACATCGATCGAGATCAACGGAATTTCTTGACGTTTATTATCCTTAAGCGATTTGTATGCCCCTTTTGCGACTTCGTCCCATGCTCCCCAAACCGCATCAATGCTTCCTTTCGGGTATTTCGCGAGAATCGCATTCATCTTCGTTGCGATATCCCCTTGGACGTCTTGGAAGTTTGTCGGTCCAACCGTCTCAAGCGTTTTGATTTTGCCATCTGCTTCGTACGTCTTATAGATTTCCTGACGACGATCGAGTGGGGCAAAACCTGGTCCGAACCACAGTTTGATGACACGGACCGGCTTTTTGTCCGTCACCTTCGTCACTTCATCGAGCGATAGCTTCGCGAGTTGATGATCGTTTTGGAACGTTTCCGTCACACCTTTTAGCGCCGTTCCTTTTTTCTTCGTGACCGTATCGAACGTTACGACCTTCAGTCCTTTATCGACCGCCGGTTTGATCATGTCATAGGCGTAGTCTTCCTTGCCGTGCGAGATGATGAGCCCATCATAATCTTGCTGAATCGCTTGCGCGACAAGCTCCTTGAACTTGACGTCGTTCCCTTCTGAAATGAACGTGCTGACTTTAAAGCCGAGTGCTTCCCCTTCACTTCGTGCGCCATCAAGGAATTGTTTCGTATGGTCGTCCGATGCCAGGTTGCGGATGACGGCGATCTTGACGTCCGATTGAACCCCTTTTGGTACATCCTTGACGACCTTCGTCGTCGTCGCTTCTCCATTCGCACAAGCCGCTAGTAACAGTGCCGGTGCTAGGACGGCGTAAGCTAATTTTTTCATGACATATCTCCTTATCCGAGGGGTTGAAGCCCTGTTAATTGTTCAATCGTTTCTTCATTTGGTTGCGTGATGACACCGAGTTCCGTGATGATGCCCGTGATTAATGTGTGTGGTGTGACATCAAACGCTGGGTTGAAGACAGCGACTCCCGCTGGTGCTGTCGCGACACCTTGGATTGCCGTCACTTCCTGCGGATCACGCTCTTCGATTTCAATCGCTTCACCGGAAACGAGCGAGAAGTCGAACGTCGAGAGTGGTGCCGCGACGTAAAACGGAATATCGAAGGCTTGCGCGAGCAATGCCAATTGGAATGTTCCGATTTTATTCGCTGTATCCCCATTTCGTGTAATCCGGTCAGCACCGACGATGATCGCGTCGATTTGTTTTTCTTTCAACGTATGAGCGACCATGTTGTCCGTGATCAATGTGACATCGATGCCGGCACGTTGCAGCTCCCATGTTGTCAGCCGTGCCCCCTGCAGTAACGGTCGCGTCTCACTCGCAAAAACGGATAATTCAATGCCACGTTCTTTTGCGATATAGAACGGCGCAAGTGCCGTTCCGTAAGCAGCAGTCGCAATCGATCCAGCATTACAAATCGTTAGGATCCGGTCGCCTGACTGGAACAACTCCAACGCATGAATCCCGATTTGACGTGACGTCTGCGCATCCTGGTCATATAAGGCGACTGTTCGTTTTTCCAACCGTTCACGGATCTCTTCTACCGACGTTCCGTCTTGAATGATTGGATTCAATTGATCGAGGACATTTCGTAAGTTGACGGCCGTCGGTCGTGTCGCGAGTAACGTCGCTGATGTCTCAAGCAAAGCTTGCTTATAGATCGACAGTTCTGCTTCAAACCGGTACGCTTCCTGAACGAGTACGAATCCACCGAATAGGCTGATCGCAGGTGCGCCCCGGACACGCAATTGTTTGATTGCCTCAACTGCTTGCGCAAGATCAGTAATGACTTCATAGTGTTCTTCCTGCGGTAGACGTGTCTGATCAAGAATCGTCAAGACACGGTCTTCGTAACGGATACTTTGAACAAATGCACTCATCGGCTTAACTCCTCCGTTACGTCAAAGTTTCGTAAATCATCAAATGTCCGGCATTCTGTCCGACGTTTGATTAACGCTGCTCCTAGACGGAGGGCGTGACGTTTTCGCTCTAAGCGTTCCGTCGTTGAATCGATTGATTCTAAATCAGCGACTGGTGCGAGACCGATCGTCCGCCGAATCAATTCGCAACCGGCAAAGCCAAGGGCATCCTGTAAAATCGTACTCAGTACATCATCAACAAGTCCCGATGCCTGGAATGGTTCGACGGCTTCCCGTTCCCATAAGGCACGGAACGTTGAAGCAAACGTCAGCCAGAACGTATCGATGTCCTTGATTCTTGCGTCACGTCGTGTAGGGTAATCTGGATATGCCGCGAAGAAAAGATGGGCGATGAATTGCCCGACATCGAATCCGAATGGACCATAGAAGGCGAATTCTGGATCGATGACTTTCGTTTCCGTCGCCGAAGCGAAGATGCTTCCTGTATGTAGATCGCCGTGTAGCAACGCATCCCCTTTCGTGATGAAGAGTGCTTCGAGTTTTGCGACTTCGCGTTTTAACTCATCGTCTGCCCAAAGACGTGCCACTTCTTCCTCCAGTCCGGCTTCAATCTCGTTCGTCTCCGCGTCATGAAACGGATCTGTGAAGATCAGTTTTTCTGTGATATCGCACAAATCTGGATTGTAGTACGTTCGAGCAACACGTTTCTTTTCAACCGGACCAAGCGCAAAGTCCGATGTATGGAATAAAGTCCGAGCGAGATAAGAACCGATATGTTCCGCAAGCAACGGATACTGTTCACCCGCGAGCAGTCCAGTCCGAACGATCGTCAGATGTGAAAGATCTTCCATGACCGTATACGCCTCTTCGTGACTAGCATGAAAAACACGTGGTACGAACGGCACGGCATGCCGGGCGAATTCACGGAGTGCGGATTGCTCAATCCACGCCCGCTCGAGCGATAATGGCCAGCTCTCACCGACGACTTTTGCGTACGGGAGTGCTTGTTTTAGAATCAATCGATGTTCACCTTCTCGAATTCGGAAGACGAGGTTAAGATTCCCATCGCCAATCTCTTCTGCTTCGACGGCTCCGTCGCCGATCAGTCCTAATGAGCGGACCCGTTCAATCGCGTCCTGTTCTGTGAATGCTTTGTATGTCATCTCAGTTTCCCCCTAATGTAATACACGAAAAAGCGCCTCTTTTCGTCATCGAAAAGAGGCGCAGGAAAGTCACTGCGTCCTCTTATCTCTCAGACGAAACGTCTGTTGGATGTAGCACCGTGCCTAGTGGTCGGTTGCTGCGGCGTCATCGGGCCAATTCCCTCTGCCAACTCGCGATAAGAGTCGTATGTAGTTGTCGTGTGTGATATTGATTTGAATCTTACGCAATCGACTTCCTCGCTGTCAAATCGAAATCAAGCAGAAATCGATATCGTTTTCATGCCATATATAGAAAGAGTATTTTCAAAAAAATAAATTTTCTAAAAATAATTTGACAAGTGACGATTCTCATGTAAAAATTGCAATTAGATTTCACAATTTCATCCAATTCTTATCAAGAGCAGACGGAGGGACAAGCCCTACGATGTCGCAGCAACCGACCTTTTGGCACGGTGCTAATTCTTGCAGCTACTAAGCTGACAGATAAGAGTCCACGTTCGAATTATTCATGGTCTCTTGTCACTGACGAGAGACCATTTTTTTGTTGAAGGAGGAAAGACATGGCTTATATCACTGCTACTTATCAATTGACTGCCCGTGATCGACTCGAGCAACGCGCTGAACAACTCGCGCTTGGTCTGACAGTCGGTTCTTGGACGGAACTGAATCATCTCGAACAACAACAACTCGCCTCGTTCAAAGGGGAAGTCGTACATACCGAAGAGCGCGATGGCAAAGGATATATCACGATTCGTTATCCGGAACATAACGTGTCGCGCGACTTTTCTGCGATTCTGACGACCGTCTTCGGGAAACTCTCACTCGACGGTGAAATCAAACTAACGGAATTGCTATTACCCGATACATTTACGTCGGACTTTCCAGGTGCGAAATTCGGGATCGAAGGGGTCCGCTCCTTGATCGGTGTCGAAGATCGCCCATTATTAATGAGCATCTTCAAAGGAGTCATCGGACGGGATTTATCGTTCCTTCGTGATCAACTCGAAGGACAACTCGCTGGTGGGATTGACCTCGTCAAAGACGATGAGATCCTATACGACAATCCGTTGACACCGACGATTGACCGGGCACGAATCGGACGTGAGGTCATCGATGCTCACTTCCACCGGACCGGTAAACGTGCGTTATATGCGATCACACTCAGTGGTCCCGTCTTTACGCTCAAGGATCAAGCCAAGCGATTGATTGATGCTGGAGCGACCGCATTCTTGCTGAATACCTTCACATACGGACTCGACGTCTTACGCGAACTGGCGAGTGATCCGGAAATCAACGTTCCGATCTTCAATCATCCAGCATATAGCGGTGCGTTGATCGCTAGCCCGAATCACGGAGTCGCAGCTCCTGTCTTACTCGGCACATTACCGCGTGCTGCTGGAGCAGACTTGACGCTATTCCCGTCTCCTTACGGCAATGTCGCTTTGCCAAAGGATGTCGCTCGTGGCATCGCGGTCGAAGCGACCCGTCTCGGTCAGACGAAATCGATCTTCCCGGTTCCTTCAGCTGGTATTCATCCTGGACTCGTCGCTCAACTCGTACGGGACTTCGGTATCGATTCCGTCATCAACGCCGGCGGCGGCGTACATGGTCATCCGCAAGGTGCTGCGGCTGGTGTCATTGCTTTCCGTCAGGCACTCGATGCGGCACTCGCAAATGAATCCCTATCGGCGGCAGCATCGCGTCATGAAGAATTACGGATCGCCCTCGACGCTTGGGGGATCAAGTCATGACCGTACGGATTCTTTGTGACTTCGACGGTACGGTGACGACACAGGATAACATCATCGCACTCATGCAACAATTTGCGCCAGCGAGTGACTTCGAACCGTTGAAACGCGGCGTACTCGACCGGACGCTATCGATTCAGAGTGGTGTCGGGCAAATGTTCGCACTTCTGCCGTCTGACGGAAAAACAGCCTATCTTGACTTTTTGTTGGAGCGTGCAGTCATTCGCGACGGATTTTCGGAGTTACTTCAGTACAGTCGTCGTCAAGGAATCGATTTTTCGATCGTCAGCGGTGGAATGGACTTTTTCGTCGAACCAATCTTAGCGCCATTCCTTGAACAAGAACAGATTTACTGTAACGTCGCCGATTTCAGTGGTCCATTCGTCCATATCGATTGGCCAAACGCCTGCGATGCCCATTGCACGAACGGGTGCGGCTGTTGTAAAACGTCCGTTGTCCGGACATTGCGCAAAGACGGTGACGTCATCATCGTCATCGGTGATTCGGTAACGGACTTCGAACTCGCGAAACAAGCGGATCGTGTCTATGCCCGTGATTATCTGATCACGTTGTGTGAAGAGAACGATATCGCCTATACACCGTTTGAGACGTTCCACGATATCGTTCATGATTTAACACGAGCGGAGGTGACAACATGACATTCATGCGACGGTATGAAGAGCTACGCGCCATCAAACAAGAGCTTGCGGCGCGCGATTGGTTTCCTGGTACGAGTGGCAATCTCGCCATTCGGACGTCCGGTGTCCCGGTTGAATTCCTTGTGACGGCAAGCGGAAAAGATAAACGGCAGACGACTCCTGACGACTTCGTTCATGTCGATACGACCGGTCAATTAATTGGTGAGCAATCTGGGCGTCCTTCCGCTGAGACATTGCTCCATGTCGAGGTGTTCAATCGAACGGACGCTGGTTGTTCCCTGCATGTCCATACGATTGCGAACAATGTGATTTCGGAACTCTATGGCGATCAAGGCAGTATCACCTTTTCCGGACAGGAAATCATCAAGGCACTCGGTAATTGGGAAGAAGATGCAACGGTCACGGTGCCGATCATTCCAAATCATGCGGACATCCCGACACTTGCCGCTGCTTTTGCACCGCATGTCACAGCGGACAGTGGTGCCGTCCTGATCCGCAATCACGGGATCACGGTCTGGGCACCGACCGCCTTTGAAGCAAAGAAACACCTCGAAGCCTTCGAGTTTTTATTCAATTACACGTTGACGTTGCAATCATGCCGTCAATCCATTCATTAAAAGGAGGAATTATCTCATGGCAACAGTCTTATTCCAAGAAACAAACACACGGTATACGGATCAAACGGAAGTCGCTGACTTCCTTGCGTCACGCGGCGTTCTTTACGAACAGTGGGACGTTTCGAAACTTCCAGCGCCTCTCGTTGAGAACTTCACACTGACGGATGCAGACAAACAAACGATTCTCGATACGTTCGCTCCCGAAATCAAAGACGTATCAGAACGTCGTGGGTATCAGACAGCTGATATCATCTCACTTTCGGATACGACACCGAACCTTGATGAGTTGCTCGTCAACTTCCAGAAAGAACATCATCACACGGATGATGAAGTTCGTTTCATCGTCAGCGGTCACGGCGTTTTTGCGATCAAAGACGAAGAAGTCGGCTACTATAACATCGAACTCAATCCTGGTGATTTAATCTCCGTTCCTGTTAACACACGCCACTACTTTACGCTTCAAGACGATCGTAAAGTCGTCGCTGTTCGGATCTTCGTCACGACAGACGGCTGGGTTCCGATTTACGAGAATGAGACGTCAACGGTCTCTTAAGATCGATAAAAGCGCTGTTTTCCTTCATATGAAGGGAATCAGTGCTTTTCTTATCGCACAAACATATCACTACATTGATACGTAACCGATATAATGAAGGAAAAGCGATGAGGAAGTGAGCGTCATGCATATTCGTCCCGTAACGGAACACGACTTACCAGCGATTCTCGCCATCTATAACGAAGGCATTGAAGATCGGATCGCAACGCTTGAAACCGACCAAAAGGACTTATCCTTCATGACCCAATGGTATGCGGAACGCACCGATCGATATGCCGGATATGTCGCTGAAGATGACACAGGTGTCCTCGGCTTCATTTCCCTCGATCCGTATAATCCGCGTCCTGTCTACGCATCCGTCGGTGAGATTTCGGTTTATATCACCCGGACTCATCGTGGACAAGGGATTGGCACACGTTTGCTTGAAACGGCTGAGCAACACGCCCGTGATCATCAGATGCATAAACTCATTCTCTTCACCTTCCCATTCAATAAAATCGGACAAAAACTCTATATCCGCTCCGGGTTCCGGATCGTCGGAACGTTTAAGGAGCAAGGACAGTTGAACGGTGAATATGTCGACGTCATGGCGATGGAGAAACGCTTGCGATAGGATTCATTGAATGCCAGACGGGGAATAGTTAATCCGAGTCATTGAGAGAGGGTGAACCTAATGGATATTCAACAAATTCGTAATGCAACACTCGTTGTCACGTATGCCAATCAAGTCTTATTGATTGATCCGTTCCTCGGCGAAAAAGGCAGCTTGCCTCCCTTCGGTCAAACACCAAATGCCGTCGCTAATCCACTCGTCGACTTACCGGTCGATGTCAACACACTGCTCGATCCTGACGCTGTCTTCGTCACGCATCTGCATGCCGATCATTTCGATGATGCTGCAAAACAACTTCTACCCAAGCATTTGCCACTCTATGCGCAGCAAGAAGAAGACGCGCAGCACATTCGAGAAGCCGGCTTCACGAACGTTTCTTCCTTCGATTCCGGTGTAACGATCGGTGATATCCAGGTCCATCGAACAGGTGGACAGCATGGTGTCGGTGAAATCGGCGAACGGATGGGACGTGTGTCTGGGCTCGTCCTCACCCATCCGGACGAACCAACACTTTATATCGCCGGTGATACGATCTGGTGCGACGAGGTCGCGCATGCAATCGAACAACATACACCCGATATCATCGTCGTCAACAGTGGCGCCGCCCAGTTCTTGACCGGAGAGCCGATCACGATGTCACAGCGTGATCTCCTTGCCGTACACGAAGCGGCGGCGGAAGCGACGATCATCGTCTCGCACCTCGAGTCCGTCAACCACTGTCTCTTGCGACGTGATATGATTGCTGACTTTTTAGCCACCTTCCACCTTTCTGCCCATTTCCTGATTCCAGAGGATGGCGAAACGATGTCATTTTAAGAACAAACAAAAAGTCTCTTTTCGATGGATTTCGAAAAGAGACTTTTTTATGGAATGACCAACCCTAACAAACGAGCAAAGGCGACTGCTTGCTCTTCCGTAATGACGGCACCTGGTAAAAATCGCGGATCAATCGTAATACCAGAGAGTTCCGTCTGCCGGAGATCGAGACCTTTTAACGGTGTTTCAATCCACTGGCTATCGGTAAGCCGGACCGCTTCGAGTTTCCACTGGGTCGGTTTCACTTCGAAGAACTGCGCTTCTTTCATCGTCGTTTCGCTCCAGTGTTGGTGACGGACCGTACTGCGAATGAACTGTGCGTAATCCGCAAGTCCTTCCTGAATCGTCAAATGGTCCAGCGTACAATCTTCGAACTGAACACCCGTCATCCGGCATCCGACGAAGGATACACGGTGAAAACGAGTTTCTTGGAAGTGACATCCCGTTAAGTCACACTGCTCAAAATGGATATCTTCGAACGAGCCACGGTCAAAGGTGAGATTCGCGAACGAGACATTTTGAAAACACACTTGATAGGCATCGATACGTTCTGTCAGTTCACTTGGCATCGACTCTTTCTCATAACGCGCTCCTTTCAGATACGGGTCATCGATTTCGACTTGATCGAAGGTCTCTAGCTGAAGCGTTTTCGGTAATTCTGGTAAACGGATATTGGTCTCTTTCAATGAAGGTTCCCCCTTTTTTCTCACCCTTAGTGTATCAAACTTCTTTTATATGAGGGAAAATCGTTCGAATTCCCCTTTTTCCAACAGTTTTTATTTTGAGACACTTTGAGACCATGCTATAGTCAAGGAAACCAAAATAAGAACATACGTTCTTTTATGTAAAGGAGTGATTCAGATGTTTCCTTCCGTCGTTTTACCACAAGATAAACGGATTTTTTGCGTCGACAGTGTGTCCTTCTACGCCAGCTGTGAATGCCAGTATCGCAATCTCCCTCCCTTGACGACACGCCTAGCGGTCGTCTCCGATTTAAAACGAAGCGGATCCGTCATTCTCGCTGCCACCCCTGCCTTAAAAGCACTAGGAATCAAGACAGCCGGTCGACTATATGAAATCGAGCAATTGCCATACGCTGTTCGTCGCACGATTCAACTTGTCGAACCACGCATGCTCGCTTATATGAAGACGTCAATTCGTGTCCTTGATGTCCTGCACCAATTCGCCCCACCTGAAGCGATCCGCGTCTATTCGATTGACGAAAGCTTCATTGACATGACCGGAACCGATCCCCTATTTGGTTCCGACCTGCAAGCTGCCCTCAAAATTAAAGAAGCGATCCTGAAACAGACCGGCATCCACGTCCGGATCGGGATTGGTCCAAATAACGTCATCGCGAAACTGACCCTTGATTTAATCGGGAAAAAAGAAGGCATCGCGCGATGTGGATATGCCGACGTCGCACGACGTCTTCATGATTTTCCGATTCGGAAGATGTGGGGGGTCGGACACCGTATGGAACAACATCTGCAGATGATGGGGATTGAAACAATCGGTGATCTTGCCATGCGCCCTGTCGAAGAGTTGCACGAACGATTCGGTGTCATCGGTGCCGAACTATGGCACCACGCTTGGGGTCTTGACGCGTCACCGACACTTCTTGCGCCTCGTCATCTGTTCGAGAAAGCCCCTCAACGGACGATCGGACACGGTGTGACCTTAATGCAGGACTATTATCAGTTCGAACGCATTCGGAATGTGCTCAATGAACTCGTGCAGGATGTTGCCGCACGTTGTCGCTTTTCGAATCAAGTCGGCTGGACCGTTCACATCGGCGTCCGCTATTCTCGAAACGTCGTCCGAAGTGGTTTCTCCCGTCAAGTGCGGTTGCCTTATCCGACATCCGATGAACGAATCATTCTGCGTCACGTCTTACAATTATTCGAACCGAATTGGCTCGACGGAGAACCTGTTCGTTTTTTATCCGTCGCAGTGGGACATTTGACTGCCGATCAAGGCACCTTACAGTTGTCTTTGTTCGAGGATAATACGCGACTCTGGAAACGGCGACGTTTATTAAAAGCAATGGATGTCGTCAATCTTCGCTATGGAAAAGGGACGATTCGCCTCGCTGTCTCGTTTCTTGATACGAGTGTCGCCAAACGTCGCCTTCGTTTCGTCGGCGGTCATCCGGGAGGTGATCTTCATGACAGCGTATCGTGATCGGGGAAATTTAAAATGGATTCCTTTTCTCATGCCGGAACATTTGCAATTGCTACGGGAATACTATGTCCAGATGCATCAGCTCGACTTGCCTGAAATTGATGAACAGCTGCAAGAATCATGGCACTTTCTGCTTCAAGAAGCTTTAATAGAAGGAAACGAACTTGAAATCACGTATTATAAGGAAAGTAGCTACGTGACGGTCGTCGGTTTTGTGGAACGACTAGCACCCGAACGTTCCGTTCTCTTTCTGCGCGGACGTGAAGTCATTGAAATTCCCTTCACACGAATCGTCCGGATCGAAAACGGGTAAGCTCTGATACAGATGGATGCTTTAAATCGTGCCCGGAAAGAAGGAATAGTCATGTTGGATTGGTTTACTTCCCTCCCCGTCGTCGTGCAAGCATTGCTTGCCGGAATGATGACGTGGGGGTTAACCGCACTTGGTGCGGCACTCGTCTTTGTCTTTACGACGATTGAAAAACGCGTCATGAACATGATGCTCGGTTTTGCTGCTGGCGTCATGATTGCCGCGTCATTTTGGTCGCTGCTTGCTCCTGCGATCGAGTTCACGGAGCAGGATGGTGGAATCGCTTGGATTCCTGCCGCCATCGGTTTTCTCGCCGGTGGATTTTTCGTCCGTCTCCTCGACTTCGTTACACCGCATTTGCACTTATCCGCACCACTCGAGACAGCGGAAGGTCCTTCGACAGGACTCAAGAAAACGACGTTGCTGTTTCTTGCGATCACGTTGCACAACATTCCCGAAGGTCTTGCGATTGGTGTCGCTTTCGGTGCCGCCGCCTTGAACATGGACGGGGCGACCGTCGCCGGTGCCTTGACCCTCGCACTCGGTATTGGCATTCAGAACATGCCGGAGGGAGCTGCCCTATCGATCCCATTACGCGGTGAAGGGATGTCGCGCCGGCGCGCCTTTCATTACGGTCAATTGTCAGCGATCGTCGAACCGATTGCCGCGATGGTTGGAGCGGCTGCCGTCTTCTTCGTTCAACCGCTTCTACCGTATGCGTTATCCTTCGCCGCTGGTGCGATGATTTTCGTCGTCGTCGAAGAATTGATTCCGGAATCACAAGCAGAGAACGGATCCGATTTAGCAACACTTGGTCTGATGGTCGGTTTTACTGTCATGATGATTCTTGACGTCGCTTTAGGATGAGCCTGTTGCAAAACGAGTAGTGGACGATACCGTCTCCTGCTCGTTTTTCTTTTTGTAGATCCAGGCATATTCCAGTGAAACCAATCGATTTGAAGTTTTTCTGACCTTGTGTCCTAACAGAAAGATTTCCTTTTCTTTCATACTGTTTTAGTATGAATGGAAATGATCGAATTTCCTGATCTATCCGATGATATCTAAATCCATGTATTATCTTATCCAAACGAATTTAAATCGTACAACGCGTCTTACACATCCAATCGTCTCTCAGACCTGCGCCCGATATTCCAATTAGTTCTATCTCACAAGAATAAAACATGATATGTTTTTACATAGCACATCATATAGAAGGAGATTACCATGACAATCATTGAACTTTTAAAAGCGCTCTTGCTCGGTTTCGTCGAAGGGATGACGGAATTTGCACCAGTCTCTTCCACAGGTCATATGATCATCGTTGATGACATGTGGTTACAAACAACGGAATTTCTCGGTAAATATTCCGCAAACACCTTTAAGATCGTCATCCAGCTCGGATCGATTCTTGCGGTCATTGTCGTCTTTTGGAAACGCCTCTTTAGCCTGATCGGTTTATATAAAATCGAAGGAGAACACGACGCATCAGGGACACACAAGTTAAAGCTACGTCACGTCTTGATCGGTCTTCTACCAGCTGCGGTTCTCGGGTTGTTATTCGAAGACTTCATCGATGAGAACCTCTTCTCGATTGAAACGGTCATCATCGGTCTTGCTGTCGGTGCCCTCTTAATGATCGCAGCCGATAAACTCGGACCAAAGGAACCGAAAACAACATCGCTTGATCAGATTACATATCGCCAAGCAGCACTCGTCGGTCTGTTCCAATGTATTTCACTTTGGCCTGGCTTCTCCCGCTCCGGTTCAACGATTTCCGGAGGGGTCTTCCTCGGGATGAATCACCGGACGGCAGCTGACTTTACGTTCATCATGGCCGTACCGATCATGTTCGGTGCTAGTTTCCTCTCACTCGTCAAGAACTGGGATAATATTAATCCAGGCGACTTCGGTTTCTATGCCGTCGGTTTCGTTGCGTCGTTCGTGTTTGCCCTCTTATCGATTCGCTTCTTCCTGAAGCTGATCAACAAGATCAAACTCATTCCGTTCGCGATCTATCGTCTCGTCTTGGCAGCCGTATTAGCTGTCATCGTCTACATGTAAGTCCTAACCGTTAGCTATTTTAGCTGACGGTTTTTTATTTTTTTGAAACTAATTCACTCGGTTAAGGGTATATAGGGATGAGACATACTTAAAGGAGTGAACGCCATATGGCACGCAGAAGTCGGAGTCGATCAAAACTCCCATTAATCATCGGAGTCGTTGTCGTCGTCGTGATTGCCTTTTTAGCAATCGGACAATACAACAGCCTCGTCAATGTAGAAGAAGATGTATCGAATAAATGGTCGCAAGTCGATAACCAGATCAAGCGTCGTGCGGATTTAATTCCGAACCTCGTCGAAACCGTCAAAGGTGTCGCAGGTCAAGAAGAAAAAGTCTACGGAAAAGTCGCTGAAGCTCAAGCTGGTCTTGCGCGCGCTGCGTCAACCGAGCAGCGGATTGAAGCCGACCAACAAGTCACGTCTTCGCTTCGCGGATTGATTGCCTTGCAGACGACTTATCCAGAACTAAAATCAAGCGAACGATTCCAATCCTTGATGGACACGCTGGAAGGAACAGAAAATCGTCTTGGGATCGCTCGCAAGGATTACAACGATGCCGTGACGCTTTATAACAAAAAACGTCGGAGCTTCCCAACGGCACTCTACGCATCCGCCTTCGGATTCGAGAAAAAACCATATTACGAGATTTCAGACAGCGACCGAGAAAATCCGACTGTCGACTTTAACAGTGATTCGAAATGATTCGGCGGTGGACGCGACTTCTATTGAGCGCGTTCCTCGTCTTCTTCCTCTTCGTTCCGACATCTAGTGCCGTTTCAGAACGAACGGGAGCAACGTTCTTCATTCAGGATGATGCTCAGCTGCTCACCCCTTCGGAAGAAGCCGAACTCGCGCAACTCGGTCAAGAACTCGAACAATATACGACGGCACAAGTCGTCCTCAAGACGGTTCCCGATCTAAAGGGACAGGATTTAAGCTCTTACGCCAATGAAACGTTTCGGCGCCAAGGCATCAGTCAAGAAGGAAAAGACAATGGTGTTCTTGTCGTCGTCGCTCCGAATGAAAAGGATCACCAATTCCGGATCGAGGTCGGTTATAAACTTGAAGGGATTCTGACAGACATCACAGCCGGACGTATCCTCGATCAATATGCGGTTCCTTACAAGGAAAACGGTGAGTATGGAAAAGCAGCGTCCGAAACGTATAAAGCGGTCGTCAGTGTCATTTCAAAGGATCAGTCACTTGAATCACAGGATCCTCCGAAAACACAAAATGACGACGGACTTCCACTTTGGACGAAGATTCTGATCGGTGCTGGATTACTGATCTTATTGTTCCTCGATATGAAGTTCACCGGTGGTATGTTCTTCTTTGCAATTTTGAACATCTTCTCCGCGATCATGCGTGGTGGCGGTGGAAATGGTGGCAGTCGCGGTGGTGGCGGAAGTTCCGGCGGTGGTGGCGCCGAACGTTAGAAAAGGAGTCATTTTTCATGAGGATCATCTTAGGGTATTACCTCCTCCTGACACTCATCGGATTTGTCTCGATGTGGCAGGATAAACGTCGGGCGCGGCAACATGCTTACCGAACACCCGAAGCGACACTATTGACGATTGCTTTCCTCGGTGGTGCGCTCGGTTCTTGGATTGGTATGTACACAGTTCGGCACAAGACACGGAAAGCGAAGTTCCAATGGCTCGTTCCAATAGCCGCTATCTTGCATCTCGCTTTCTGGTTTGTTTACACTTCACAATAAAAGAATGTAACCGATAGAGAAGAGAACGTACGGAAATGTGTCCGTCGTCCCTTCTCTTTTTTTGTATGAGGTCAATGATTATGAAGAATAGGTTTAATTTCTTTTTCTCTTAGGGTAAAGAATTTAACCAATTTAATAAATACATCTTTTTTCGATGTATTGAGAGGTGGACATCCCTTTATGTGGCATCCTTGCGCCGAATGTACGACATCAATCCGTTTTGTTGAAGCGGGAGCACTCCATATTCAATCACCAACGCCAGAAATCTATTCCTATCAATCGTTCGAACAGCTCGAACAGTTATTGACATCACTCTTACGTGTAGCGGATTATCCGGTCTCGTGTCGCGCCACACAATCACGTTACGTGACAGCACCCATCCTAGCTTCAGCACTTCTAGAACAACTGAAGCATCGGTCAGCGATCGATTTCATCCAGCATGGGGTCATGACGAGCCATCTACAACCGATTTATGATATCCAGCGCAACGTGCTCGTCGCGAACGAAGCCTTATTGCGAGCAGCAGATGATAACACGCCTATCTCGCCTGGTGTCTTGTTTTCGACGGCCTCGAAGATGGGACTTCATTCCCGTCTTGATCAGCGGGCGCGTGAAGAAGCCATCCGTGCGACGCATCATATCGGTGGCACAACAAAAACGTTCATCAACTTTCTCCCTTCGACGATCTATAATCCGGAGTATTGCCTGCGTCATACGTTTGAAATCGTCGACCGTTATCAAGTTGATCCAAGCCGACTTGTTTTCGAAGTCGTCGAGACGGAAAAAATCGAAGACGTCAATCATTTGAAACACGTCTTTGAACAGTATAAAAAACAAGGCATCCAAGTAGCACTGGATGATGTCGGTGCTGGTTTCTCGACGCTTGATATGCTGTCCTTGCTTCAACCAGACTATATTAAAATTGACCGTTCGTTCATCGATCATTGTGACACGAATACAGAAAAAGAAGCCTTTTTACGCAAAGCCCGTCATCTGACGCGTGAAATGGGGATTCAAATCTTAGCGGAAGGCATCGAACGGCAAGAAGAACTCGATCTTTGCCGCGAACTCGGCTTTGATCTCGGTCAGGGATACTTGCTTGGTCGTCCTGCTCCTTATGCTCGCTTTGCAAAAGCACAATAAAAATACGCACATGGACCGTCTGATTCGGCACATGTGCGTATTTTTATTTTAAGTCGTCGAAACGGAAACCGTCTCGTTCCGTATGATAGCATCGACGAGTTGTTCCACTGACACGATCGGACGCAACAGACGACACAGTTCCTCTTTCGATGTCCGTAAAGCAAGTGTTTCGACGACATCGAGCGATAATGCGAAGTCTGCGAGCGTCGTCGGCTGCTCTTGTGCAAGAAGATAGTCACGCAACTCTTCATAATCATCATGTCCGAGTAACTTCTCCTGAACGAGTAGTCCATACCCGACCTTACTCCCGTGTAAAAACGTATGCGTTTCTGGATGAGGAGATAACGCGTTATGCACTGCGTGTCCGATTGCACCGCGCGTCGCCGCGTCACCAAAACCGCCGATACTTCCAGCTAACGGAATGACGGTTTCGACGAGATATTGAATTTCAACTGGATACTTACGAAAGCGCATTTCCGTCACATTCGTCGACAGGATGAGATCCTTACAACGTTCAGCTGTCCGAAGTGCCATCTCAATGACGGGATCTTCAGCCGATGATCCGCTTAAGGCACGTGCTTCATACCACTTCGCTAGCGTATCGACGAGTCCCGCTACGAAATAATCATACGGACTGGCGGCGATAATCCGATGATCGAGTAAAAGAGCTTCAATCACGACGGGGAACGTATCAAATCGGATGTACTGTCCCTCTTCGTTATACATAACACTGAGCGGCGTCCAAGGAGCACAGTTCGAGACGATTGTCGGAATGACGATAACCGGAAGTTGCAATTGAAACGCGACCTGTTTTGCCGTATCGATGACACTTCCTCCTCCGAGAGCGAGAATCACATCGTATGGAGCGCATGACAGTTTCAAGGCTTCCACCTGTCGATCTGTACAATGACCTTCAAATAAAAAGCGCGGGACATCAGGTAAAGCAAATGCTGCTGCTTCATAGGCTTGACGTCCATGAATCAGGACTGCTGATCGGTTACCTATGATTTGCTCGAGTTGATCGAGCGCATGTTCCTCATGTATGTATTGCAAAACGGCTTGTCGAATCACGAAATCGCCTCCTAATATTTGTTATCGCCCAGTATACGCAAAAGAACTCGATTCGGCAATCATTCGATTTTTAGAGAAGGAGCGCGTACACTAGAAAAGAGAAGAATTCACTAAAAAGGAGTCGATGAATCGATGCAACAGATCACGTTAAACAATGGCATCAGCATGCCCCAACTCGGATATGGTGTCTTTAAAGTACCGGAAGAAGAAGTATACGAGGCTGTCAGTGAAGCACTCCGTGCCGGGTATCGTTCAATCGATACGGCAATGATCTACGAGAACGAAGAAGGCGTCGGTCGCGCTCTGCGTGATTCGGGCATTCCTCGTGAAGAGATTTTTCTGACGACGAAAGTCTGGAATTCCGATCACGGCTACGAAGAGACACTTGCCGCTTTCGAGACGAGTCTGCAAAAGCTTGGTGTCGATTATGTTGACTTGTATCTGATTCATTGGCCGATGCCAAAAGAAGATCGTTATGTCGAGACATGGCGGGCACTCGAACATCTCTATGCAGAAGGAAAGACGCGTGCCATCGGTGTCTCGAACTTCCATATTCCTCACTTGGAACGAATTTTAGCCGAAGGATCGATTGTCCCTGCTGTCAATCAGATCGAACTTCATCCGTTTCTGAGTCAGGAAGCAATCCGAGACTTTTGCCGCAAGCACGGTATCGTCGTTGAAGCATGGAGTCCGTTGATGAAAGGACGCGACGCGTTGACGCATCCGGTTATTGTCGATATCGCCAATCGTCATCAAAAAACTTCAGCTCAAGTCGTTCTCCGTTGGCACCTGCAACACGACATCGTTGCGATTCCGAAATCCGTTACGCCAAGCCGCATTCGCGAAAATCTCGATGTCTTTGACTTCAGCCTGTCAGACGTTGATATCCAAGCGATTGATCAATTGAACGCTAACGTGCGTACAGGATCAAATCCGGATCATAAATAAGACGAGACGATTCTCGTTTAATCTCTATACAAAAAGAAGGTACTTTTCGGATTTGATCCGAAAAGTACCTTCTTTGATGGTGCCCCTAAAACGTGATTCCAGTCTATTATTTTAGCGGTCTAAATTATTTCCATGGTCTTGCTTGGCGATGTCATCTGATTGATGTTTCGATTGACGATGTTCTTCACCGTCTTGCGTTGCATCATGTTCTTTTTCCTCGCGTTCTGTTTCCGGACGTCGGAAATCGTCATCCCGACGCATCGCGATATCCGGTTCCCGGTTCCCGTCGAGCTTTTTCGAATGATCGATTGCCTGCTCATCTTGTGGCATCTTATCGGTACCGGCACGATGCAGATCAATCTCTGCATGTTCTTCTTTCGAATCTTTATCAATATCAAGCGGATTACCTGAGCCGAGCTGTGCGTTGGAATTCACATCTGATGACGTATGCGTCTCTTCACCACTACCATAACGGACCTTTACATCAGGATGTGTATTGTCTGTATTTAAATGTGGATCGAACTGAATATCTTGGACTTCAAGCAGAAGAACGAATCCCCCACCTTCGACTTCCGTTTTTCGTTGTTCGATCTCATTATCTGATAGATCAAGTGATCCGAACAGATCATCGACTTCTTGATCACGACCTTTGTTCCCACGAATCCGATCAATCCAAGACGGTTTCGTCGTCGCGATCTCTGCATCCATCTGACTACGGACGAGTGCGATGTTCGACTTTTCCTTGACGATGACGTAAAAGTCTTCCTCCCGATGTCCTTGAATGTGTAATTCGTCCATTTTTGAGATCAATTCTTCCTCTGAATAGAACGTTCCGATATATTGTTTCGTTTTCATGGATGTTCTCCCCTTATTAACACGATTTGTCATGCGTGACTTCTATAAGGAGTATTTCCTCTTTTGCGTTAAAATATGCCAAAAAAAATGCGTTCTATTAAAACGTCATCTGTTTGACATGAAACGATCATTCGCCGACAAGTTTCAAACCGATTGTCGCACTTAAGACGAGTCCTATGCAGACCAGACGTTTCCAGTCTTTTGATTCGTTATAGAGCACCATGCTGAGAATCGCACCGCCCGCTGCTCCGATTCCCGTCCATACCGCATACGCCGTTCCCATCGGTAAACCATTCATTGCAAGCGTTAAGAATAGGAAACTGAGTCCGAATCCTGTTCCCATCAACAGTAGATTCTTCGCATTCTTATTTTGATTGAACGTATTGATTAAGACGACACCAAACATCTCAAAGATTCCGGCAATGATTAAATAAATCCAACTCATGCTGATTTCTCCTCTCCACTGACTAACTTCAGACCGATGACGCCGACGAGTAAGACAGCAATCAATGCTAATTTCATCACGGAAGCGGCTTGATCGAATAACACGATATCCGTCACGACCGTTCCTGCTGTTCCGAGACCGACGAAGACAGCATAGACCGTTCCGACTGGTAAATGGTTACTCGCTTTAATTAGCACGGTAAAGCTAACGATGATACAGACGATCGTTGCAGCCCACTCAAGTGGTGTTGCCGCATGTTTTAATCCAATGACCCAGCCGACTTCAAAACACGCTGCGACGATGATGCCAATCCAATACTTTGCCATAGTAATTGCCTCCTGATAGGTAAATTCAAATGAAAAAGCCCGGGAGTAAGCGAGACGATTCGCTTTACTCCCGGGCTTTTATCCCTCCGTTGCATGGACAAACGTCCATGTTCCTCCCTCGGTCCAGCCGTACGGAACCCTAGAGGATACTCCCTATTCCATTCGATACAACCACCCTAGCACGCCCTTTTTCCTATGTCAAACAGGAATCCGTTCCCCATCTGTCAAATAGAATCAAAGTGACTTCATCTGAAAGAGGAGGATGCTGCATGCGTTATAAAATCAATGATCAACTTCGGATTCGTCGTTTTACACCAGAAGATGTAGAAGCCGTTCACGCCTATGCATCACAACCCATCGTCAGTCAATTCCAGTCATGGGGTCCGAATTCCGAGACGGATACGAAACAATTCCTGCACGATGCACTCGAAAGTGAACTCGAGACACCAAGACGTCGGTATGTTTTTGCTGTGACGTTTCCAAGCGACGTCGTCATCGGTGCCGGTGAACTCGTCATCACAGACGTTGAAAATAAAATCGCCGAAATCGGATACGTCCTCTCACCCGATGAATGGGGGAATGGATATGCGACGTCGATTGCCTCTTTCCTTCTCCAATTCGGTTTCGAAAAACTAGAATTGCACCGAATCACAGCGACGTGTGATCCGCGGAACGTCGCTTCTGAGCGAGTCCTCCAAAAAGTCGGCATGACGAAGGAAGGACAGCTTCGCGAGACGGTCTATCTCGAAGACCACTGGCGCGATTCCTTGATTTACGGCATGCTTGACTGGGAATGGCAAGTGGATCACGAAGAAGATAACTAACATATGACTTCAAACGGTGTGCTGAGGCATACCGTTTTTTTATGGGCAATCTCCTATTTTTTTGATTTTTATCAATTTTTAAACAAGCGCATGCTACACTATCCATAATGACAAATTTTAAGAATTGGAGTGAACCTCTTGATGAAAAAATGGACTGCTCATGTTGCTGGACTTGCCGCAACGTTGATGTTGAGCTCGGTTTTACCCGCACCCGCTTTCGCTGAATCGCCACCTGCTCAACCGACGGTAGAAACACAAACAGTCACCGAGACGACCGGGATAGCTTATTTGAACGAGGATGCTGCGTTGCTACAAACGGCTGATTCCACAACGATCATTCAACAACTACCAGCAGGAACGACATTGAAGACACTCGGCACGGACGGTGACTTCACTCGTGTCAGTTGGCAAGAAGGTACTGCGTATGTCGCAACAAACGCGTTAACGCAAACAGCACCTGTCTTTCAAAAACAAGCTACGCTGATGTCGAAAAGTCCACTCTCATTAGTTGCTTCACCATTTGATCCCACCGTCGTGACGCCACTTCCTGCCTATCAGCGAATCGATACATACGGCACTTTCGACACGTTCACGCGTCTGAAATGGAACGAACAATACGTCTACGTACCGACGGCACAACTCGAGCAACTTCCGAAATTAGTTGGAAAGCGTTATGCCAAACGAACGACTTCTCTTTTCGTTGAACCGAAGACGACGAGCGCGAAGTCAGCTGTCACTCAAAATCAAGCATTCGAAACGTTCGGTACGACGGGGACTTTCACACGCGTGGCCACTAAAACGGGTTACGCCTTCGTATTGACAACTGATTTAGCTGATGCGCAGGTCGAAAATTACCCGGAAACGGGTCTGCGTTATGCCAAACGAGCGACTTCCCTTTTCGTTGAACCGAAGACGACAAGCACGAAGACAGTCGTCGTTCAAAATCAAGCGTTTGAAACGTTCGGTACGACGGGTACTTTTACACGCGTGGCGACTAAAACGGGTTATGCCTTCATATTGACGGCTGATTTAGCAGATGCGCAGATCGTGAACCATCCGGAAACAGGGCTACGTTACGTCCAACAGCAGACGACGGTCTATGCTACTGCGACTACGAAAGGAAAAGTCGTACAATCGCTTCCTGTGAATACTTCGCTTCAAACGTACGGCATCGAGGGTTCATTTACACGAATCAAACGAAACGACGAGTATGCCTATGTGCTGACGGCACATCTTGGTACATTGAAATACTATCCGAAGACTGCACGCCTCTATGTTCAGCGTGCTACACCGATCTATTCGGATGCCAAATCTTCAAGTCCTGTCTTAAAGCAACATCAAACGAATACGCTGCTGACGGTGTATGGCACAAGCGGTGCCTATAGCCGGATCATCTTCCGTGGAGTTCATGCTTACGTCAAGACAGCTGATCTCGGTACTGGAAAAGTCTATGCATCAACCGGGACACGATACGCGAAACGCAACTTGTCCGTCTACACATCTGCGTCGACGAAGAGCAAAATCATGTATTCCGTCAAACGAGCTGATAAGCTAACGATTTACGGAACAAGAGGCAGTTACACACGCTTGAAAAAAGGATCGGTCTACGGTTACGTCAAGACGACGGATCTCGTCACGAAAAAGCCGGATCTGTATGACGTCACTGGTCAACGCTACGTGACGGAAGATGATGTCGTCATTCGTTCGCAGGCAAAACTATCGGGTAAAAAAATCGGTACATTAAAAAAAGGGACCTCGATTTCGATTTACGGAAAAAGCGGTTATTATACACGCGTCAAATATAAAAACACCTTTGGTTTCGTCGATTCGAGTCGTATCGGACTGAACAAGCCGACGGCAAAAGCAAAAAAAGGCACGACATTTTATGTCCATCTGGACCAGACGCCACTCTTCTCTGCCGACGTTGCTTACAGTCGCCCAGCTGCCTATTTGAAGAAAGGGACGAAATTAATTGGTCTAAAATCAATTGATGATGACTTTTGGCAAGTTCGCCTGGCAAATGGTCAAACCGGTTACGTCCTCAACCCTTATATCAGCACGAGCAAACCCGATATGGGACTGACACAAAAAGCGATCGACCGGGCGAAAATCTATACGGTCAAACAGACGACGTCGTTCTTTGCGAGTCCGACAAGTCCAAAAGGCAGCGGACTCGTTGAACAAGGCAAACGGGTTTATCCGCGTCATCGAGTCGGAAACTTCTATGTCATCCAGTCAGGCTGGACACCTGTTTATCTTCCTGTATCCGCTGTGACGATCACGTCCGATAAACGGGTCGTTAAAAAGAATAATACGCGTGGTGAAAAGCTGATCCAAGCAGCAGTCCAACATATCGGCACACCATACACATGGGGTTCGCAAGATGCCGTGAACGGTGGTTTTGACTGTTCCGGTTTGATTCACTACGCGACGAACAAGGCTGGAAAATACGGTGGTCGGACGAACGTTCGTGGCTACTGGTACGGTGCTTTCTTTACGAATCGCCGGACGAGTATTGCAAGCGGTAAACGCTCGGATATCGTCTTCTTCCAGAACACTTATACAGATGGTCCATCGCATATCGGAATCATGCTCGATAGCGAACACTTCATCCATGCAGGCGGTTCACAACTTCAAATCAACTCGATTTACGAACCGCGTTGGCAAGAGCATTTCCTCGGATTTAAATCGATGTAAGACAAAAAAGACGAATCCGTCGAAATCGACGGGTTCGTCTCTTCTTATCGCAATACGTTAAAATGTCATCTCGACGTATTTCGTTACTTGTCGATCCATCAAGTATAACTCGATCTGTTCACGGTAGGCTTTATAGTGATCGGATGCGATATGCGCTTCAAGTGCCTCTTCATCACGATACACTTCATACAGCATGAATTGATGCTCATCCTCGATCGATTGATGTAAGGAATAACGTAAGCATCCTTCTTCTTTTTGTGAGGCATGATAGACCGTTTGTAGAATCGGGAAGACTTGATCCGCAAGTCCTGCTTTGATTGTAAGTACAGCGTTGACGACGATTTCTCCCATGTTTCATTATCCCCTTTCGTGATTACCTGTATCTGTACCCATTTTCACGAAAAGACACACGTCAAAGGAGCCTGAAGATGCAAACTCAACTTTTTGAAGCACTTGAACAATTCGAACCCACGATGATCGCGTTACGTCGTGATTTTCATCGACATCCGGAACTCTCTTTCCAGGAAGTCCGCACACAAGAACGGATTGCAAACTTTTATGCGGAGCAGGGCATCCCTCACGAAACAGCCGTCGGAGGTCGTGGTGTCGTCGCGACGATCGAAGGCAAACAACCTGGTCCGACGATTGCTGTTCGTGCAGATTTTGATGCCTTACCGCTTCAAGAAGAGACGACACTCGCTTTCCGGTCGATTCACCCTGGTGTCATGCATGCATGTGGACACGATGGGCATACGGCGATGGTGATGGCCCTTGCTGCTACACTCTATCCATTACGGGATCAATTGCAAGGAACGATTCGAATCATCCACCAGCATGGTGAAGAGGTCTTTCCCGGTGGCGCGATCCAAATGATTGAAGCCGGTGTCCTCGAAGGCGTCGATGCGATCTTCGCGACACATCTCGAAAATGATTTACCGGTCGGTACGATCGGTTTTCGAGAAGGACATACATTATGCGCGATCGATGAATTCGAAATCATCGTTCACGGTCAAGGCGGGCATGCCCAGGCACCGCACAAAACAAAAGATGCGCTTGTCGCCGGTGCACAACTGGTCTGTAACCTCCAACACCTTGTCAGTCGACGGGTCGATCCGTTCGAACCCGCTGTCCTTGCGATCGGGTCCTTCCATGCGGGAACGGCTCCGAACATCGTCACAGGTGAAGCACGCATCGTCGGGGAGATTCGGACGTTCAACGAGACACTACGACATCAGCTCCGACAAGAAGTCGACCTTATCGCCAAAACAACGTGTGCCGGCATCGGTGCCACCTATTCGATTGACTTCACGACGGGTTACCCGGCGCTTTGGAATCATCCGGACGAGACAAAACTCGTTCAGGAAGCCGCTTCTTTCTTACCGGAAGCATCTGTCCGGTCACTCACACCGATGATGGCGGCGGATGACTTCGCACATTACTTAACGCACGTACCGGGTAGTTATTTCTTCACCGGCTCCGGATATACGGACGGTCGCGTCAATCATCCGCAACATCATCCGCAGTACGAGATCAACGAACAGGCGTTGTTGGTTGGTGCGAAAACACTCGGAGCGACCGTTTTACGTGCCTTGAAACCTAAGGATTGACTTTTTTTCTTTGTGAATGGTATCATCACAACAATGATAACGAATGACATCAACTTCATATACCCTTATCAAGAGTGGACCGAGAGATCTGGATCGATGACGTCCCAGCAACCTGCGCATAGCAAGGTGCTACGACCAGCAAAGCGAAAGCTTTGGTTGATAAAAAGCGGCGACTCCTTTTGCAACCAAGCGAAGGAGTCGTTTTCGTTTTTCTCGCTGTCAGACATACAATGGGAATTTCCCACGGAGAGGAAGATACGGATGGAAAAAGCAACATTTGCAGGTGGATGTTTTTGGTGTATGGTGACACCGTTTGAAGAATTACCAGGAATCGAGGGAATCGTATCAGGTTACATGGGTGGACACGTCGATCACCCGACATACGAGCAAGTTAAAACAGGAACGACAGGACATCTCGAAGTCGTTCAAATCACGTTTGATCCGAGTCTGTTCCCGTACGAGCGTCTGCTCGAACTCTACTGGCCACAAACGGATCCGACGGATGCAGACGGTCAGTTCCAAGATCGCGGCACGCAGTACGCACCAGCAATCTTCTATCATACGGATGCTCAGCATGAAGCAGCGATCGCTTCTCGTGACGCTCTTGCTGCAAGCAATCGTTTCAAACAACCGATCGTGACGCGGATCGATGCCGCTTCTGAGTTTTATCCGGCGGAAGAGTACCATCAAGACTTCCATAAGAAAAATCCAGAACACTATAAAAAAGATCGTGCTGCTTCTGGTCGCGATGCCTTCATCGAGCAAGAATGGAAAGATACGACGACGGTCTAATCACCTCGAACCATACACAGTAGCTGAGACTGATTTCAAGCATCTCGTTCTTCCCCTACTTTCCAGTAGAAAGTGGAGGATGACCGAGATGTCATTGGAGTCAGTTTTTTGTATGTAAACCAACTGCTTTGTCCTTTGCGTCACCCTTGCATAAATTTGTAATCGTTTACAAATGAAGCCTTTTGTTTTACGGTTAACAAAAATTAACCAGTTAAAAAGGAGATGATTGGATGGAACAAAAAGCGATTCATATACTGAGCAGCTATGAACAATTGAAGGTGATCAGTGATCCATTACGAACAAAAATTCTTATGTTTCTCGTCGAAAAACCGCATACGGTGCATCAGTTAGCCCACTTGCTGACGTTATCCCGCGCGAAGGTCCTTTATCATGTACGGGAACTTGAAAAGCATGACTTAATTCGCCTCGTCCGGACAGAAGAACAGGGTGGCAACTTGTTGAAATATTACCAAGCGATTGCCCGAGGATACATTCCTGCTGATCACCTTCTGAACTTCGTCGAGACAAAAGAGGCGACTCGGCAGTCGTATCTTGAGGTACTCGACCGGGCAAAGACACGCGTCCTTACGGCTCCGACAGCTGCTTTTGCTCCCGTATCTTCGAACGTCGAGGACTGGATGAGCTTATCGCTTCAAAAGGAACTAACGATGTCTGAAGCCGACTTTCAACGGTTTGCTACAAAATATCGTGCTTTATTAGACGAGTTCACACAGTCTCCACCTGACGAAAAAGATCAAAAGCACTTTTACATCATGACGACTGCTTTAGCAATTGATGAACCACTGTTTGAGAATGACGAGGTTTAAATCGGAGGTGCCCCATGCTACCTGTTGAAATGGATATGCAACACTCGCTGTTTAAAAATCGATCCTTTTTATTTTTATGGGGGTCCGGTATGTGCTCTGCCCTTTCGTTATCGATGTATCTGTTTGTTGAACAATGGTATGTCATCCATACGTTAAACCAAGCATCCTATCTTGGATTCGTCCTCATGGCTACCTTGTTACCCCGTATTTTTCTCATGTTATTCGGTGGCGTCTTATCCGATCGCTATAAACGTTCAACGATCATGCGTATCTCGAGCGGTCTACGGATCAGTTTCATTCTTTGTCTTCTCGTTTTACTTCATGCCGATCAGCTTACGTTGCTGACGATTTTAGGATTCGCCTTGCTGTTTGGTAGTGTGGATGCATTTTTTTCGCCGGCGAATGCTTCCTTACTGCCTACACTCGTTCCGAAAGAACAGCTCACTAAAGCCAATTCACTGATTCAGACATCTAATCAAATCGCCCTTTTTTCAGGTCCGATTCTTGGTGGAGTCATCCTCAGCTATTCCTCTTACTCGTACGTCTTTCTTGTGATTTTCGGGACACTCTGTCTGACACTTCTTTTCACGTATGGTATTCGTGAATCTAAGATCAAGCGATCGCTTCAGCATTCAGCGCTCTTCGAACTAAAAGAAGGGCTGCATTACGTCTTTCACTTTCAGCAACTCAAGCAGACACTTTTTCTTATCATCTGTGTCAATTTCTTTTTCTTTGGACCACTCTTACTCGGAATTCCACTACTCGTTCATGATGTGCTTCAGGGAAGTGCGATGGATTTAAGTTATATGCAAGGGGCTTATCAAATGGGAATGCTCGGAGGGGCGCTCTGGAGTGGTTTTGCGCAGATGAAAGAAATTAAGCTTACCTCATCGGTCCGATTGATTGGTGCCTTAGGTCTGCTTCTCTTCCTGCTTAGCCAAGCCCAGCAGATGTTGTTGTACCTGATCATCCTTTTATCACTTGGTGTCCTTTCTTCGATCATCAATATTCGCTTCATTACGTTCATCCAGTCTCAGTGTGCGGAACAGACGATGGGACGTGTCATGAGTGTCGTCAACGCAGCGTCAAACGGTCTCGTTCCATTATCTTACGCGCTCCTCTCGTTTTTACTGTCGTTTCACGTTTCGATCACGACGATCATGTTGTACAGTGGTCTTCTTATCCTTGTTTTCTCACTCTATTTCAGAAAACGTATTATTCAAGTAGAAGACTAGTCAAAAAAGACAGTGGATTGAAATTCCACTGTCCTCATTCTGCATTCGATTATTATGAAACACGTTCTACCTGATCCTTCGCCTTCTCTTCTGGTGCTACGACTTGATACCGCTTCAAGACAAAGATCCCGCATACCATGACGGCGAGACCGATGAGCTGACCGAACGATAAATCAATTTGTGGTAAACCGAACCAACCGAACGTATCGACAGCGAGAGCAAAGCTTAACTGCGAAATCAGAACGACAGAAATCGCGACGGATGGACCAAGCAACTGAATTCCACGCATGACACAAAAGACGACACCAACACCGACGAGTCCGCCGAACCAATAGAGCGGCGATACGTTTTGGATTTGCCCAATCGTTCCACCACGAAACAGGACATAGGTGACACTTGCTCCGACGAAACCGACGAAGAAGACCAGCGTCGTTGTCGCCCATGCACCGAACGCGTCACTCATCCGAGCATTCAGTACCGTCTGTAAACTGATCAACATCCCTGCCAACACGGCACACACGATGCCCATTACCATGTTCGTTCCTCCTTACTCATAGCTGTTACCGTTCGCCTTCTCGCGAATCCGCTCCAGATCGACGATGATGATTTTCCCGCGTCGTCGAACGAGAATCTCTTCTTCACATAATTTCGTGATGATACGGTTGAGATGACGATAACTCGTTCCAAGCCAGTCAGCGACGTCATGTAAGTTCGACGTCCGCATCTCCTGATAAAATAAACTGTCACTGGCTTCAGAAGCGATCGACAACAAATATCCCGCAAATCGCTCCTCGACGGTATACAACACATGGTGCGATGCTGATTTCGAGTCGGCATACCATTTTGCTGTGATCGTCCGTAATAGGAATTGCAGAAAGACGTTCGTCGTATTGTGCTCGCGTAAAATCGCATATGGCACGCTCAACACCTCGACGTCGGTCACCGCTTCGACCGTATTCAACACTTCCCGTTCATTGATGAATTCGGCGTCACCAATCACCGTCAGAGGTGTCTTGAATCGCAGAATCCGTTGTTTCCCTTCTGACGAGGCAGCAGAAATCTTGACCTTGCCTGCGACGATGAAGTACATCCGGTCAATCGATGCCCCTGTCGTACAGAGGAGTTCTCCTTTTTGGAAGGTTTCTTGACGCAACCAAGCGCGCGTCTCTTCCGTCAAAATCGTATCCAGTCCATACTGTTGAATGACGGTTTCCATGTTCATTCCCCCCTTTAGACAAGTGAGAAAATCGCAACTCCCGCAAGCATGAGACCCACACCAACCCACTGACCACGATTTCCTTGTTTTTTTAAGACACCGAACCATCCTTTTAAATCAATCAGAAAGGCACATAGAATCTGTGCGACGAGTAATAGACACATCGCCCATGTCATCCCGAGTTTTTGGATTGCTGTGAGTTCCGTTACGACGACTAGCACGCCAATCAAACCACCGCTCGCATAAATCCACGGTAACTGACGGAAGCCACCGATTTTCCGGTCTCGTACGAAACTGTAAATGACTAAACAACCCATCAAACCCACAAAGTGGACGATCAATACGGACAACCACGGTCCGACGCCTGTCGCAAGGCGCGCATTGAATATGCCTTGCAGGGCGATGAACAGACCGCTCATCAAAGCAAACACGACTCCTTGCACGTCATCTCCTCCTTTAATCTCTACACTAGAGTAGACCTTACTCGTGCCCTACTTGAAAAGGACAAATGTCCCATTTTCAAAAAAACATGAAAAAACCCGCTGTCCACAAGTGGAATCACGGGTCCCTCACTATATGCTCATGTCGTAAAACGAGTCGTCGTTTGTTTCAGCTGTTCCTCTGCTTCCGTCATCATGCGCGTAAACAACTCCGCAACAGTCGGCACGTCATGAATCAATCCCGCAACCAGTCCAGCGTTGACATACCCTTTCTCCTCATCGCCCTCAAGAGCACCTCTGATATGATACGACTCATTCGTCTGATCGAGAAAAGCAGCAGGTGTCTCTGCTGTGAGTCGTTCGACGTAAGGACCATCAAGGACACGTCGGACGAATCCGACGGAACGTCCGATGATGCGTGTATCGGTATCGGTCGCCTCCATTAAGTGCGCCTTGTATGCCGAATGAACCTTCGCCTCTTCCGTCGCGATCAACCGTGTTCCGAGTTGGGCGCCAGCCGCACCAAGTAACAGAACAGCTGCCAGTCCACGACCGTCACCGATTCCACCCGCTGCAAGGACGGGAAGGTTGACCCGGTCGACGAGCTGCGGAATCAAGGTCAGCGTCGTTAACTCGAGCGGCGAATTGATGCCTGCCGCTTCAACTCCCTCCGCTACGAGTACATCAGCACCTGCCTGTTCTGCCTTTAACGCCTGTTTGACCGAGGCGACGACGGCGATAGTTTTGATGCCGGCAGCTTGAAGTCGCTCTATGTACGGAGCCGGGTTTCCGGCCGACAAGGAGACGACCGGGACCTTTTCTGCAATCGCGAGATCAATCAGTGCTTCCGTATAGGGAGACACCCGAATCGCGATATTCAAGGCAAATGGTTGATCCGTCAGCATTCGTGTCTCGTGGATCCGCGACGCCACTTCATCGACCGACAATGTCCCGCACCCGAGCGTTCCGAGTCCTCCGGCATTCGACACCGCTGCCGTGAGTGCCGCATGACTAATGTTACCCATTCCTCCTTGGATCAAAGGATACCGAATTTTAAAGATCTCACAAATCGGAAACATGTCTTCCCTCCGTTCTCGCCTTCACGCACATGCTATACTGATATGGAATGAATAGTAATTCATCTTATTATAGAAACGAGGTCATTCTGTTATGAAAATTCCGTATCAATCGATTCATCCGAACGTCGCCTCCGATGTATTCATCGCTCCTGGTGCTTATCTGATCGGAGACGTGACGATCGGTTCCGAGTCTACCGTCTGGTTCAACGCTGTCTTACGCGGTGACGAAGGACCGATTACGATTGGGAAACGATGCAGTATCCAGGACAACGCGACGATTCATCTCTATGAAGGGGCACCCGTCGTCATTGAAGATGAAGTGACGGTCGGACATAACGCGATTTTACACGGTTGCAAAATCGGACGTCGTTCGATCGTCGGAATGGGTGCAACCGTTCTTGATCACGCAGACATCGGTGAAGAATGCATCATCGGGGCGAATACGTTGATTCCGTCGGGAAAAGTTTTCCCACCCGCGTTCGCTGATCATCGGCTCACCCGGTAAAGTCGTGCGTGAACTAACAGAAGCAGATCTCGCGATGATTCAGGAGTCGATTGATTCTTACGTCGATAAAGGATATGCCTTCCGAAACATCCTCGCAGAATCAGCTGAACAGAATACATCTGAATGACACGAATGCGGGGCGGATCAACTGATCCGTCCCGCTCTTTCATGTATTGTTCTTATCGCTCCGCAAACAGCGGGTGTTCCGCTGCGTCGTACGAAGCACTGCGTTGTGACACATCGTGCGTCTCTTCAAAGATTTGATTCGAAGAACCGACTCGCTGGCTGTGCGAGCAATCGGTAATACTGTTCGAACAAGAGCGCCGCATGGTGTCCGCTCCAAGCATCTGGTAACAGTTCCTGCGGTAATCCCGGATCCGTGAAAAGGAACTTCCGGTACTCATGCACGAGCATCGTCCGTTCGACGAAACACTGTTCATCCGTCATTTCTCCGAGTTGGAGCTGACTCTGATGGACGATGTATTGCCGGCTATAATCCGTGATGAACGTCTCGTAACGTTCCTGCAATTCCTCTAGCGGAAACGCACGCTCGACGAGGGATTGGTCCTGTTTTGGACCATGGTATTCACCGACAAAGAAATCGACATACTCTTCGATTTCGTATGCTTCAATCAATCGTTCCGCCTCTTTTTCAAGCGGGTTCGGTGAAATCCAGACCCCGTTCGATAAGTTGCCAAACCCACTCCACGTCAGTTCTTTACGAAGCTCGTCGCGAATTTGTCGCTTATCCTCGGGAATCGTGTACATCAGCGTCCGCCACTTCCCGTCCCAGTCGTGCGGTGTTGATTTATAGATCCGGCGCGCGGCTTCCTCCATTCGCTTCACTCCACGTGGCGTCAACGAATAGAAACTTTTACTTCCTTGCTTCTCAGAGACGAGCCAGCCTTGTTTAACCACTCGGGATACCGCGACCCGAACGGCTTGTTCGTTATGTCCGAACTCTTTGACGAGTCGAATTAAACTCCCGACCCAGATGTGATTGCCGTAATGCCGGATATAATCGCCGTAAAATCGTAAAAATCATTGATTGGGTGTTCGCACTCATGGTATTCACTCTCTCTTCAGTCGTTCATAGTGTGTAATCGTTAGTATACGGTTAATTTCAAACGTCGACCATCCTCATCTTCCTTCAAAGCGTGGTGCCCGTTTTTCAGCGAAGGCTTGTAGCGCTTCCTGACGATCTGCGGTCGGGATGACGACTTCATAGGCTTCCGTTTCGAGCTGTAGTTCCTCGTTCGAGCGAGACATCCCGCCCTTGATCAATCGCTCGCTTCGCTTGACGCAAGGCGATGGACCGTTTTGTACATTTGATGGGCAAACTCAAGACACGTCGTCATCAACGCTTCCCGGGCGACGACAGCGGTCGCGAGTCCGTAACGTTCTGCCGTCATCGCATCGATTTTTTTCGCTGTGAAGATCAATTCCTTCGCCCGTGTCTCCCCAATCAATCGCGGCAAGCGTTGTGTTCCGCCAGCCCCAGGAATGATTCCGAAGCTAGTCTCCGTCAACCCGACGAGGGCATCCTCGACGAGAAAGCGGAAATCACAGGCAAGGATCCATTCAAAGCCACCACCGAGCGCGTGCCCATTGACGGCAGCGATTGGTCGGTTGGGGTAATTGTGCGATCGACGTGAAGACGTTGCGAATCGCAAGGACATTACGTCGGACCTTCTTCTTCATTAAACTGCACGCGTTCTTTTAAATCGGCGGCCTGCACTGGAAAGCTTTACCGGTTCCGGTGAACAGGACGACCCGCGGCTTCCGAGTCGACCGACAACGCATCGACTTGTTCCTGCAAGGCGACAAGCGTCGGGTAATCGGAGAACAGTTTAAGCGTTCCGGGCGATCAAATCCGGACGATCGCGATAATAGCCTTCTCGTTCTAAGTGAATCATATGAGTCCCTCCCGATCGACGACGAGGGCAATCCCTTGTCCGACTCGACACACATCGTCGCAAGACCATACGTCCGGTTCGTCCGGCGCATCTCATGCAATAATGTCGTCAAAATCCGAGCACCACTTGCACGAGTGGATGACCGAAGGCGATCGCTCCGCCATTGACGTTGACTTTTTCTGTCGGTAGACCAAGTACTTCGATACAAGCAAGACTTTGAGCCGCAAAGGCTTCGTTTAACTCGATCTGATCGAGCTGTTCGACCGTCAACCCTGCCCGCCGGAGGACTTTTTTTGTCGCGTCGATCGGTCCAATGCCCATGATCGGCAGGTTCGACCCCTGCTGTCGCACTCGCTCGATAATACCCGAGAGGTGTCAAACCGAGTGCCTTCGCTTTTTCTTCACTCATCAATAACAGCGCGACGCACCGTCGTTGACGCCAGATGCAATTTCCCGCTGTCACGGTACCGTTCGGGAATAACGGACGAAGCGTCGACAGTTTCTCACGCGTCGTCTCAGGACGGGGATGTTCATCGCGGTCGAAGACGCTGACGTTACCTTTCCGGTCCGTCTGCGTGACCGCAACTAGTTCCTCAGTAAAGCGATTTGCCTCGATCGCTTGTTTTGCGCGTTGCTGGCTCTCAAACGCAAAGTCATCCTGTGCTTCGCGCGAGATGCCGTACTGACGGGCGACGTTCTCAGCTGTTTCCGGCATCGAATCCGTTCCGTATTGATCTGCTAAACGATCATTGACGAAACGCCAACCAATCGTCGTATCGTACATCGTCTGATTGCCACGTGGGTTGGCTTGATCCGGCTTCGCGAGAACGAATGGTGCACGCGTCATGCTTTCCGTTCCACCAGCGATATAGATATCGCCTTCACCTAAGGCAATTCCCCGCGCTGCCGCGATGACAGCATCGAGTCCTGATCCACATAAGCGATTGATCGTCGTACCGGTGACTTCGACCGGTAGACCAGCTAGTAGTCCAGACATCCGGGCGACGTTACGATTGTCTTCTCCCGCCTGATTCGCATTGCCGAAAATGACTTCCTCGATCGTCTTCGGATCGACTTGTGGATTACGTTCAAGCAATGCTTCGATGACACGTGCTCCTAAGTCATCTGGACGAACCTGACGCAACGCGCCGTTATAGCGACCGATCGGTGTCCGAACGGCATCGATGATAGCGACACGTCTCATGATGTCACCTCACGATTCGTATAGTCATAGACGCCACGACCTGTTTTACGACCGAGTCGACCCGCTTTGACATACTGTTCGAGTAGTGGTGCCGGACGGTATTTTTCGCCGAGCTTCTCATGCAGATACTTTAAGTTATGGAGTCGAGTATCGAGTCCGACCAAGTCCCCGAGTTCGAATGGTCCCATCGGATAGTTTAAGCCGAGTTTGATCGCTTTATCGATCTCTTCTGGTGTTCCGAGTCCTTCTTGTAACATGTAGAACGCTTCGTTTCCGACGAGCGCACTGATCCGCGAAGTCACGAACC